>JAJYNS010000118.1:62724-101854 GCA_021786195.1 Actinomycetes bacterium | reverse complement strand
CCGAAGATGGGCGCGACCACGCACCACCGGAACGTCACCGTGCAGACCGACTCCGAGGTCACCCGGATCGTGCGCGACGCGGCCGGCGACTTCCAGGTCACCCTGCGCCGCAACCCGAGGTTCGTGGACGAGTCCGCCTGCACCGGATGCCGGCAGTGCGAGCAGTCCTGCACCGTCGCGGTCCCCGACCAGTTCAACGAAGGGCTGGTGTCACGGAGAGCCGCGTACATCCCCTTCCCCCAGGCGGTGCCGCAGAAGGCGCTCGTCGAGCGCGCCGGCACCTCCCCCTGCACCTTCGCCTGCCCAGCGGGGGTCAAGGCCCACGGCTACGTCTCCCTGGTGCGCAGCGGCAAGTACGAAGAGGCCTTTCGTCTCGTGCTCGAGACGACCCCGCTCGCGGCGACGCTTGGCCGAGCCTGCTACGCGCCCTGCGAGTCCGAGTGCACCCGAGGCATGCTCGAAGGCTCGGTGGCACTCCGAAGGATCAAGCGGTTCGTGGCCGACAGGCACTACTCCCTGGGACGGCCACCGGGGATCGAACGGCCGCCGGCGAACGGCCGTCGGGTCGCGGTGATCGGATCGGGCCCCGCGGGAGTCACGGCGGCGTGGCAGCTCCCCCGCAAGGGCTACGCGGTGAAGATCTTCGAGTCCGCTCCCGCGCCGGGCGGCGCGATGCGGCTCGCCATCCCCTCCTACCGCCTGCCGCCCGAGGCGGTAGAGGCCGACCTCGCCAACCTGACCGACCTCGGGGTCGAGATCGTGACGAGCGCCAGGGTCGACGACCTCGAGAGGCTGCGGAGGGAGGGGTTCGACGCGGTCCTCGTGGCGACCGGGACCACCCGCGCCGCAAAGCTGCACGTCCGGGGAGAGGACGAGCTCGACGAGGTGGTGAGCGCGCTCGACTTCCTCCGCGACGTCAAGCTCGACGAGGCGCCGGAGCTCAGCGGCAGGACGGTGGTCGTGGTGGGCGGCGGCAACGTCGCCATCGACGCCGCCAGGAGCGCCCGGCGCCTGGGCGCCTCGTCGGTCCACATCGTCTGCCTGGAGCGGCGTGCCGAGATGCCGGCGTACTCCTGGGAGGTCGACGAGGCCCTCGAGGAAGGGGTGGAGCTCCACGACGGATGGGGGATCGTCGGCTTCGCCGGCGAGGAGGCGCTGCGCTCGATCCAGCTCAAGCGCTGCACCACCGTGTTCGACGAGGCTGGGAGGTTCGCCCCCGCCTACGACGACTCCGTGCGGGACGAGCTCGCCTGCGACAGGGCCGTCGTCGCGATCGGCATGAGCACGGACCTCACGGCCTTCCCGGGTCTCGCCGGAGAGGGCGCAAGAGGGCTCGAGGCGGACCCCGTCACCTTGCAGACCCGGCTTGGCTGGGTCTTTGCAGCGGGGGACGCGGTGACGGGCCCGACGACGATCGCGGAGGCGGCCGGCCACGGGCGCAAGGCGGCGCACATGATGGACCGGTTCCTCCGTGGGCTCGAGCTCTCGGGCTTCGACGACCCTTTGCCGGTCGTCGACAAGCAGGTGGTCTTAGCCCGCCAGCGCACGCACAGCCGCCGAGCGCCGCTCGGCCCGAGCTTCGAGCTGAGCGCCGAACCGATCGACTTCGCCGAGCTCGAGCCGCCGCTCTCAGAAGCCGAGGCACGGGCCTCCGCGGGTCGCTGTCTCGACTGCGGGGTCTGCTCCGAGTGCCACGAGTGCCTGAGCGCCTGCCCGGCGGGAGCCATAGACCTCGACATGCGACCCCGGGACGAGGAGCTGGAAGTCGGCGCGGTGATCGTGGCGACGGGGTACAAGCTGTTCCCGGCCGACCTGAAGCCGCAGTACGGCTACGGGAAGTACCGCAACGTCATAACCGGCATGCAGATGGACCGCCTCCTCGCCCCGACCCGGCCGTACACCACAGTGCTGCGCCCGAGCGACGGGAGAACGCCCGAGCGGATCGCGTACGTCATGTGCACGGGATCGCGCGACGAGACCGTCGGTAACCCGCTGTGCTCGAAGTTCTGCTGCATGTACTCGCTCAAGCAGAACCAGCTGATCATGGGCGCGCTGCCGCTCGCAGAGGTCACCGTCCACTACATCGACGTCCGGGCCGCGGGCAAGGGGTACGAGGAGTTCTTCCAGCAGGCAAAGGCGATGGGCACGAACTTCCTGAAAGGGCGCATCGCCGAGATCACCGAGAAGGCCGACGGCAACCTCGTCCTTCGCTACGAGGACATCGACCACGGGGGTGGGATCGCCGAGGCGGAGTACGACCTCGTCGTGCTGGCCGTCGGCGTGCAGCCCAACTCCGTTGCGGCGGGCTATTTCGAGCCGGGGCAGCTGGCCCTCGACCGCTACTCCTACGTCGAGGAGGTGGACGAGGAGCTCAATCCCGCCGCCACGAGCGTCCCCGGCGTCTTCGTCGCCGGTGCGGTCTCCACGCCCAGGGACATCCCCGAGTCGATCCTGCATGCGGGTGCTGCGGTCGTGCAGGCGGCCGCGTACGTCGAGGCGAAGAGGTCTGCCGCATGAGCGGGCACCAGGAAGGGTCCGGCGGGCCGGGCAGGCGGCTCGGGGTCTACGTCTGCCGCTGCGGGGGCAACATCTCGGACTACGTCGACGTCGGGCGGGTCGTCGACGCGATAAAGGACGACGCCGACGTCGTGGTCGCCAGGGAGGCCATGTTCACCTGCTCGGACGCGACGCAGCAGGAGATCGTCCAGGACATCGCCGAGCAGCGCCTCGACGGCCTGGTCGTCGCCTCCTGCTCGCCGATGCTCCACAAGTTCACCTTCCGCGAGGTCGCCCGGCGAGGGGGCCTCAATCCCTACGAGTACACCCAGGCGAACATACGGGAGCAGTGCTCCTGGACGCACACCGACGACCGCGAGGGGGCCACCCGCAAGGCAGTTCGGCTCGTGCGCGCGGCGATGGCGAGGACTCGCCTGAGCGAGCCGCTCGAGCCCCTCGAGGTGGAGACGACGGGGGCCGCGCTGGTGGTCGGCGGCGGTGTCGCAGGAATGCGCGCCGCGATCGGGCTCGCCGACCTCGGGATCGGGGTCTTCCTCGTCGAGCGCGAGGCAGAGCTCGGGGGGTGGGTGCGCTCGTTCGGGGAGATGTTCCCGAACGGCACCAGCGGGCGGGAGCTCGTCGAGCGCATGCGCGAGGAGATCGCAAGCAGGCCGGCCATCAAGGTCTTCACCGAGGCCGAGCTGGTCGCGAAGTCCGGCACCTACGGGAACTACGAGGTGACGGTGCACGTGGCCCGCGAGGCCGTCCGCCTCCAGGTCGGCCAGATCCTCGTCGCCACCGGCTTCGACACCTACCAGCCGGAGGTGGGTGAGCTCGGCTACGGGATCCGTGGCGTCGTGACGCTGGCCGAGCTGCGGAGGCTCCTCGACGGGACGGAAGGGCCGATCAGGCACGAGGGAAGGCCGGTGAGGAGCATCGCCTACATCTACTGCGTGGGCGCCCGTGACGGGCAGCACCCCTACTGCTCGCGCTACTGCTGCACCGCCGCGGTCCACTCCTCGCTCCTCGTCTCCGACCGTGATCCCGAGGTGCGCCAGTACCACCTGTACAGGGACCTGCGCACCTATGGCAAGAACGAGCTCATGTTCGGCGAGTCGAGAAGGCGCGGCTCGGCCTACCTCAAGTTCGCCGACGACGAGCCGCCCGAGGTGCGGGCGGAGGGCGAGCGCCTGCGGGTGAAGGTCCGCGACATGCTGACCGGCGGAGCCGAGCTGAGCCTGATGGCGGACCTCGTCGTGCTCGTCACCGGAGCGGTGGCGCGCGAGAACGACGAGCTGATCGCGACCTTGAAGCTGCCCTTGAGCAGGGACGGATTCTTCAACGAGATCCATCCCAAGTTGAGGCCGGTCGAGACCGTCGTGGACGGCGTCAGCATCTGCGGTGCCTGCCAGTCGCCGAAGACGGTGGCCGAGAGCGTCGCCTCGGGCCTGGCGGCGGTCGCCCAGGCCGCGGCGGTCCTGAAGGCCGGCACCGCTCAGCTCGACCCGCAGGTGGCGGTCGTGCAACCGTCGTCCTGCACCGGGTGCGGGGCGTGCGTGGGATCCTGCCCGTTCGAGGCGATATCGATCTCTGCCGTCGACGGCGCCCGGGTCGCGACCATCGACCCCTCGGCCTGCAAGGGCTGCGGAGGATGCGTGCCGACGTGCCCAGAGGACGCCATCGACCTGCGCGGCTACACCGACGTCCAGGTCAGGGCCATGATCGACGGGCTGCTCGAGGGGGCGTCGGCATGAGTCGGGACGTGCGCGAGGTGATCCGCGACGAGCCGCTGGTGCGGGATCGGCTGCTCGAGCTGCTCGCGGACGGCCCGCTCGGCGTCCCCGAGCTCGCCCTCAGGGCGGGCCTGCCCGAGGACGAGGTGATGGTCTGGGTGATGGGCATGCGCAAGTACGGGTACGTGGCCGAGCAGGACCAGTCGGGCGACGGCTCCTTCCGGTACTCGGCGGTGAAGCCGTGACGAGCGGCGTCCTCGATCCGGGGCTCTCCGACAAGCTGCGCCAGCTCGGCGCCTTCGACGCCGAGCGGTGCATGAGCTGCGGCATCTGCACCGCGATCTGTCCCATGGGGATCTCCACGCTGCCTCGGCGGGTGATGCGACTGGCCGCGCTCGGCTTGGAGGACGAGGTTCGAGCCCAGCGCGAGGCGATCTTCTCCTGCCTGCTCTGCCGGGCCTGCGAGGTCAGCTGCCCGGCGGGCGTGCACATCGCGGACAACGTTCGCCTGCTGCGCAGCTGGCTGCTTCGAGGGGAGCTGTGATGCCGCTCTCGACTCGAGACGTCGTCGGGGTCCTCGCCGACAACCTGAGGCTGCGTGGCTCGGTCCTCCCGATCTCCTCGCGGCGAGCCACCCGATGGGCTCGGGACCTCTCGCTGCCCCGAGGCGGTGAGACCGTGCTCTACACCGGGACGATGTACCAGCTCATCCCCTACATCGAGCGCCTGGTGCGCTTGGAGGAGCTTCTCGGCGACTCGCGGCTCGCGCGGCTGTCGGGCCTGGCTCGCCGGGCCAACAGGCTCGTCAACGCCGTCGCCGTCGTCGCGAGGCCTCGCCCGGCAGAGCGGGAGGAGTACGACCGGGTCCCCGCCAACGTCGCCCGGCTCCTGCAGCTGGCGGGTGTGGAGTTCGGCTACCTCTACGAGGACGACCTCTACGCCGGGGCGCTCGCCTACGACCTCGGGGCCGACGAGGCCGTCGCCGCGCACGCCCGGCGGATCGCAGGGGTGTTCCGCGCCCACGGCGTCCGGGAGGCGATCACCATCGATCCCCACACGACCAACATGCTGAGAAGCGTCTTCCCGAGGCTGGTCGAGGGTTACGACGTGCGCGTGCGCAGCTACCTCGAGGTGCTCGCCGACTCGAGCCTGCCGGTCCGCCGGAAGGTCGGGCGAGGCGTCGTCATACACGACTCCTGCGTCTACGCGCGGGCCGAGCACGTGATCGAGGCACCACGGCACCTGCTCGAGGCCGCGGGGCTCGACGTGGGTGAGCCGGAGCGGTCTCGCGCCGCCACCTGGTGCTGCGGAGGACCGGCCGAGTCGCTCTACCCGAGCAAGGCACTGGCGGTCGCCTCGAAGCGGGTCGAGCAGCTGGGCGAGGTCGCGGCGGACTGCGTCACGATGTGCCCGATCTGCCTCGTGAACCTGCGAAAGGCAGCGAACGGCCGGATGAGCTTCCGGGACATCTCGGAGTATCTCCTCGAGGCCTCGCTCGGCTCGGACGAGGCGCGAGGTCCTTCGCCGGCCCCGGGAACGGCACCGGCGGCCGCGCCGCTCGCGCGCACCTGGTAGCGGGCCGCGCCGGGCCCGGCGCGTCCGGGCCAGGGGCTCAGGAGGTCGCCCGGAGCTCCTCGGCGCGGTGGCGCACCCCGGGCAGGCTCGACTCGATCACCTCGAGGATCTCCTCGCCGACCAGCTCGTGGCGCTCGAGGAGGGCGTCGCGAAGCGCCTCGACGACCTCCCGGTGCTGCTCCAGCAGCGCGAGCGTCGAGGACTTCAGCCGGGAGAGCAGCTGCTCCACCTCCTCCCGGGCGTGCTCGACGGCGAGGACCTTAGCGACGAGGTTCCGACCTCCGGCGACGTCGGCGGTGTCGAGGGAGATCAGCGAGCTGCCCATGCCGAGTGACCCGATCATCTGGCACGCGGCGTTCGTCGCCGCCTGGAGGTCGGCCGCGACCCCCGAGCCGGCCGCGCCGAGGAAGATCTCCTCGGCGCACATCCCCCCGAACGCGATCTGGATCAGGGCCTCGATCTCGTCCCTCGTGCGGGTGAAACGCTCCTCGGTGTCGCTGTGGAGCAGCAGGCCGAGCGCGCCGCCACGCTTGACGATCGACAAGACGTCGAGCTTGCGGCCATTGCCGACGAGCCATGCCACGGTCGCGTGCCCGGACTCGTGGACGGCGATCGCGAGCCGCTCCTGGTCCGTGTACTCGACGGGCTGGCCGATGCCGACCTCCTGGGTCATCTTCGCCTGCTGGACGTCGGCGAGCGACAGCTCCTCGGCGCCGCGCCGCAGCGCCCAGACGAGCGCCTCGTCGAGCAGCCGCTCGAGCATCGCCGGGGAGTACCCGATCGTCATCGCCGCGAGCGCGTCCCGCCGCTGCTCGTCGTCCAGCTCGGCCTCGTGGGCCTTGCGGGCGAGGTAGTAGTCGAGGATCTCCCGGCGCCCCGAGCGCGAGGGAAGGTCGAAGTAGATCCGGCGGTCGAAGCGACCGGGCCGCAGGAGCGCCGGGTCGAGGTCGCCGGCCCGGTTGGTCGCCCCGACGACGAGGATGTTCGCCGGCGCAACAGGGTGCTTTCGCAGCTGGTGCCCGGCCGGGAGCCAGGCGTTGACGAGGTCGACGAGCGCACCCGAGACTCGCCGGGAAAGGCGCGGCTGGTCGAAGGACTGGAGCTGGACGAGGAGCTCGTTGACGACGCCGGAGATGCCCTCGGAGCGCATCCCCATACCGGCGCGCGCCCCGCCGATCGCGTCGATCTCCTCGATGAAGCCGATCGCACCGCCCTCGTTTCGCGCATAGGAGCGCAGCGCCCGGAAGTACGAGCGGATCTTGCGGTTCGTCTGGCCGTAGAACATGGACTGGAAGGCCGACGCGGACACGAAGAGGAACGGGACCCCCGCCTCGGCCGCCATCGCCTTGGCGACGTAGGTCTTTCCGGTGCCCGGCGGGCCCTCGAAAAGGATCGCCCGTCTCGGTGTGCCGCCCATCTGCTCGTGGAAGGTCTTGTGCGCGAGGAAGAGGTTGAGCGTCTTGACGGCCTCGTCGACGACCGTGCCGGCGCCCCGGACGTCCTCGAAGCGGACGTCGATCTCGCCGGGCCGGTACAGCACGTGCGGCGAGCGCCCCGCGCCGAGCAGCGGGCCGAGAAGGACGAGAACGAGTACGGCTATGAGCAGGGCCGCCGGAAGGTACCTGGCGTCGGCGGAGGGAACATGGACACCGGGGAAGGGGCCCCCGTACAGGGCGTCGCGGACAGAGATCGCGGCGAGCAGCACGATTAGGGCGAGGGCCAGGGACCGAAGGCGACGACGCCGGGCTCGCTCCCGGGCGCGGGCGACGTCGCTCACCGGCCCGCTCAGCACGGCCGCTTGGCCGATCGACCGCAGCCGCACACCTGGCGCGGAGGCGCTCACTTCCGGCTCCTTGTCGCTGGAGGACGGTGCCCGTTATACCAACCGGCCCCAGGCCTGGACAGGTCGAACGGCGTCTCGGCCCCCTTTTCCTCGCGCGAAGTGCGCCCTGGCTACCACGCAGGGAGAGCTCGGCCACGCTCGGTCGCTCCCCAGCCGCGCAGCGACGCGAGGGCGCCGCGGTGACGAACATCTGTTCTGGTGAGCGCTAGGATGCCTCTGCGTGATCGCGTGCCAGGGGAGCCTCCTCGACCGAGCAGGCCGGATCGGGCCGCGGCGCGCGGCTCCGCCGCCGACGCGCATCGGTCTCGGCTCAGGCGCCTGGGTAGAGCACCGCCATTTGCGGCTGGAGGGAGGTGCCGAGCTGCTCGAGGCGCTGCTCGAGGTCGTGCCCTGGCGTGCCGAACGGCGGTGGATGTACGACCGGTTCGTCGAGGTGCCCCGCCTCACCTGCTTCTATGAAGAAGGCGAGGCGCTTCCCCACCCCGCCCTCGAGGAGGTGCGGGCGTCGCTCGACGCCGGCTACCGAGCCGAGGCCGGAGGGGGCTTCGACACCTGTGGGCTCGCCCTCTACCGCGACGGCGGCGACAGCGTCGCCTGGCACGGGGACCGCATCGGCCGGGGGGCGACCCAGGACACCGTCGTCGCCATCGTCTCGCTCGGCGCGACCCGGACGCTGGCGCTGCGCCCCCGCGGCGGCGGTCGGGCCCGGCGCTACGAGCTCGCGAGCGGCGACCTCCTCGTCATGGGAGGGTCCTGCCAGCGCAGCTTCGATCACTCCGTGCCGAAGACCGCCCGGCCCGTCGGCGCGCGCGTCAGCCTGCAGTTCCGTCCCTCGGGCGTGCGCTGAGGCTCAGGTGGCCGGCGTCGGCCCCCTCGCGGCCGCGCCGACGCCCTCGCCCGGCCGGCCGAGCGCGTCGAGCTCGCAGGTCCCCGACGAGACGAACGCTCCGGAGGCGACCTGCTGCCGGCGGCTCAGCGCCCAGAGGGCCAGCTCGGCGGGGTGGAGGGGCGCCGAGATGAGAAAGCCCTGGGCGATGTCGCAGCCGAGCGAGGCGAGCCGGCGGTAGGTCGCCTGCGACTCGACCCCCTCGGCGACGACCTCGAGCCCGAGGCGGTGGACGAGGGCGATGACCGAGCTGACGATCGCGTCGTCGGTGCCTCCCGCCGCGAGCCCGACGATGAAGGACTTGTCGATCTTCACCTCGCGCACCGGAAGGTGCTTGACGCGGGCGAGCGACGAGGTCCCGACCCCGAAGTCGTCGATGGAGAGCCGGACGCCGAGCTCGGCGAGCGGCTCGAGGACGTGCTGGTCGCCGAGCGGGCCGGTGAGCGCGCGCGACTCGGTGATCTCGAGGGTGAGCAGCGAGGGCGGCAGGTCGTGCGCCTCGAGCAGCTGGCGCACGTCGGTGACGATCGTCGGGTCGTCCAGCTGGACCGGGGAGAGGTTGACCGCGGCGTTGAGCTCGAGGCCCTCGCGGCGCCACGCGGCGCACTGGGTCATCACGGCGTCGAGGACCCAGCGCGTGAGCGGGCGGATCAGGCCGGAGCTCTCGGCGACCGGGATGAACTGCTCGGGGTCGATGGCGCCGTAGCGGGGGTGCGTCCAGCGCAGCAGCGCCTCGACGCCCACGACCTCGCCGGTGTCGAAGCGGACCTTCGGCTGGTAGTGGAGGTCCAGGCTCGTCGCTCGGATCGCCTCTCGGATCGCGGCGACGAGCGACGGCCGGTCGATCTGGCCCGAGCTCGCGTCGTCGTGCACCGCGACGCCGCCGCCGAGCTGCTTGGCACGGTACATCGCGAGGTCCGCCTGGCGCATCAGGGTGAAGCGGTCGTCGGAGTGCGTGGGCGCGATGCTCACGCCGATGCTCGCCCCGAGCGACACCGAGGTGTCGGCGATCGCGACCGGGGTCTGGGCAGCCAGGCTCAGGTTGTTGGCGATCGAGACGATCTCGGCAGGGTCCTCGGCCCTGGTGACGACGGCCGCGAACTCGTCGCCGCCGAGGCGTCCGACGACGCCGCGGCCCTCGACGACCGACTTCAGGCTCTGGCCGAGGTGCTGCAGGAAGAGGTCGCCGGCCTCGTGGCCGAGGGAGTCGTTCAGGGTCTTGAAGCCGTCGAGGTCGATGATCATCAGGCCGACGAGGGCCTGCTCGCCGCGCTGGTCGAGCGCTCGGTCGACCTCGGCGGTGAACAGCCGCCGGTTGGCGAGGCCGGTGAGGGCGTCGTGGGAGGCCTGGTACTCCTTCGTCGCGATCTCGGCGCGAAGCTGCTCGAGCAGGCCCGAGCTGCGCAGCGCCATCGCCGTTGGCGTCGCGATCGCCTCGACGAGCTCGAGGTCGTCTCGGTGGAAGGTGACGTTGTCGCCGCCTCGGCGGTCCGCGACGACGAGGACCTTGACCTCGTCGTCGGCGTCGGAGGGGAGCCGGTAGGCGATCGCGTCGCGAAAGCCCAGGCCAGCGAGCGCGCTGCGGAGCCGGCGGTCGTGCGTCTGGCGGCGGGCGAGGACGAAGGCGTCCTCACCGAGGACCAACTTCGCGAGCGGGTGGGCTCGGGCCTCGACGGTCGTGCGGGTCTGCTCGGCCCTCAGCGTGTGGGTGATCGTGGTGATCGGCCCGGGCTCGACGAGCTGGACGACCTCGGCGTTGAGCAGGCCCAGGGCCTTCTCGAGCACGGTGGTGATGACCCGCTCCGGCTCGATCACGCCGGCGAGACCGCGCTCGAACTGGTAGAGCTCGTCGAGCGTCGTGTAGCGGGTCTTCACGCGCCCGTAGGCGCTGTAGGTGTAGCCGGTGATGCCGGCCCCGGCGAGGAAGAGCAGGCCGCCGCCGAGGCCGCCCCAGAGCAGGTGGACCGAGGTCAGGCCGACGACGGCGTCGACGACGACGGTCGGCAGCAGCGCGACGGCGTTCACCGCGAGCACCATCGGGGAGAACGGCCCGCCCGACAGGGCGATCGCGGCGCGCACCGCCGCGTTGCCGGTCAGCTCGCTCGCGAGGAGGGCCGCGACGGCGGCCGCGGCACCTTGGGCGGACATGGGCGAGGCCCCGGCCAGGGCCGCGTGGTAGACGAGAATCGCGACGGTGGCCGACAGCGCATGGACCACGGGGTTGATCGCGACCTTGAGCGCGGATCTGCGGTCGATCAGTGACCAGAGGATCGTCCCGAGCGCCACGCTCAGGAGCGTGTAGCCGGGCGCGAGGAACACGATCGCCGCGAGCAGGGACGCGTCGGTGAGGTCGAGCGAGTGGTAGTGGCGGTGGTACTGGAAGCGCACCTCCGCGGCGTGACCGAGGGCGAATGTTGCGACGAGCACCGGCCAGGGCAGCCGGAGCGGCGTGGGCAGCTGCCGGTAGTGGACGAGCGCGAGCTCCCAGCACACCCAGGCGACCAGTGCGAGCGCGCCGCTCAGGCCCCACAGCCAGGCGGCGCGAGGAACCCCGGCGAGGCGAGCCGGCACAACCGCGGCGGCCTCAGGCATGGCGAAGGGCTGGTGACAGTGTTGCTGGAGTGACTCCTGTTGCGAACGCCGTGCCGGGACCTAGCATGAGGCCCCGATGCGGCGTTCCTCGCGCGCGGCGCCGACGGCCGGCCGCGCGCCGCCTGCGAGCTGCGGGCATGTGCCGCGCTCGCCTGCTCTCCCGGTCCCCGGCCAAAGAGAGGAGGTGATCCGTGACGGCCAATGTCCAGTGGAAGTGAGGGCCCGCCCCAAGACAGGCCCTCACTTCGTTCCGGAGCGAGGGTGACGTCCCACACGTTCGGGTGTAGGAGACCTGGGCGTGGTTGATGGGGCGTCCCCCTCCGTGCTGTGGACACGGCCGGCCGGCGAACGCCGGCCGGCCGTGCCATCTCCAACGGCAGGAGGCGAGGCGCGATTTAACGTGTGCGGCGCCGTCCAGGCGCCCGAGCCGCGGGCGGCAGCCGGTGAGGAGCGGTGGTGAGCGGGGAGAGGGGATGAGAGGGCTGGCCTTCTCCGGCGGCCGGCACGTGCGGCGCCGGACCCGCCTGCGGCTGCTCGTCGCGGGCAGCGGCGTTGCCTCCATCGGCGACGGCCTCGTCCTCGTCGGCTTCCCGCTGCTCGCAGTCCACGTCACGTCCTCGGCGCTGCTCATCTCGGGGCTCGTCGTCGCCGGCCAGCTGCCCTGGCTCGTCGTCGCCCTCCCCGGAGGCGTGCTCGCCGACCGGGTCGAGCAGGGCCTCCTCGTCCTCTCGGTCGACCTGCTGCGTGCCGTCGTCGTCGCCGCCGTGGCGCTCGGGGCGGCGACGGGGCGGATCACGATCTGGGAGATGTACGCGGGTAGCTTCCTCGTCGGCGCCGGGGAGACGGTCGACTTCGCCGTCAGCCAGTCGCTCGTGCCCCTACTCGCCGACGAAACCGACTTCAACCGCTTCAACGGCCAGGTCAACGCCGCGCAGACTGCGGGGACGCAGTTCGCGGGGCCGGCCGTCGGCGGGTTCTGCTACTCGCTCGCAAGCGCCTTCCCCTTCCTCGCCGACGCCGCCGCCTACGTGGTCGCGGCGTTCCTCCGCCGGGCGGCCGTCCCGCCGCGGCCGCCCGCGGGCGCCCGGCAGGCGGAGGACCGGCCGGACTCTGGCCCGGCAGGTCGTCTGGACGGGCAGGGCGGGGTGGACGGGGCCGCCGGCGCCGAGCTGCACGGCGTCCTCGACGACGTCCGCTCGGGCCTCGCCTTCCTGTTCCGGAGCCGCCAGCTCCGGGCCCTCACGGCGACAGTGGCGAGCTTCGCCTTCTGCCAGGCGATGGTGATGGCGGTGCTCGTCATCTACGGCACGCACGCGCTGCACCTGGGCAGCCTCGGCTACGGCCTGCTGCTCACCATCGCCGCCGTTGGCGACGTGGGCGCAAGCCTGCTCGCCCAGGCGGCCCACGGCCGGCTCGGGCCGTACTGGACGCTGGTCGTCGCCGGCCTCGGCGCCGCGTGCGGCTACCTTCTGCTCGGCTCGACCGACGCCGTGGTCCTCGCCGGAGCGGCGCTCGTGCTCGAGGCGGCGTCGACCTCCCTCGGCCAGGTCGCGTCGCTCTCGCTCCGCCAGCGGCTCATCCCCACGGAGCGCTTCGGTCTGGTGAACAACGCCGTGCGGATGTTCGTCACGGGCATCATCCCGCTCGGCGCGCTGGCCGGTGGTGCGCTCACGGCACGGCTCGGGACCCGCGCGACGTTCGAGGTGGCCGGATCGGCCCAGCTCGGCGCCCTCGCGCTGATGGCCCTCCCGCTGCGCGCGATCGCCCGGTCGCGCCGCCGGCTGCACGCCCCCCGGAAGGGCTCGCAGCCGCCGCCCGGCGCTGCGAGCGCCTCGCGCTCACCTGGCTCGACCGTCGCCTGCCGCCCGTTGCCAGCCGGACCCGGTGACCCGCTCGTAACACTCGAGGGTGCGCGAGGCCACGGCTCGCCAGGAGAACAGCTCCTCGGCGCGCCGGCGCCCGGCGAGGCCCATCTGCCGCGCCCGGGAGGGGTCCTCGACGAGGGAGTTGACCGCCTCGGCGAGGTCGGCGGAGAAGCGCTCCGGTGATCGGGGCTCGCCCCCCGGCTCGAGCTCGACGGGGACGAGCCGGCCGGTCTCGCCGTCGACGACGATCTCCGGGATCCCCCCGACGGCGCTCGCCACGACGGCCGCCCCGCAGGCCATCGCCTCGAGGTTGACGAGGCCGAAGGGCTCGTAGATCGAAGGGCAGACGAAGCAGGTGGCGTGGGAGAGCAGCTGGGCGACCTCCCGCTGGGGCAGCATCCCGTCGATCCAGCACAGCCCTCCCTGCCGCCGGCGCGCGACGTCCGCGAGGAGGCGGGTCTCGGTGGCGATCGCCTCGGTGTCGGCGGCTCCGGCGCAGACGGCGAGCTGGGCGCCTCCGTCGATCATCGGCGCAGCCCTCAGCAGGTGGGCGAGCCCCTTCTGCCGGGTGACCCGGCCGACGAAGACGACGAGCGGGCGCGAGGGGTCGAGCCCGTGCCGCTCGAGGACGTCAGTCTGCCGGTCGGGGCGCCAACGGGCGGTGTCGATGCCGTTGTGGATCACCTCGACCCGTGCGGGGTCGATCGCCGGGTAGCAGGAGAGGACGTCGGCCCGCATCGCCTTGGAGACGGCGATCACGGCATCGGCGCCCTCGAGGGCGACGCGCTCGCACCAGGAGGACAAGGCGTAGCCACCCCCGAGCTGCTCGGCCTTCCAGGGCCTCAGCGGCTCGAGGCTGTGCGTCGTCGCGACGTGAGGGATCCCGTGGCCGAGCCTGGCGAGGTGCCCGGCGAGGTTGGCGTACCAGGTGTGCGAGTGGCAGACGTCGGCACCGGCGACGGCGCCCGCCATCGCGAGGTCGACCGAGAGCACGCCGAGCACGCCGCCGAGCGGGTCGGGGGAGCGCCCCGTCAGCCGCTCCCAGGGCTCGTAGGTTCCGGCGACGAGCGGCGAGCTCCGAGGGCTGCCGAAGCAGTGCACGGCGACGTCGGCGAGCTCGTCGAGCGCCTCGGCGAGCGCGGCCACGTGCACCCCGGCCCCTCCGTAGATCTCCGGGGGGAACTCCCTCGTGAGCAGGGCGACCTTCACGCGCCGCGCCGCGGCTCGTCGGCCGCCGGGCCGCTGGGGCGCGCCTCGCCTCCGCCGGCCGGGGGGGAGCCGGCGGGCGTGGGGACGTCGCCGGCAGGGGTCGAACGGGCGGGGCGGTCGGCTGGGGGGATCACCTGGCGCTTGGCGACGACGGCGATCCCCGCGGCGGACATCGCGAAACGGGCACGGTCTGCCTCGGGGTCGACGCCGATCTCCGCGCCCGGCGGGACGAGCACGTCCTTGTCGATGATGCAGTTGCGCACGACCGCGCCCTCGCCCACCTCGACGCCGTCGAGCAGGACCGCGCCCTCGACGAGCGCCCGGGCCTCGACGCGGACCCCGAAGGAGAGGACGGAGCGGCGTACGGTCCCGCCTGAGACGATCACGCCGGGACTGACGAGCGAGTCCAGGGCGTGGCCGCGGCGGGTCTCCTCGTCGAGGACGAACTTCGCGGGAGGGAGCGGCGGGTGCCAGCTGAGGATCGGCCACTCGGCGTTGTAGAGGTTGAACACCGGCTCGACCGAGACGAGGTCCGTGTGGGCGTCGTAGTAGGAGTCGAGGGTCCCGATGTCGCGCCAGTAAGCCCGCTCACGCTCCCCGACCCCGGGCACCTCGTTGCGGCGGAAGTCGTACACGCGCGCCGCCCCCTCCGCGACGAGCCTCGGGATGATGTCGCCACCGATGTCGTGGCTGCTCGTCTCGTCCTCGGCGTCCGCGGTCACCGCGTCGACGAGCACGTCGGCGCGAAAGGCGTAGTTGCCCATCGACGCAAAGCAGCGTGCCGGGTCGTCCGGCATCGGGGGCGGGTCGCTCGGCTTCTCGAGGAAGGCGCGCACCCGGCCGCTCTCGTCCGAGTCGATGACGCCGAACGCGCTCGCCTCCTCCCGGCGCACCGGCAGCCCGCAGACCGTGACGCCGGCGCCCGAGGCGGTGTGCTCCTCGAGCAGCTGGCGGGGGTCCATCCGGTAGACGTGGTCGGCACCGAAGACGAGCACGTGCTCGGGGCGCTCGTCCCGGAGGAGGTTGAGGTTCTGGTAGATGGCGTCGGCCGACCCCGCGAACCACCGTGCGCCCCGGCGCATCTGCGCGGGGACCGTCGCAACGTAGTTGCCGAGCTGTGGCGACAGGCGCCACGTCTGGCTGATGTGGCGGTCGAGGCTGTGGCTCTTGTACTGGGTGAGGACGACGATCTTGCGGAAGTTCGCGTTGACGAGGTTGGAAAGGACGAAGTCGACGATGCGGTAGGCCCCGCCGAAGGGGACCGCCGGCTTGGCTCGGTCCGCGGTCAGCGGCTCGAGGCGGCGGCCCCTGCCGCCCGCGAGCACGATGGCGAGCACCACGCCCCGGATCGCCCCCGTGCCAGCCGCCATCGCCGCCCCGCGGATCTCGCCGGGCCCCGCCCGGCGCTCGGGGGATCTCCCCGCCGAGATGAATACAACTCGTCGGAGCCCCCGCGAGCAACACCGGCCGGCGCGGCCCGAGGGCGCGGCGCGCCCGGCGCGTAGACTGCCGGGGGCATGGGCAGGCGGACGGCGCGACTCGGGAGCTACCTGCAGCGATGGTGGGAGTCCCAGCTGGGGGGGCGGGAGTACCCCTGCGACTGGCGGAGGGACCGCGCCGCTGAGCAGCTCGCCGCCGAGCTGCGCCGCGACCTGCGCTTCGAGCTGAGCCAGAGCGTCTTTTTGCACCGGCGCCCCGACGAGGAGACGGCCCGAGCGGCGGTCGAGGCGCTCGTGCCCCGGCCCGACGAGCGGGATGCCGCGCTGCTCGTGGCGGCGGTCGTCCGTGCCGGGGGCGGCGCGCGCAAGGTGCGGGCGACGACCGGAGCCGGTGCCGTCGTGACCGTCCTCGCCTTGGTCGTGCGCAACATCCTCCGGGGACGTTGACCGCAACCCGCCCGGCTCCCCCGCGGGGCACGGGCGATCGGGGCGTCGCCACGGTGCCGAACGCGCTGTCCCTCCTGCGCCTCGCGCTCCTCGGCCTCTACCTCGGGCTGCTCTTCGGCCCCGATGACCGGGTGGCGGCCGCCCTCGTGCTCGGCGGGGCAGGGGTCACCGACTTCCTCGACGGCTATGTCGCCCGTCGCTTCGATCAGGTCTCGACCGTCGGAAAGGTGCTCGACCCCACCGTCGACCGCGTCGTCGTCGGCACGGCCGTCGTCTCGGCGGTCGTCTACGGCGCCGTGCCCGCCTGGGTGGCGGCGCTCGTGCTCGCCCGGGAGGCGCTCGTCAGCAGCGCCGTGCTCCTCCTCGCGGCGCGAGGCGCTCGCAGGATCGACGTGATCTGGCTGGGCAAAGCCGGGACCTTCGGGATGATGGTCTGCCTGCCGCTGCTCGTCGGCGCCCACGGGCCGGGGGGCTGGACGCGTCCCCTCGCCGTCGCGACCTGGGTCGTGTTCGTCCCGTCGTTCCTCGCGTCGCTCTCCGCGGCGCTCGCGTACCTGCCCCGCGCCCGCGCCGCGCTGGAGGACGCCCGGGGAGCGGGCGCGGGGACCGGCTCCGACCCGGGTCATGCGAGCCCGATGCCTGAGCGCAAGGGCGCGCCCCGGTGACAGGGGACGCCGGAGGGAGCAGGTGAAGGCGGTCGTCATGGCCGGCGGTGAGGGCACCCGGCTCCGACCGCTGACGATGAGCCAGCCCAAGCCGATGCTGCCGATGGCCAACCGGCCCATGGCGGAGCACGTCGTGTCGTTGCTCAAGCGCCACGGCTTCGACGAGGTCGTGATCACGGTAGCGTTCCTCGCGAGCACCGTCCGGACCTACTTCGGCGACGGGTCGGAGTTCGGCGTCCGGATCATCTACGCGACCGAGCAGACGCCGCTCGGGACGGCCGGCTCGGTGCTGAACGCGCGTGACGAGCTGGACGAGCGCTTCCTCGTCATCTCCGGCGACGTCCTCACCGACGTCGACCTCACCGAGCTCGTCCGGGCGCACGAGGCGGCCGGCGCGCTCGCCACGCTCGCCCTCACGCCGAGGGACAACCCGCTCGAGTTCGGCATCGTCATCACCGACGACGCCGGCCGGATCGAGCGGTTCCTCGAGAAGCCGACGTGGGGCCAGGTCTTCTCCGACACGGTGAACACCGGGATCTACGTCCTCGAGCCCGAGGTGCTCGACGAGATCCCCACCGGGCGGGCCGTCGACTTCTCCGGGGAGGTCTTCCCCTCGCTGCTCGAGCGCGGGGGGCGCCTGCACGGCTTCGTCACGGACGGCTACTGGGAGGACGTCGGCACGCTCTCGGCCTACCTCGGTGCCCACCACGACGTGCTCGACGGCAAGGTCGCCGTCGAGCTCGACGCGTTCCCGCTGCGCCCAGGGGTCTGGGTCGGCGAGGGCGTCGAGATCGACCCTTCGGCCCTGGTGGAAGGACCTGCACTGATCGGCGCGAACTGCCGGATCGGCCCGAGCGTCCGGCTCGGGCCCTACTGCGTGCTCGGCGCCAACGTCAGGATCGGCGAGGGCGCGGACCTCGAGCGCAGCGTCGTCCACGACAACTGCTACCTCGGGTCACGCTTCTTTGCGCGGGGGAGCGTCGTCGGGCGCTCCTGCGAGCTGCGCCATGGCGCCCGCCTGGAGGAGGGCGTCGTCCTCGGCGACGGCTGTCGCGTCGGCAACGACGCGGTGCTGTCGGCCGGCGTCAAGGTCTACCCGAACAAGGTCGTCGAGGCGGGGGCGACCGTGATGTCCTCGGTGATCTGGGAGTCGCGCGCCTCGCGCTCGCTGTTCGGCCAGGTCGGTGTCGCGGGCCTCGCGAACGTGGACCTGTCTCCGGAGCTCGCGCTGCGCGTCGCGATGGCCTATGCCACGTCGCTGCCCAAGGGGGCGACGGTCACAACCTCGAGGGACTCGAGCAGGGCGGCCCGGATGCTGAAGCGGGCGGCGATGGTCGGGCTGAACGCGGCCGGCCTGCACGTGCAGGACCTCGAGGCGGCCACCGTCCCGGTGACCCGCTTCCACGTCCGCACCGGCCAGAGCCAAGGCGGCGTGACCGTACGGCTCGACCCCGCCGACCCCCAGTCGGTGCTCATCCGCTTTCTCGACGCCGACGGCAACGACCTCGACGAGGCCGCCCAGCGGCGGGTCGAGCGCCTGCACAACCGGGAGGAGGCTCGCCGAGTCCTCGCCGCCGAGATCGGTGACATCGAGTTCCCGCCGCGCACCGCGGAGCTGTACACGGCCGCGCTCGTCGAGAGCGTGGACCTCGAGGCGATCCGCCGGGCGCGCTTCAAGCTCGTGCTCGACTACGCGTACGGCACGGCGAGCCTCGTCATGCCGAGCGTGCTGTCGAAGCTCGGCGCGGACGTGCTCGTCGTGAACCCCCTCGTCTCGACGCCGGGGGTGCTCGCCTACGACCGCGGCGCGCACTGCGAGCGGCTCGCCGAGCTCGTGCGCTCCTCCGGCGCCCATCTCGGCGCGGTGATCGCGCCCGGCGGCGAGCAGCTCGCGCTCGTCGCCGACGACGGCCATGTGCTGAGCGACGTCGAGGCCCTCCTCGCGCTGGTGAAGCTCGTCACGTCCTCCGTGCCGAGCTGCCGCCTCGTCCTGCCGGTGAACGCGACGAGCGCGGCCGTCGACCTCGCCGGGGCCCAGGGGGCAGAGGTGACCTTCGCCAAGGTCGGCGCGGCGGACCTCGGCGACGTCGCCGAGAAGTCCGGCGCGCACTTCGCCGCCGACGGCGACGGCGGCTTCGCCTTCCCGAAGTTCCTGCCGGCCCAGGACGCCGTCTCGGCCCTCGTGCACCTCCTCGCGCTCCTCTCCCGCGAGCGCCTCCCGCTCTCGGCGCTCGCCGCGAGCCTTCCCCGCGCCTGCGTCGTCCACCGGGACGTCCCGACCCCGCACGAGCAGAAGGGCGCGGTGATGCGGGGCGTGCTCGAGCTCGCTCGTTCGGGCAATGTCGTCCTCGTCGACGGGGTGCGCTGGGACGACGGCGGTGGGTGGACCCTCGTGGTCCCGGACCCGGAGCGGCCCGTCACCCGGGTCTATGCCGAGGGGAGCGACGCGGCCGACGCCGAGGCGCGCCTCGCCCGCGCGACGGCGGGGATCCGGGAGCTCCTCGGGGCCTGAGCGGGACGGTGCCGCGACCGGTACCATGCCGCCGATGGAGGTTCGAGACGACCTGCGCTACACCGGCGACCACGAGTGGGTACGGATCGAGGCAGGCCGGGCGGTCGTCGGGATCACCGACTTCGCCCAGGCCTCGCTCGGCGACATCGTCTACGTCCAGCTGCCCGAGGTCGGCGCCCGAGTCGAGCGCGGCGGCACGCTCGGGGAGGTGGAGTCGACGAAGTCGGTCTCGGAGGTCTACGCGCCCGTCGGGGGGGTCGTCGCAGAGGTCAACACGGCCGTCGTCGAGGCGCCCGAGCGCCTGAACAGCGACCCCTACGGCGCCGGCTGGCTCTGCGTGATCGAGGGCGCGGACGCGGCCGAAGTGGATCAGCTCCTCCCAGCTCAGCGCTATCGCGAACTGATCGAGCCCTGACGGCAGGGGGTCGTGCCCCTCGGACGCGGCAGACCGCGAACGGCTACCGTAAGCGGGGTGTTCTGCCACAACTGCGGCCACCGCAACCCGCCCGGTGTCAACTTCTGCTCGTCGTGCGGCGCCGCGCTCGTCGGCGGGGGAGGGGACACGACGGTCTCCTTCGTGCCGGTCGACGCGACCGGCGAGCTCGGCGAGGAGGAGCTCGGCCTGCCCGTCGCCGAGCTCGCGGAGGGCACAGGGGTGCTGCTCGTCAAGCGCGGGCCCGACGCCGGTTCGAAGTTCGTCCTGGACGCGGAGGTGACCCGAGTGGGAAGGCACCCCGAGAGTGACATCTTCCTCGACGATGTCACAGTCTCGAGGCGCCACGCCGAGTTCGTGCGAGAGGGGTCCCGCTACCTCGTGCGCGACGTGGGGTCGCTCAACGGCACCTACGTCAACCGCGAGCGGATCGACGAGGTGGTGCTCTCGAGCGGCGACGAGGTGCAGGTGGGGAAGTTCAAGCTCGTCTTCCTCGCGCCGAGCGCGAGCTGAGGGCCGGAGGAGGGACGTGGCCGTGGAGCACGGGGCGAGCGGGCATCGCCCTCCGGGAAGCGAGCCGGGCGTCCGGGCTGCTCGGGCTCGACACGCCGAGCGGAGGACGGGCGAGCGTGAGCGGACCTACCTGTCGATCCGAGAGGTGCTCGAGCTGCTCGTCACGGAGTTCCCGGACGTCACGATCTCCAAGATCCGCTTCCTCGAGTCCAAGGGGCTGATCGAGCCCGAGAGGACGCCCTCCGGCTACCGCAGGTTCTCCGGTCCCGACGTCGAGCGCCTTCGATGGATCCTGCTCCAGCAGCGCGAGCACTTCCTGCCGCTCAAGGTGATCAAGGGGCGCCTCGACACCGCTGCCGGTCTGCCCCAGGGCGCGGCCATCGAGGCCTCGCTGTTCGACGACGAGCTCAGGGAGCCTCCCGTCCTGGGCGGCCGGCTCGTCGGGGTCGCGAGCCACCCGAGCGCCGAGGGCGCGGGCTTGCGGCTGATGCCCGAGCCGGCTCCCTCTGCCGGCTCGCGCCAGGTGCTCGCCCTGCTCGGGGACGACGCGCCGGCCGGCGGCGTCGGGACGCCGGATCCCGGCACCTCAGGTGCGCCCGGCTCGGCCCCTGCCGCACTCGGCGGCGAGGACGGCCCGGAGGTTCCGGCGCCGCCCCGATCCCCTGGCGAGCCTGTTTCGCGGCCGCGTGACGGGCAGCCGGCAGACCAGCCTGGCCCGAGGCGGCGCGAGGCCGCGGGGACGAAGAGCCGGATGCCGGCCCGCCGGGCGGTGGCCGGCTCGCGTGGCGGGGGCGGGCACGGCGCCGGAGCCGGCGCGGAGGTTCCCGGCGGGGCGAGCCTGAGCGCGGTCGAGCTCGCCGCGGCTGCCGGCGTGGACCCGTCGCTGGTAGCCGAGCTCGAGGACTACCGGCTGGTGAGATGCACGATGGTCGGTGGCGAGCGCTGCTACGACGAGGAGGCGCTCGCCGTCACGCGCCTCGCCGGCGCCTTCCGCGCCTACGGCATCGAGGCGCGGCACCTCACGACGTTCCGCCACGCGGCCGAGCGGGAGGTCGGCCTGTTCTCCCAGGTCGTCACGCCGCTCCTGCGCCAGCGCAACCCGACGGCGCGCGAGCAGGCCCGTGCCGGGCTCGCCGAGCTCGCCCGGCTCGGCGCCGAGCTGCAGGCCGTCCTCGTGCGAGCCGAGCTGCGAGGCATCGCCGGAGGGTGAGCGGCCCGGCCCGCCTCCTCGCCCCGACCGAGCTCGCCGAGATCGTCGAGCGGCTCGCTGCGGAGATCTCGGCGGACCACCCGGGAGGCGTCGTACTGGTCGGGGTCCTGAAAGGGAGCGTGGTCCTCGTCGCCGACCTGCTGCGGCGCCTCAGCGTCCCCGTCGAGGTCGACTTCCTCTCCCTCTCCTCCTACGCCGCCGGGGCCCGGCGGGTGCAGGTGCTGAAGGACCTCGACCTCGACGTCAGCGGCCGCGAGGTGGTGCTCGTCCAGGACGTCGTGGACACCGGGCTCTCGGCGCGCTACGTGCTCGACCTGCTGGCGGGGCACGGCGCGAGGCGTGCGCGCCTGTGCGCCCTGTTCGACCGGCCCGGGAGGCGGATCATCCCGCTCGAGCTCGACTACCGCGGGGTGGAGGCACCCGACCGCTACCTCGTCGGCTACGGGCTCGACCTCGCAGAGCGCTTCCGGAACCTCCCCGACGTCGTCGCCGTGGGCGGCCCCGGGTCCCCGGGGCCGGGGCTCGGCCTGGACCTGCCCGGCCTCGACCTCCCGGGCTTCGACCTCCCCGACCTCGACCTGCTCGCTCGGGACCTCTACGGGCCGGCGGGCTGAGCGGAGACGTACCGGTCGGCGCTCACCGGGAGTATCGTCGAATCGGTGCTCGAGGTGCGGCTGGCGGCGGTTCGGGTGGACCTCCAGTCGAACACGCCGGTGATCCTTTTGCAGGAGAAGGGCGGCGAGAGGTCGCTCCCGATCTTCATCGGGGCGCCCGAGGCGACGGCGATCGCCTTCGCCGTCCAGGGGGTCGACGTCCCGCGGCCCATGACCCACGACCTGATGCGCGACATCCTGGCGGCGCTCGGCGCGAAGGTCGAGCGCGTCGTGGTCACCGAGGTGCGAGACAGCACCTACTTCGCGGAGATCCACCTCGAGCTCGGCGGCCGGAGCCTCGAGGTCTCGAGCAGGCCGTCGGACGCCGTCGCCCTCGCGACCCGGACCGGGTCGCCGCTGTACGTGAGCGAGGAGCTGATGGAGGAGGCCGGCGTCCTCATCGAGCTCGGCGAGGAGGACGGCGAGACCGAGCCGGACGAGCTCGTCGGGCAGTTCCGCCAGTTCCTCGACACGGTTCGCCCCGAGGACTTCTCCGCCTGAGCTGCCCGGCCGGCGGTCGTTGACTCGCCGATCGCCGCGCCCTACCCTGCTGACAAGGGCGTAACTACGCGGCTGTCAAGTGGTCTGCCGCGCCGGCTCAAGGGCCGGGCCCGGAGCCCGGCACGGCAGGAGGCGGGAGCGTGATGGCGACTCGAAGGGCGAGGTCGACGACCTCGGTGAGGCAGGTGGGATTTCGCGGTCCGCAGGTCTGCACCATCGTCGGGATCACCTACCGCCAGCTTGACTACTGGGCGCGGACGGGGCTGCTCACGCCGTCCCTCGCCGACGCCCATGGGAGCGGGTCCCAGCGCCTCTACTCCTACCGCGACCTTCTCGAGCTGAAGGTGATCAAGCAGCTGCTCGACGCCGGCCTCAACCTCCGCCAGGCGCGTCGGGCGATCGCGACCCTGCGCCAGTCCGGGGAGGACCTCGCCAGCGCGAACCTCGTGCTCGGCGGGAGCTGCTCGGTCCTCGTGCGCTCCGGCGAGGAGATCGTCGACCTGCTGAGAGGCGGGCAGGGTGTCTTCAACGTCGTGCCCCTCGCCGGAGTCGTCGGCGAGGTCGACGCGGCGATCGTCGCCTTCGAGGCCGCCGCCGACCAGTCGGCCGGGGCGACAGAGCGGGGCGAGGCGATGCCTCGTGCCGGAGGGGCCGACGGCGCCTTCGCGAGGGGCTAGCGCCCCGGCACGAGCGGCCCGCCGCCGGGCCGGGGAGCGGGCCGTGCACTTTGCCCACGAGTCCGAGGCGCGTCTCGCGGCGTTGCTCGACTTCTACGGGGTCAGCTGGGAGTACGAGCCCGTCGAGTTCGTGCTGGCGTGGGACTCGTCCGGCCGGCCGGCTGCGGCGTTCCGGCCCGATTTCTACCTCCCCGAGCACTCGCTGTTCATCGAGCTCACCACGCTGCGACAGGACCTCGTCACCCGCAAGCACGCCAAGGTGCGCAGGCTGGCGGAGATCCACCCCGAGGTCCGGGTGAGAGTGCTGCACCGCAAGGACTACGCCCATCTCCTCCTGAAGGCGCACCTCGCCGCCGGGGCGCCCCGAGCGTCGGACGGCCCTCGGACCAGGCGCTCAGCCTGAGCGCTGCGGCCCTACGGCGCTGCGGCGGTCGCGAGCTCCTCGTCGGCCCGTTCGGCGGACGACCTTCGCCCGAGGGGCGCAGGCCACCAGTTCCACCGGCCGAGGAGCGCGACGATCGAGGGGACGAGGAGCGTGCGGACGAGGAAGGTGTCCATGAGGATGCCGATCGCGAGCCCGAAGCCGATGTCGCGCACCTGGCTGCCGCCGGGCCCTCCTCCGCCGGCGATGGCGAGCACGACGAAGCTCCCCGCGAGCACGAGCCCCGCAGAGGTGACCGTCGGCCCCGTCCGCCCGACGGCTCGCACGACGGCCTCGCGTAGCCCTTCCCGGCGCGCCTCCTCCCTGATGCGGGTCATGACCAGGATGTTGTAGTCCTCGCCGAGGGCGAGCAGGAAGATGAACATCAGGAACGGCAGCACGAAGGTGAGCCCGCTCTCCCCGCCGAGGTCGATGAAGACGAGCGTCGAGACGCCGAGCGAGGCGAAATAGGAGAGCGCGACGCTGACGATGAGGTACAGCGGGGCGACGGCGCTGCGCAGCACGAGGGCGAGCAGGAGCCCGATCGCGACGATGGCGACCGGCACGATGGTCACGAGGTCGTGGTTCGAGGTGTTGCTCACGTCGTAGAGCGAGGCCGCCTCGCCGGCGACCCCGCTCCTGGAGGCCCCGGAGGCGGTCGCAGCCCTGGCGACGACGGCGCGGACCTGCGGCGTGGCGTTCATCGCGGCCGTCGAGGCCTGAGAGCCCACCCTGAGCGTGGCCTCGAACTGCACCGTTCGGCCGTCGGCGCTCACGAACTGGGTGGTCGTGCGGTAGGCGTTGTACTCGACCGTCGGGACGCCGAGGCCGGCCGGCTCGATCGCCGGCAGCACGGCGGGGTTGCCGAGCCGGGCGTGCAGCGCGGCGTAGGTCGCCGGGGACAGCTGGAAGCCGGTCGGGTCGAGCGGCCCGGTGAGCTGGGTGAACGCTCCCGATCCGGCGAGGGAGCGCTCGGCTTCGGCCAGCTCGGCCGGGCGGTCCCACGCGGGACGGTCGTAGCGAAGGACGAGGTTGGCGGGGTTCGCGCTCGCGCCGGGGAAGTTGCGCGCGACGACGGCGTTGCCGATGGCGGCGTCGCTTCCCGCGGGCGCGGAGAGCGCGCCGCCGAAGCCCGCCGACTTGTAGCCGAAGGCGGCCGCGGCGAGGGCGCCGAAGACGACGACCCCGGTCGCGAGCGTCAGCGCGGGGCGGGCGACCAGACGCCCGGCGACTCGTCCCCACCACCCGTCCTGCATATCGCCGGCGGCGACCCGCGACGGCCAGAAGACGGCTCTGCCGAAGATCGCGAGCAGCGCCGGGAGCAGCGTCAGGCCCGCGAGGAGCATCACGCTGACCCCCACGGCGAGGGGCACCCCGAGGTCCTGGTAGATGCCGAAGCTTGCGAGGAGCAAGGTGAGCAGGGCGAAGATCACCGTCCCGGCAGAGGCCGAGATCGACTCGCCGACTCGCTGCAGGGCGTGGACGACCGCATCCTTGTGGTCGAGGCCGCGGCGTACCTCCTCTCGCACCCGGAACACGAGGAACAGGCCGTAGTCGGTGCCGGCCCCGATCAGGAGCACGATCAGCAGCAGCTCGGTGATCTCGGAGATCTTGAGCCCGTGCGCGCCGAGCCCGCCGATGAAGCGGATCGAGACCAGGAGCGCGAAGCCGACCGGCAGGAGCGTGATGACCGGAGCGAGCAGCGAGCGGAAGATCAGGAGCAGCAGGACGATGACGAACAGGAAGGCGAACGACTGGGTGCGGTTCGAGGCCTTGTTTGAGCTCGCCTGGTTCGCCACGTTCGTCGCCACCTGCCCGGCGAGGTGGAGCTCGAGGCCGGGTGGGGCGGCGACGCGCGAGAAGGTCGCCTGGAGGGCGTTGACGACCTTCTGCTGGGCGCTCACGTCGGCGTAGCTGGCGCGCATGGTGACGACGATCTCCGCGGCGCGGCCGTCCGGCGCCGTGCCGAGCAGGCGTGCCGAGACGACTCGGGGGACGGCCCGAGCAGCGGCCGCCTCGCGAGCCAGGGCGGCGAGGTCGCTCGAGTCGAGGGGGCCCGAGGTCGTGGAGCCGACGACGTCCACCTGGCTCGTCGAGGTCGTGCTGCCGAAGATCGGCGTGAGCAGGTCGGCCGCCTTCGCGCTCGGCGCGCTCGAGGGCAGGAACTGGCTGTTGTTGTTGTTCACCTCGCTCCCGAGCGTGGGCAGCCCGCGCGTCGAGACGACGGCGAGGACGATCCAGGCGAGGACGACGAGGTACCGGTGACGGACGACGACGCGCCCGAGCCCGGCGAAGAACCGGCTCAATGGACGACCTCCGGAGACCGAAGCGTGGACTGGGTCGCAGGGGCGGCCGTGACGGGGCGCGGGAGCTCGTCCGGGCCGGCCGGGCCGGGGTTGGCGCGGCGCAGCTCGATGTGGGGGATGAGCCAGCTCCCGGCGAAGGCGAGCAGGGCGATGGGGATCGCGACCACGAACAGGGTGTGGACTGCCGCGGCGTAGCCGCCGACGATGGCGCCATGGATGCCGCGGGGCAGCGCGTCGAGCAGCTTCGGCGTCAGGCTGGCGAAGGAGAGCCCGGCCGGCAGCCTCGCCCCGTGCAGGCGGCTGGCCACGTCGCCGGTAATGACGTTGGCGAAGATCGCGCCGAAGATGGCCGTCCCGAACGAGCCGCCGATCGAGCGGAAGAAGGTCGCCGACGAGGTGGCGACGCCGAGCTCGGAGTGAGGGACGGCGTTCTGGACGATCAGGACGAGCACCTGCATCACGCCGCCGAGACCCATGCCGAGGACCACCATGTCGAGCGCGGCCGCACCAGCGCCGGTCGTCACGCCCAGGTGGGAGAGCAGGTAGAGGCCAACGGCCATGAGCGCCGTCCCGACGAGGGGGAACAGCCGGTACCGGCCGGTCCTGCTGATCGCCAGCCCGGAGCCGATCGAGGTGACGAGCAGGCCCGCCATCAGCGGCAGGAGGTCGACGCCGGAGACGGTCGGCGACGCCCCTTTCACGTTCTGGAAGTAGAAGGGGAGGTAGGTGATCGCCCCGAACATCGCGAAGCCGATGATGAAGCCGACGACGCTCGTGACGCTGAAGGCCCGGTTCGCGAAGAGGTGCAGCGGCAGCACCGGCTCGGTCGCCCGGCGCTCGACGACGACGAAGGCGACGGCGAGCACGACCCCGGCAGCGCCCATGGCGAGGATCGGCATCGACCCCCAGGCATAGCTGGTGCCGCCGAGGCTCGTGAGCAGGGTCAAGCTGGTGGCGGCGGCGGCGAGGAGGCCGATGCCGAGGTAGTCGATCACGTGGTGGACCCGGCGTCCCCGGCCCGGGACGGCCGCCGCGACGGCGGCGAGCGCGACGGCCCCGATCGGCAGGTTGACGTAGAAGATCCAGCGCCAGGAGAGCTGCTCGACGAACACGCCGCCGAGCAGCGGTCCGACCACGCTCGCCACGCCGAAGACCGCCCCGAACAGGCCCTGGTAGCGACCGCGGTCACGGGGTGGCACGACGTCGCCGACGATCGCCTGGGCGCCGACCATCAGCCCGCCTCCCCCGAGGCCCTGGACTGCCCGGAAGGCGATGAGCTCGACCATCGAGTGACTGATGCCCGAGAGCGCGGACCCGGCGAGGAAGATGACGATCGAAGCCTGGAAGAAGACCTTTCGGCCGTACTGGTCGCCGAGCTTCCCCCACAGCGGCGTCGAGGCCGTCGCGGCGAGGAGATAGGCGACGACCACCCAGGACAGGTGCGAGGCGCCGTGGAGGTCGGCGACGATCGTCGGCAGCGCCGTCGAGACGATCGTCTGGTCCAGCGCCGCGAGCAGCATGCCGAGCATCAGCGCGCCGATCACGATCAGCACCCGCCGCCGGCCGATGTCGACGACACCGTCGGCGACGGCTTCCGTCGGCACGCGGTCGCGCCCGGACGAAGGGGCGGTGCCCGGCGCGTTGCTCATTCGGCGGACCCCTCCTGCGCGCTGACCTCTTCACCCGCTCGGCCGGCACCGCTCTCGCCAACGCGCCCTGCACCGGAGCCGGCGCCCGGCGCCGTGCCGGCAACCTGGCGCAAGATGGCGGCGAGGCCCCCGTCGTCGGCGAGGCCCGAGCGGAGCGCCGCGAACGCGGCGTCGACAAGGGAGGCGAACCTCGCCCGTCCGCCCGAACGCGCCCAGAGGGCGAAGGCGAGACGCAACGCGGAGGTCGACGAGACGGCGACCAGGCTCGGGTAGGGGTCCTCGGCAAGGTCGGTGCCGAGCCGTTCGGCGATGCCCTCGGCGATGCAGCGCTCGATCGTGCCCATGTGGGCGACGAAGACGGCCCGAAGGTGCGGGTCGGCAAGGACCGCCTTCATCCGGCGCAGCGTCTCGAGGGGATCGGACCCCTCGTCGAGAAGGTGCGCGCTCTCGGCGAGCTTCGACTTCATCACCGAGCGCACCACGTCGAGCACCGCCTCGTCGGCCGGGCGGCTGCGCATCGCCGAGCGCAGCTCGACGAGCAGCTCGGGGTCGTCGGCGAGGAGCGCGGCCTCCTTGGAGGGGAAGTAGTTGAAGAAGGTGCGCGGGGAGACGTCGGCGGCCGCAGCGATGTCCTCGACGGTCACGTTGGAGAAGCCGCGGGCGGCGACGAGCTCGAGCGCGGCGTGGCGCAGTGCGCGACGCGTCGCGAGCTTCTTGCGATCCCTCAGGCGCTCGGCGTGCTCGTGGTCCATCTCGGCGACCATGATGCACGGAGTATAACAATGCAGTTGATGCAGTCTTGCGCGTTCTGCAGGGATGCGTCGTGCGCATGACGAACGGGGGAGGGGGCAGCTCACGGCAAGGCTCGCCGGCCCCGGCCGGCGGTGGCCTCAGGTCGGGAGGTGCCTCGGCACCGGGCCCGGAGGCGGGCGGCGCTCCTGACGGTTCAGGCCGGGCGCGCCGCCGGGGCCGAGCGCCGCTCGTCCGTGACGAGCAGGCGCCGGAGGGTCTGGATCGCGGTCGCCTCGATCTGGCAGACGCGGGAGTTGCTGACGCCGAGCATCAGACCGATCTGCTCCTGGGTGAGGCCTCCGAGGAAATGGAGGGTGACCACCGTGCGCTGCCGGTCGGGCAGCCGGGTCACGGCGTGGCGGATCTCCTCGTACTGCTCGCTGCGCAGGACTCGCTGCTCGGGCTCGACGTCCTGGTCGGAGACGATGAGGTCGATCAGGCGCATCTCCTCGCCGGCGGAGCTGCTGCCGACACCGTGCTGGAGATGGAGGAGCTGCGAGGACTGGACGGCGCTCAGCACGTCGTCGGCCGCGGCGCCGTCGGTGCCCATCTGGCTCAGCACCTCGCTCGTGCGCGGCGTGCGGCCGAGCTCCGTGGACAAGGCGTCGACGGTCGCACGGTAGGTGATCACCCGGCGCCGCACCGTCCGCGGCAGCCAGTCGAGGCGCCTCAGCTCGTCGAAGATCGCGCCTCGAATGCGCTTGGTGGCGTAGCCGGCGAACCGGCTGAGCGGCGAGTCGTCGGCCCAGCGGTCGATCGCTTCGACGAGACCGAGCAGACCGAAGCTGCGCAGGTCGTCGACCTCCCAGTAGCTGCGCACGTTGGCAGGCAGGCGGGAGACGACGAGCTTGACGAGCGGCTCATAGGCGAGGATCAGCTCGTTGCGGGCCGCTCGGTCGCGGCTGGCCCAGTAGTGCTGCCAGAGCGCCCCGCAGGTCGCGGGGTCCGGGGCGCGCGAGCCGGCCCGACCCGACGGCGAGTGGGCGTCGAGCTCCTGGGCGCTCGCTTGGGCAGTCATGGCGTCACTCCTTGGCCACTTCGATGTGGCACCCGAGGTCGGTACGGGCCGCGCGCAATGTGGCGACGTCGCCACGGTACACGCAGGATCCTGCCGTGGCAACAGGGAAATTGAGCCCCTCGCCGCGGCGGGAAATGCGCCGGAGCACGGCTTGTCGATATGCCCGATCCCCCGGGCACCGCTTCCGGCAACGGAGACCCTCGCTTTCAGCACGCGAAGACGGGCCTGATCACACCCTCTGTCGGCACGTCGGGCGGGAAGCTTTAGCGATCTCGGGCGCGTCCTTCTAAAGCTGGCACGAGGCGTGAACGTTGGTCAGGGGGAGATGGCTGCCGCACGCCTCCCGAGCGTGGAGGACGTCGTCGCCGCGGGTCGTCTTGCCGACGTGCTGTCGGCCGTCGAGATCCATGGCCGACCACTTCCGCTGAACCGCAGAGACCGCGCCCTGCCCGACCGGCTGCGCGTCGTCTACCTGGTCGCGCGCGCCGGTCGCGGGGAGGGCGAGCAGCTGTTGATCACCCAGGCGAGGCAGCTCGCCGCGCTCGGTGCCGAGGTGACCGTGCTCTACCGCGCCCAACCCGACGACCTCGACGTCCCCGTCGAGGGGCGGCGCATCGGCACCAGGGCGGTGCTGCGGCGGATCCCCTACGGGGAGCCGATCGCCGACGCGGTCCCGCATTGCGACCTGATCGTCGCAGGCAGCTGGGAGCTCGTGCTACCGGCGCGCCTGCTCGGCTTCGCTCCAGTGGTGCTGTTCGAGCGGGGCGGGCTGGCCGACCTCGGGGAGGTTCCCGAGCACATCCGTGCCGTCGTCGCAGGCTCGCTGCGCGCCTCGGCGGTGACCTTCGCCCTCGGCGCCGAGGCCCGTGCCGCCCTGTGGCGCGGCTACGCCGTCGAGGCGCACGAGGTGCCCGGCGTCGTGGACCTCGGTCGCTTCTCGCCGGGCGCGCTGCTCCCGATAGGGGAGCGGCACATGGGGCTCGTCTTCACCGGGTCGCGCTCGCTCGAGGCGGACCGCTACGGCGACGCCTGCCGCGTCGTGGAGCTGGTCGCGCGTGACCACCCCGGGCTCCCGTCGGTCTGGCTGGGCCCCCGCCGCCCGCCGCCAGGCGGGCCGATCGAGGTGGTCGAGTCGCCGAGCGAGCAGGAGCGGGCCCGCCACTACCGGTCTGCAAGGGTCTTCGTCTCGACCTCCGAGCACTCCTCGTTCGCCCTCGCACCCCTCGAGGCGATGGCCTCGGGGGCGCCGGTCGTGGCGACGGCGCACCTCGGCATCCTTCCCTACGCCCGTCACGGGGAGAACGCCCTGCTCGTGCCCGTCGGCGACGTCGAGGGCGTCGCAAAGGCCGTGCGCCGCGTCCTCGAGGACCCGGCGCTCGCGGCGCGCCTGGTCGCCGGCGGGCTGGAGACGGCGCGGGCGCGTTCGTGGTCCAGCCTCGGCCCCGAGCTGCTCGCGAGCTACAGCGAGGTCGTGCGCACGACCCCGGTCGCACCGCCCCTCAGCGGGTTCAAGGTCGCTCTCGGCGGGCTGCGCTTCACCCGGTCCGGCGACACCGCTCGCCTTCGAGCCCGGCTCGGGGCCTGCACGACGCAGAACCTCGCCATCCCGGTGTCCCAGCCCGCCTACGGCCCCTACCGCTCGACCCGCTGGCGGGTCGTCGCGACCAGGGCGAACGGCGAGGCGGGCACGACCCGGGTCTACCTCCCCGCCCGGAGCGACCGCCCCGTCGACGACGCGCCCGTGCAGGGAAGCCTCGACCTGCTGCGTGCCGGCCACGCCGAGGAGGCCCTCGAAGGCTTCGGCGAGGCGTGCGAACGGGGCAGCGCTGCGGAGCAGGCCGTGCTCGGCCGATGGGTCGTGCTCACCATGCTCGCCTGCGGCCGGGCCGGCGACGCGGCGGAGGTCGCGGCCGCGTTCGCCCACGACTTCCCGACCCAGCCGGACTACTTCGTGCTCGCCGCGGTCGCCGCCCTGGCGGCCCGCCGCCCGGTCGACGTCGCCGGCACCCTGCGCTGCGTGGAGATGCTCGGCGTCGGCGCGAGGCACGAGGAGTGGTTCGACGACCCCTACGGCCTGCTCGTGCACGCCCTGCGCCCGGGCGGCTCGGAGGCGCTTGCGAGGGCGGGGGCCGGGGAGGCGTCGGGCCTCAGCGGCTGAGGGGGGAGACTCGTGCCCCGTTGTCCGCCGGCATGTCGCCCCGTCGGGCCTCAGCGCTTGAGGGGGGAGAGGGACGCGCCTCGGCCCGGCCCGGCCAAAACGGTGGTCGCCGTGCCGGGTCCGAGGAGCTTCTCGAGCCGTTCGAGCTCGGCGGGGAGCTCGTCTCGCAGGTAGGCGTCGAGGCGGAGCAGGTCGGCCTGGAGCACGCCGGCCCCCTCGAGGTAGGTGTGGTCGATCGAGCTCTTGCCGAGGCTGTAGTGGAGGTGCTCGATGACCACCTCGGGGAGGAAGCGGGAGCGTCCGAGCCCGTCGGCGAGCCCCTGCCAGAAGGTCTCGGCGCCGTTGTGCTCGAGCGCCGGCGGCACCATGTAGCCGAGGGCGGCGACCACGTCGCTCGTCATGGCGACCGCCGACGGCAGCACCGGCCTCGAGCCGAGGTCGTCGCCCCAGGCGATGCCGCTGCCGAGCTCTTCGAGGGCGGAGCAGAGCATGCGGTCCCAGCCCGGGGTGCGCGGGCGGTGGTCGTCGCCCATGGAGCCGACGAAGCGGTAGCTCCCCGCATGGGCGGCGGCGATCTCGTTGGTCCAGGCCACCCAGCTCTGGCGCGGTCCCACCGTCACCATGGCGACGCGGTGGGCGTTGTACTGGTACAAGCGGGGGTCGTCGTCGTCCAGCGCGACGACCAGGTCGGCGTGGCCGGTCGAGGTCGTCCTCCACGCCTCGATCAGCCCGTCGAGGCTCCCCGGCCGTCCACGGCTGGGCACGATCATCAGCAGCGAGGGCACGACGTCCTTTCCTGCGGAGCCGCATCGCCGTCGGGCGGTCGCCGTCCTGGCGCCCGCGGTTCCTGTCTCGCCTTTCCAACGACCGGCCGGGGCGCCGGATGAAGGCCGGAGGCCACGACGCCCGGGCGGTCAGCCCACCGCGGGCCCTGCGGAGCGCCAGAGCCTGACGACGACGGGCTCCCCGCCGGAGGAGAGGTGGACCTCGCTCTCGAGCTGCGTCCCGGTCCGCTCGATCCCGGTCGCGCCCGGGTCGGGTCCGGCCTCGTCCACGACGGGGATCGACAGGCTCGTGGGCGGCGGCAGGATGCTCTTGATGTTCCCGCCGACCACGTTGACGATCTCGCCCACGGCGTCACGCACGTCGATCGGGTCGAGCGCCTCCTCCTCGACGCAGAACATCGCCGAGGCGACCCGGCGGGCGAGGGCGAGCGAGCAGGACAGCTCGACGCTCCCGGTCCAGGAGCCGTCGATGTCGACCCGCCCGCGGATCTCCTCGGCCGCGAGGGGCCCCGAGCCCGGCTGCAGCTCGGCGCCGTCGGGGAGGAAGGCCTCCCAGAAGCTCTGGGCGATCTCGGTGATCGTCTCGATGCTGACGAGATCGGTCATGCTGCGGAGCCCCCGTTCGCGGTCGTCTGGCGCGCCCCGGGCTCCAGCCCGAGGATGCAGAGCTTCTCGATAACGGCATCCGGGGTGAAGGGTTTGATCAGGTACTCGTTGGCGCCGGCGAGCAGCGCCCGCACCATGCTCTCGTGCTCGGCCTCCGTCGTCACCATCATGATCGCCATGCGCCGCCACTCCTTGTGGCGGCGGATCTCGGTGACGAGCTCGAGCCCGTCCATGACGGGCATGTGCCAGTCGACGAGCGTGACGTCCGGCAGCGGCCCCGCCGAGATCGCGGCGATCGCCGCCCTGCCATCGCCCGCCTCGCTCACCTCGAGGCCGAGGCGTTCCAGCACCTGGCGCAGCAGCGAGCGCATCGCCCGCGAGTCGTCGACGACCAGCGCGTGGGTCATCCCTCCTCCTTCCCGCTGGCCTCGCCTGCCCCCGAGCCTGCCGGCATGGCGCGCTCTGCCCCCGCCTGTGCGAAGGCCGGGCGGCCCGACGCCGCGTCGCCCGCCTGCTCGAGGCGGAAGAAGGTCGCACCCGCGGCGCTCACCGCGACGAGCCCGCCGACGAGCCCCCTCGGCGTCTCGGCCGTGCCGAGCACGAGATAGCCGTTGGGCCGGAGATGGTCGCGCACGGCTGCGAGGACGCGGCGCCGAGCCGGCTCGTCGAAGTAGATGAGCACGTTGCGGAGCAGGATGAGGTCGTAGTCCTGGCGGGGCGGCCACGGTTTGACGAGGTTGAGCTGCTCGAAGCGCACCCGGGAGCGCAGGCTGTCCGCGATCACGTAGTGGGCCCCCTCGCGCCGGAAGTAGCGGACGAGGAACGGGGCCGGCAGGCCGCGGTTGATCTCGAGCGCGCTGAAGCGGCCGGTTCGTGCCCGCTCGATCACCTCGGTCGACAGATCGGTGCCGTGGAGGTCGAGCCGCCAGGACGCCACCTCGGGGAACTCGGCGTCGAGCAGCATCGCGATGCTGTAGAGCTCCTGGCCCGTCGAGGCCGCGGCGCTCCAGATCGACAGGCACCGACGTAGCGAGTTCTCCGCCACGAGCTCCGGCAGCACGTGGCGCCGCAGCGCCTCGAACGGCGCGCCGTCGCGGAACCAGGAGGTCTCGTTCGTCGTCAGCGCGTCGACGACCGCCGTCTCGAGCGAGGGGTCCCCTCGCCTGAGCGCTCGCACCAGGTCCGAGACCGACTCCGACCCGACTCGCCGGAGCACCGGGGGCAGGCGCGAGTCGAGCAGGTAGTGCTTGTCCTCTCCGAGCACGATGGCCGAGCGCTCGTAGAGGAACTGCTGGAGGAACCGGAAGTCCGCGTCGGTCGTCGCGATCACGCGGGCACCTCGTTGCGGTGCCGGCCGGCTGCCCGGGCGATCGCCGGGCCGATCTCGGCGAGGGGGAGCAGCGCCGTCGCCAGCCCCGCCCGGGCGACGGCGCCGGGCATGCCCCAGACGACCGAGGTCGCCTCGTCCTGGGCGAGCACCGTGGCGCCCGCCTGGGAGAGCTCGCGCACGCCCTCCAGGCCGTCCTGGCCCATGCCGGTCAGGACGACGGCGAGCACGTTGCCGCCCCAGACCGCCGCGGCGCTGCGGAAGAGCACGTCGACCGACGGCTTGCAGGAGTTCTCCGGGGGGCCGTCGTCCAGCCCGACGACCACCTCGACCCCGGCCCGGCGGGCGACCAGGTGGACGCCTCCGGGCGCGACGTAGACCGTCCCGGCCTCGAGCGGCGCACCCGGCACGGCCTCGAGGACGTGCAGGCCGGCGTGGGCGTCGAGGCGCTCGGCGAGGAGCTTGGTGAACAGCGGCGGCATGTGCTGGACGACCATCAAGGGCACGGGGAGGCTCGCCGGCAGCGTGGGCAGGAGCTCGGTGAGCGCGTGCGGGCCGCCGGTCGAGCAACCGACGACGACCGCCTCTACCCTCCCGGGCCGGGTCGCGGCCCCCCCGGCGCGGACCGCGCCCCCTCGCTGCTGGGAGGCGGCGCGCGAGGGACGCCCCGTCGAGCCCTCGGCGCCGTCGCCGACCGGCGCCGTCGCGCCGGCCCCGAGGGACGCCGTCTGCTCCTGCCGGCGCAGGGCCCGGGCGCGACGGAAGCTCGTCCATGTCCTCAGGACCGGCGCCAGCTCGTTGCGCACCGCGGCCCGGGCGGCCTCGAGGTCGCCGAGCTGGGAGGGCTTGAGGACGTAGTCGGTCGCCCCCAGCGACAGGGCGTCGAGCGTCGCCGTGGCCCCGCGGCGGGTGAGCGTGCTGTACATCACGACAGGGAGGTCGGGCCATCTGGGCCGGAGCTCGCGCAAGGTGTCGAGCCCGTCGAGCTCGGGCATCTCGATGTCGAGCACCACGGCGTCGAACCGCCCGCCGGCCAGCAGCTCGAGGGCGGCGCGCCCGTTCGGCGCGCTCGACGCGACGACGATGTCGGGCTCTTCCTGGAGCGCCCCGGCGACCAGGCGTCGCATGACGGCCGAGTCGTCGACGAGCAGCACGCGTATCGGCGCGGCCGACGCCGCGGTGGCCACCTCGGCGCTCAGGACGCCCGCCGCGCGGCGAGGCCGTCGGGATCGGCGGCGATCCGCCCGACCGAGTCCGTGTCGAGCACGAGCAGCAGCGAGCCTTCGAGCTTGAAGGTCCCGGTGCACATCGCACGGATCTGCGGAGAGGCGGTCGAGGGGACCGGCTCGTAGCTCTCCGGCGAGGGCTCGACCACCTCGCCTGCCTCGTCGACGAGGAGGCTGACGACCTCGTCGTCCAGGCGGATCACGGCGTTCATCGGGGCGGACCCGTCCGGGGGGCAGGGCAGCCCGAGCCGGTGGCGGACGTCGATCGCCGTGACGATCTGGCCCCGGAGGTTGATGAGGCCGCGGACCTCCCTCGGCGCGAGCGGGACGAAGGTCATGGGCTGGTTCCTGATGACCTCCTGGACGCGCCAGACCTCGATCCCGATGAGCAGGTGGTCGACCTTGAAGGTGCAGTACTGCATAGGGCCCTCTGCGGGCCGCAAGGCGGGCTCAGGCGACACGTCCGGCGTCCTTTCCCGCCAGTTCGCTGGCGGCGTTCAGGTCGAGGACGTCGGTCACGTGCCCGTGGACGACGGTGGAGCCGAGGACCCCGGGCGCCGCGCCGACCGTGCGCACCTCGAACACCCCCTCGACGATGTCGAGGATCTCGCTCGCGACCAGCCCGAGCTGCCGCTCGCCGTCGGAGTAGACGACGACGGGGACGCTCCGGGCCGTCTCGCCCCCGGCCGCCTGCGCGTCGGCCCCCTCCGCCGGGTCCTCGCCCGGGAGGATCTGCGCCAGTGACACGAGCGGGAGGAGGTCGCCCCGGTACTGCATGACGTGGCCGGCGCCGGCGAGCTCGACCGCGCCGGCGGGCGCCTCCTCGAGGCGCGCGACCGCCTGGAGCGGGACGGCGACGCGCCGGGCGTGCCCGACTCGCAGGAGGACGAAGGTACTGCGCTGGCCGCGGCCGCCGGCGTCGTCCTCGACGGTCTGGCCCGAGAGGCTTTCGCTCAGCTCCTCGACCTTCGCGTTCGAGGCGACGCCGATGACGTCGAGGATGAGCGCGACGCTCCCGTCTCCGAGGATCGTGGCCCCTGCGAACAGCGGCACCTGCTTCACGTGGCGTCCGAGCGGCTTCACGACGATCTCCTCGGTGCCGAAGACCTCGTCGACGACGACGCCGAGAAGGAGGCCGTCGGCCTGCAGGACGACGATGCTCACCCCTTCGGGTGCGACCGTGGTGACATCGGCCCGGTAGCCGAGCAGCCCGTCCAGCCGGACGAGGGGGAGCAGCTTGCCGCGGAGGCGGTAGACGAGCGCGCCGCCGATCCTCTCGATCTCCGACTCGGCCGCCTCCGCGCGCAGCTGCACCATCTCGAGCAGGTTCGCCTGGGGGATCGCGTAGCGCTCGCCCCGGCAGCCGACGAGGAGCGCCGGGATGATCGCGAGGGTGAGGGGGATCTTGATCCGAACGGTCGTCCCGGCCCCCGGCGCGCTCGAGAGGTCGACGGCGCCGCCGATGCGCTCGACGTTGGTCCGCACGACGTCCATCCCGACACCTCGGCCGGAGACGTTGGTCACGGTCCGGGCCGTCGAGAAGCCCGGCTTGAAGATCAGGTCGACCACCTCGCGCTCGGTCATCGAGGAGAGCTGCTCCCGGGTGACGAGGCCGCGCTCGACCGCCTTGGCGCCGATGTGCGCGGGGTCGATCCCGGCGCCGTCGTCGGACACCTCGAGGACCACCTGGCCGCCTTCGTGGTAGGCGCGCAGCAAGAGCGTGCCCGTCTCCGGCTTGCCCGCCGCGAGCCGCTGCTGGGGGAGCTCGATCGCGTGGTCGATGGCGTTGCGGACGAGGTGGGTGAGCGGGTCCTTCACCGCCTCCAGCAGGGAGCGGTCGAGCTCGGTCTCCCCACCTTCCATCTCGAGCGCGACCCGCTTGGAGAACTGCGCCGCGAGGTCTCGCACCACCCTCGGGAGCTTCGACCAGAGCTGCTCGACCGGCTGCATCCGGGTCTTCATCACGCTCTCTTGGAGCTCGCTCACGATCATCGAGAGCCGCTGGACGGTCTGGTGGAGCGGCTGGTCCCCGAGCGCCTCGACGTGGGCGCTGACCTGGTTTCGGGCGAGGACGAGCTCGCCGACCTGGGCCATCATCGAGTCGAGGAGGTCCACGTCGACCCGCACGCTCCGTTCGGCAGCCGAGCGGTGGCCCTCGCCTCCCTCGGCTGCCGGTCCCCCGACCGGCGCGCCCGGGGCAGGGCTGGCTTCCGGCGCCGCGGACGCCGCGCCGTCCGCCGGGGGCGCCGGGGCAGGGCTGGACCCCGGCGCAGCCGGATCCGCCCGGCCCTCCCGGCGGCGGGCCGCCTTGGGGGCGGGTGGGACGACGAGCTTCCTTCCAGGCGCCGCCGCCTCCGGCCGCGTTGCCTCGGGCCGCCCGCGCTCCTGGTCCAGCGGCAGGTCGGACTGCAGGCGCTCCAGGGTCGCGACGAGCGCGGAGAGGTCGCGCTCGTCCTCCGCCCCGGTGCGCTCGATCACGGCAAGCAGTCCCCGGATCGCGTCGACGACCTCGAGGAGCGCGTCGGTGCGCGCCTGGTCGAGCTCGAGCCTCCCGTCGCGCAGCTCGGACAGGAGGTTCTCGGCGGCGTGCGAGATGCTCTCGAGGCGCGTGAAGCCTAGGAAGCCCGTCGTGCCCTTCACGGTGTGGATCGTCCGGAAGACGCTCCCGAGCAGCTCGCGCGAGTGGGGGTCGCTCTCGAGCGCGACGAGGTCCTGGTCGAGCTGGTCCAGGTTCTCGTTGGTCTCGACCAGGAACTCCTGGACGATCTCGTGCATCGCGTCGTCGTTCATCGGGCCGATCTCCCCTCTCCCGCTGATCTCAGGCCGGCACGAGGCCCTGGGCGCGTGCGTAGGCGCGCAGCCTCCTGATCGCGCTCGCACGTATCTGGCAGACCCTGCTCTCGGTCACGCCGAGGCGTGCGCCGATCTCGGCGAGGGTGAGGCCCTCGGCGAAGCTGAGCGCCGTCACGGTGCGCTCCCGCTCGTCGAGGCTGCGGAGCATCGCCTGCAGGGCGAGGCTCGTCTCCCTGGCGATGCAGGCCTCGAGGGGCTCGTCGGCGGGGTCGCTCGGCTCGAGCGCGTCTCGGCCGTCCCCGTAGCGGCCGTCGCGGACGCGGCTTTCCAGGGAGGCGACATGGGCGTTCGATATCTGGCCCTTGGCGGAGCGGAGGATCTCGACGGCGACGCCGAGCGCGCCTGCCTCCTCGGACTCGGTCGGCTCGCGCCCGTGCTCGCCGCAGAGCCGGGCGAAGTTCGACTGGATCTCTCGTTCCCTCCGGCGCAGGCTGCGGGGCGCCCAGTCCACCTGCCGGATGCCGTCGTAGATGGCGCCACGGATGCGGTGGACGGCGAAGGTCGCGAACTGGGCGCCGCGCGAGGCCTCGTAGCGGTCGATGGCGTCGAGCAGCCCGACGGCACCCCACCCCTCGAGGTCGCCGATCTCGACGTGGTGGGACAGCGCCGAGAAGACCCGGCGAGCGACGTGCTTGACGAGCGGGTAATAGGCGGTGACCAGGGCCGATCGCGTCGTCTCGTCGCGCTGCTCTCGAAAGCGAGACCAGAGGGGCCCGAGGCGGTCGCCCCCGGGCGCGTCC
>JAJYNS010000118.1:53574-62547 GCA_021786195.1 Actinomycetes bacterium | reverse complement strand
GTGCCCGGCGGCTAAAGCCCAGGCCGGCCGCGGCCGATAGTCCCCCTGCCGCAGTCGCCGGACGAACGGAGGAGAAGGTGGCAACGAGCACCCGGGTCGCCGAGAAGGTCAACGCCGCTCCGACCCGGGGACTGCGCCTGGCCGACTTGAGCGTCCGCAGGCGTCTCGTCGGTCTCGTCCTGGTGCTCGGCGCGCTCTGGGCGGCGTGCCTCGGGGTCGCGGTCTCCGGGCTGGGCTCGGCGAAGTCCAAGGCGCAGTCCTCGATCGGCTACTTCAAGGGCTTCGAGGAGGAGCAGCTCGCCTACGAGGGATGGCTCACCGACGACGACCAGTCCAACATGGCCGCCGCGCTCTCCTCCCTGCCCGACACCCCCTCCAACGCCTCGCTGGAGAGGGCCACCGCCCGGCAGGTCGAGCTGGGCTACCACCAGGCGCTCGGCGAGCTCGGCGAGCTCGCCGCGAGCTCCGCGGCGGCCCACGCCCCGGCGTCGTTCGTCTCGCTCGTCGCGAGGACCCGGCGCGATCTCGCCGGCTACAACCACTTCACGAACATCGTCCTCGCCGACTCGACGCGCTTCGACGCGAGAGGCGCGATCCGGGTGATGACCGTCGGCAACGCCGCGATCTCCAACAGGACCCAGGCGGACTGGAACGCCCTCGCCGACGCGCTCAGCGGCCCGGTGATGTCGGCCTTCAGCTCGGTCCCCTCGAGCGCCAACCAGGGGATGCTCATGCTCGTGGTGCTGGCCCTCGTCGGGCTCGCCCTCGCCGCGGTCGTGACGGCCTGGATCGTGCGCTCGGTCACCCGCCCCCTCTCCAAGATCTCCGCCACGCTGGAGGCCTTCACTGCCGGTGACCTGAGCGTCCGCGCCGAGGTCGGGTCGGGTGACGAGCTCGGCAAGGTGGCCCACGGGCTCAACGAGGCGATCGCCGCCCAGGCGAGCGCGCAGGAGGCGCTCGGGGAGCGCTCGAAGCAGGACGCCGAGGCGGCTAGGGACGCCGGCGCGGTGAAAGACGTGCTCGCTGCCGTCCAGCGGGCCGGCACGCCCGCGGAGGCGGCTGCCCTCGCGCTGGAGGTGGCGCGCCAGTCCCTCGGCTTCGCCTACGGCGCGTACTGGCGGGTCGACCGCGCCGACGGGGCGCTCCACCTCGCGCTGGAGTCCGGCGACGCCGGTCCCGAGCTGCGCCAGTCGAGCGTCGCGTCGACCTTCGTCGAGGGGGTGGGGATCGCGGGGCGCGCCTGGCGGAGCCGCGACCTCGTCGTCCACGAGGACCTCGGGGAGGCGGCCGACTGCCCCCGTGCCCTGGCGGCAGCGCGGGACGGGATGCGCAGCGCCGTCGGCTTCGCGATCGTCGTCGAGGGCGAGGTCGTCGGCACGATGGACTTCTTCTCCCGCGAGCCGCTCGTGGTGGGCGAGGGCCGGGCCAGCGCGTTGCGCAACATCGCCCAAGCGGCCTCGGCCGCGATCGAGCGCATCGGCGTGCGGTCAAGGGAGCGGGAGGCCGAGGAGGAGCTTCGCGCCAAGGTCGGCGACATCCTCGCGGTGGTGAGCGCGGCCGCCGGCGGAGACCTCACCGTCGACGTCCCCGTCTCCGGTAGCGACCCGGTGGGCCAGGTCGGCGAGAGCCTGGCGCGCCTGCTCGAGGACCTTCGCACGCGGGTGCGCGCGATCGGCGAGAACAGCCAGGGCCTCGCGGGCGCCGCCGAGGAGCTCACCGCGACGGCCGCGCAGATGTCGGCCGGCGCGGAGGAGACCTCCAGCCAGGCGAGCGTCGTCTCCAAGACCGCCGAGGCGGTCGCCGGCGGCGTGCAGACCGCCGCGGCGGCTGCGGAGCAGCTCACGGCGTCGATCCGGGAGATCGCGAAGAACGCCGCCGACGCGGCGCGCGTCGCGACCCAGGCGGCCGAGGTGGCGGCGAGCACGAACGCGACCGTGGCCAAGCTCGGGGAGTCCTCGGCCGAGATCGGCAAGGTCGTGAAGGTGATCACGACGATCGCCCAGCAGACCAACCTGCTCGCCCTGAACGCGACGATCGAGGCGGCGCGCGCCGGCGAGGCCGGGAAAGGCTTCGCTGTCGTCGCCAACGAGGTGAAGGACCTCGCCAGGGAGACGGCGATCGCGACCGAGGACATCGGCGCCAAGATCGTCGCCATCCAGTCCGACACCGAGGGGGCGGTCGACGCGATCGCCCGCATCGCCGAGATCATCGGCCAGATCAACGACATCCAGAACGCGATCGCGAGCGCGGTGGAGGAGCAGACGGCGACGACGAACGAGATCGCCAGGTCCGTCGGGACCGCGGCGCAGGGGACCGCCGAGATCACGACGAGCGTGGGCAGCGTCGCCGAGCTCGCCAGCGCGGCGTCGGCCGGCACCGCCGACACCGAGCGGGCGGCCGCCGAGCTCGCGCGCATGGCGGCCGAGCTCCAGCAGCTCGTCGGCCGCTTCTGCTACTGAGGCCGGCTCGTATGCGGGTACTTGTCGTCGACGACAGCCGCGCGATGCGGATGATCGTCTCCAGGGAGCTGCGGGAGATCGACGCCGTCACCGGTGTGCTCGAGGCCGACAGCGCAGAGGCGGCCGTGGAGCTGCTGCCGACCGAGCCGATCGACCTGATCCTCTGCGACTGGAACATGGGCGGGATGACCGGCCTCGAGCTCCTCCAGGCGCTACGCGCCGCGGAGTGGACGACCCCTTTCGGGTTCGTCACCTCCGAGTCGAGCGACGAGGTGCGCTCGGCGGCGCTCGAGGCCGGCGCGGCCTTCGTCGTCGTCAAGCCCTTCACCGGGGCCGAGCTGCGGGCGGGCGTGGAGTCGCTCCTCGCCGGCTCGGGGCAGGCCGCGCCGGGCGCGACCGCCCCCGGTACCGGCGGCGTGGAGGGAGCCGAGGAGGCTCAGGGTCGCGAGGGCGCCCTCGCCGGTATCCTCGAGGGGCTGCTCCGCCTGCCGGTGCGCGTCGCTCGCGCCCGAGAGGGCCCCGCGCGCCAGGTGGCTCGCTGGACGGCCGACTACGTCGACGCCGAGGGCGGGGATGCGGCGCTGTGCGTCGTGGAGACTCCGATCGCCTCGGGGCTGTCGGCCGCGCTCACGATGATGCCTCCCGCCGCCGCCGCCGAGTGGGCGAGCTCCGGTGCGCTCCCCGACGCGCTGTCGGAGAGCTTCCACGAGGTCGCCAACGTCCTCGCCAAGATCGTCCGAGCCGACGGGGCTCGCTGTGTGCTCAGGTCGGTCGCCGGCTACGCGCCCGGCGAGAAGCTCCCCGCCGCGGAGCAGATCGCCCAGGCGCCGGTGTGCGACCACTTCGAGGTCGCCCTGGAGGGCTACGGCACCGGCGTGCTCTCGCTGGTGACGCTGTGATGGCGAGGCGCCGGCCGGCGACCCGGGACGACCAGACAGGCCTGATGAACCTGGACGCCTTCGGCTACGTCGTGGACCACGTCGTGCGGCGGGCGAACCGCTCGGGGGAGTGCGTGACCGTGGTCTGCATCGGGCTCGAGGCGCCGGGCTCGGCCGGTCCCGACCCTGCCGCCCTCTACCGGGTGGCCCGCGTGCTGCGCAGCGAGCTGCGCGGCGAGGACGTCGTGGCCCGGGTCGGCGAGGCGGAGTTCGCCGTCGCCCTGCCGGACACCGACGCGTCCGCCGGCGAGGTCGTCGTGGCCTGGATCGAGGCCAAGCTTGCCGAGCACGACGCGCAGGCACCCGGTGGCCCCTCGCCGGTCGTCATCGGCCGGGCGACGCTCGAGCCCGAGGGTGGTCTGGTCAAGGTGGAGGAGCTCCTCGACGCGGCCCGCGCCTCGACCAGAGGCCCCTCCTCCCTGCACGGCGTGCTCCCCGCCGCGCGCCCCATCCGCACGCTCCCGGGTCGGCCGGCTGGCCGGCGCCAGGCGCACCTTCGCGCTCTGCACCCCGACCGCCCCTGACGTCGCGGCCTCAAGGGCCGGGCGGTCCGGGCCGATACCTCTCCCGAGGGCAGGGCGTGACGCGCCCGGGCCGTTGGGGACGAGACGAGATGATCACCCTGCACAACGTCCAAGGACAGCCCATCGCCATCAACGGCTCGTTGATCGAGCGGGTCGACGGAGGACCGGAGACCCACGTCCTGCTCGTGAGCGGGACGAGCTACATCGTCACCGAGTCGCTCGAGGAGGTGGTCCGTCTCCACCGGGAGGACCGCGCCGCGGTGCAGGCGCTCGCCGACGCGCTGGGCCTTCCGGCGACGGCGCCGCCAGCCGACGGCCAAGAGCCCTCGGCGCCCGGTGAGCGGGCGCTCAGGCTCCTCACCCGGCGCGATCCCGGCGGGGGAGAGGGCGGCGAGCCGTGAAGGACACCTGGACCTCGCTCGCCATCGGCGGCGCCCTCGCCTGCGTCTTCGTGGCGATGTTCATGGACGGGAGCAATCCCGCGGTCCTCATCAAGCCGGCGCCGCTCATCCTCGTCTTCGGCGGGACCTTCTTCGCCGCGACCGCCGGGTACATGAAGGCGGACCTGAAGGGGATCAAGCCGATCCTGATGCGCGCGACCAAGGGCGACGCCTACGACATGGAGCTCGCCATCCAGGAGATGGCCCGCCTCGCCGGGATCGCGAAGAGCTCGGGCATCATCGCCCTCGACAAGGAGACCCACAACATCGAGGACCCCTTCCTCCGCCGCGGCATCGAGCTCGCCGTCGACGGCACGAACTCCGAGGAGATCCTCGACGTGCTGGAGAACGACATCTCGAGCACCGAGGCCCGGCACCGCATGGGCGCCAAGGTGTTCGCGGACATGGGCGGCTTCGCGCCGACGATGGGCATCATCGGCACGGTCATGGGCCTGGTCCACGTCCTCGGGAACCTCTCGAGCCCGCAGTCGCTCGGCCCGGCGATCGGCTCGGCGTTCACGGCCACCCTCTGGGGCGTGCTCTCTGCGAACGTCGTGTGGATCCCCATCTCCAACAAGCTGAAGCGGGCGAGCGACATGGAGGTGCAGATCAAGCACATGGAGGTGGAGGGCCTCCTCGCCATCCAGAACGGCGCCAGCTCCCGCTTCGTGAGGACGCGCATGGAGTCGTTCCTGCCGCCCCAGGCGCGCCAGAGCTCCGCCCCGAAGGGGGCGGCCGCATGAGCACCGTCGCCCGGCGCAAGCGGCGAGGGTCCCACCAGGAGGGGCACGACGCCGGCATGGAGCGCTGGCTGCTCACCTACTCCGACATGATCACGCTGCTGCTCGCGCTCTTCGTCGTGCTGTTCGCGATGAGCACGATCAACATCAAGAAGTTCCTAGAGTTCAAGCTCGGGCTCACGCAGACCTTCAATCCCACGGCGATCAGCCTCCCGGGGGGGAACGGGCTGATCGACCAACCGACCATCGTCGGCTCGGGCGGGACGAGCACGACCCTCTCCCACGGCGGGCCGTCGGCTCCGCACGTCAACAGGACCGAGCTCGCGCAGCTCGCCACCCAGATCGAGCTGGCGCTCGCCCGAGCGCGCCTGTCCCAGGCCGCCGCCGTCCATCTCGGCAGCCAGGCGGTCGTCGTCCAGATCCTCGCCGACCGGGTATTCTTCCAGACCGACTCGGCCTCCCTCGGCGCGACCGGCAGGAAGGTCGTCGACACGATCGCCGCCGTCGTGCGCCCGAAGCCCAACGACATCGAGGTCCAGGGCTATGCCGACAACGTGCCGATCACCGGTGGTCCGTTCTCGTCGAACTGGGAGCTGTCCGCGGCGCGCGCCGCCAACGTGGCCGACCGTCTTGCCTCCGTGGACCACGTCGCGCCGACCCGCCTCTCGGCGACCGGCTACAGCGACACCCATCCCGTGGCGAGCAACGCGACGGCAGCGGGCAGGGCCGAGAACCGGCGCATCGACGTCGTCATCCTCGGGCTTCCGCAAGGCTAGGTGTGAGCGATGGCAGAGACCGGCACCGCCCCGAGCTCCCCGGCCGCCCAGGCGGCCGCGGCGCGCCTCGCCGGGATCCGCCCGCCGACGGCGCCGCCCGCGGCGGAGCCGGCCCCGGCCGAGGCCGGGGGCAAGGGAAAGAAGAAGCGGAAGAAAGGGGAGGGGGAGGCCGGCGCCAAGAAGAAGAAGCCGGTGAAGCTCATCGCGGTGTTCGTCGTGCTCCTGCTCGTCGCCTACGTCGCGAAGGGCAAGTTCGTCAAGCCGCACTACGGGCCCCATGCGAAGGTCCCCCTCGGCGCCATCTACGACCTGCCGAACCAGGTGACGACGAACCTGCGCGACGGGAGCCTCGCCCAGATCTCGATGAGCCTGCAGCTCACCGCCGCGGCGAACAAGAAGGAGATCACGAAGGACACCTCCGCGATCATGGGGACGGCGGTCGACCTCATCGGGTCGATGACCTACGCCTCGGTGCTCTCCCATCCCGACCCGCAGGTCTACCTCGAGCACGCGCTGCTCTCGCCGATCCAGCGGGACCTCGGCACGAACGAGGGCGCCCAGCAGGTCGCCGGCGTCATCTTCACCTACTTCGTGATCCAGCAGCAATGAGGCGGCAAGGACCTGGGCCCGCGGCCGCCTGCCGGCCGGCGACGAGTTGCTCAAGCGCGCTCGGCCCCGTGCCGATGAGTGAGGACGTGGGAACTGCGACCGACGGGCCTCTCGAGGCGCTCGCTGCGGCGATCGCGGCGCAGACCGACGCGCTCGGCCACCTCCGCTTCAAGTTCGAGGTGCAGCAGATGATGCTCGCGGGCGGCGGCAACACCTGGGTGAACGAGACGACCCGCGAGCTCGAGGCGGCGATCGGGGCCGTCCAGGAGAGCGACGCAGCCTTCCGCGCCGCACTGTCGAACGCCGCCTCGCTGCTCGGCCTCTCCCCGGAGTCGACGCTTCGCGAGGTCGCCTCGGCGGCGAGCGAGCCGTGGAACTACATCTTCCGCCAGGGGCGCGAGGAGCTGAAGCGCTCGGTCGAGCGAGTCAGCGTGCTCTGTGGCGAGAACCGCAAGCTGCTCGCGCGCGGCTACCTCGCGACCTCGGCCGCGCTGTCGTTGCTCGGCGTCGCCGCCACGACCTCCTACGACGCGACCGGCGCGCCGGTGAGCTCGGCGAGGAGCGCCAACATCCTCAACACGAAGGCCTGACGTCGTGGATCCCGGGCTGAGCATCGCCGCATCGGGGCTCCAGGCGTCGATGACCGAGATCGACGTCGCCACCGAGAACATCGCGAACGCCCAGACGCCCGGCTACGTGGCGGAGAGCGCCCAGCTGGCCGAGGTCCCCGGCGGGGGGACGCTCGGCGTCGGCGCCGGGGTGCAGGTGACCACGGTCGCCCAGCTGACCGACGCGATGCTCGCCGCGAACAACCTCCAGGCACAGGGCGCCCTGTCCTCGGCGAGCGCCCTGCAGCAGGTGCTGACGGGGATCGAGAGCGTCTTCCCCCTCGGCCAGTCCTCCTCGACTTCCGCGACCTCCTCGACGAACACGAGCATCGCGGGCCAGCTCTCGAGCTTCTGGTCCGCGTGGGACTCGATCGCCCAGGACCCCTCGTCGCTCGCGCCGCGCACCGAGGTCGTCAACCTCGCGCAGGGCCTCGTGACGAGCCTCAACGAGGCCTCTGCGCAGCTCGCCCAGCTGTACCAGAACACCACGAGCCAGGTGGGGACGGACGTCTCTCAGGTGAACACGCTCCTTTCGCAGGCCGCGTCGCTGAACACCTCGATCGTCGAGTCCTCCGGCGGGGGGGCGAGCCCGAACCAGCTCGAGGACCAGATGAACAACGTCGTCTCCCAGCTCGCCTCGCTCGCGGGCGTGCACGTGACGATGCAGCCGAACGGCACGGCCCAGATCTCGATCGGCGGGATCACCGTCGTCCAGGGGAGCCAGGCCGACACGCTCTCGACGGACCCGCCACAGGGCTACGTGCCCCCGTCGGGCCAGCCGTCCCCATGGACGACGGTGTTCGCCTATCCCTCGGCCGCGGCGGCGTCGTCCCAGTCGGCGGACGGCGTCGCAGCCCCCATCACCGGTGGGGCGCTCGCGGGGCTGCTCCAGGGGCTGAACACCTCGATCCCGCAGTACCAGCAGCAGCTGGACTCCGTGGCGAACGACCTCGCGAACACCGTCAACACCCAGCTCTTCCAGGGTTGGGACGCGACGGGCACCTCGGGAGGGGCGTACCCCTTGTTCGAGGAGGGCAGCTCGACCGCCACGTACTCGCCGACGGCCCCCCAGACGTACACCGCCTCGGGGATCAGCCTGAACGCCAAGGTCGTCCAGGACCCGACGCTGCTCGCGGCTGCCTCGGGCCAGAGCACGACCTCGGTGAGCTACGCCAACGACGGCGGCAACGCCCAGGCGATGGCCGAGCTCGGGGCGCCTTCGAGCGTCGCGGCGCTCGCGGCGCTTTACCCTGGCTCGACGGCCCTGTCGAGCCCGGACCAGGCGTACCAGACCCTCGTCGAGGGGATCGGCTCGCTCGTCCAGAACGCCGACGCGACGGTGTCGTCCCAGACGGCGGTCGCCGACCAGGCCCAGCAGGCGCTGCAGGCCGTCTCCGGGGTCAACCAGGACACCCAGCTCACCGAGCTCATGCAGTACCAGGCGAACTACCAGGCGTCCGCGAAGGTCGTGAGCGTCATCGACTCGACCCTGCAGTCGCTCCTGGCGGCGGTGTAGCGCGATGACCTCGATCGCCTCGGCGACGCCGATCATGGTCACGCCGGAGGTCCTCGCGACCACGATGGTCCAGGGGCTGACGACGGACCAGACGGCCATGGCGACGCTCGAGGAGCAGATCTCGACCGGCGACGCGATCAACGCCCCCTCGGACAACCCGGCCGGCGCCGCCAACCTCCTGCAGCTACAGGGCGCCCTGACTCGGGCCAACCAGTACGCCGCGAACGCGCAGGACGGCGTCGGCTGGCTGTCGCTCGGCAACTCCACGGTGAGCTCCGTGCTCGACGTCGTCCAGAACATCAAGAGCGTCATCGAGGGCGTGAGCGGCTCGTCGTTGATGGGCGAGCCCTCGACGATCACCTC
>JAJYNS010000118.1:0-53274 GCA_021786195.1 Actinomycetes bacterium | reverse complement strand
GGGCGTGCTCCAGACGCTCGTGAACGACCTGACCAGCGCGTCGACGGACCTCTCGGCGGGCAACCGCGCCGGCGCCACGGCGGCCCTCTCCCAGGTGACCGGCACCGACCTGCAGAACCTGTCGGCCGCGCTCGACCGCGTCGAGACCGCCGCCGGCGTGCTCGGGGCAAACCAGCAGGAGGTGCAGGGGTTCTCGACCCAGGCGACCGACACCATCTCCTCCCTCCAGCAGGAGCTCGGGTCGGTCCAGGACACCAACATGGCCCAGGCGCTCACCAACCTCCAGCTCCAGCAGACCGCCTACCAGGAGGCGCTCTACGCGACCTCCCAGCTCTCGAGCGACTCGCTCGCGAAGTACCTCTGACCGCCTGCACAGGACGACGCCATGACCGACTTGCTCACCGCTTCCCAGGCGGCCGACGGCGAGACCGTCGAGCGCCCGCTCGTCTTCGCGAGCCCGATGATCGGCTTCCCGAGGAGCTCCCGCTTCGCCCTCCGGCCGCTCGGGGACGCCTACCGGCCCTTCGAGTCGCTCACCTCGCTCGACGAGGAGAGCGTGGGCTTCATCGTCGTCCCGCCGGGGGCGCTGTTCGACGACTACGTCATCGAGATCCCTGAGGAGGAGGTGGCCCGCCTCGGGCTCACCTCCAGCGCGGACGCGGAGGTCCTCGTCCTCGTGACGCGCCGGGTCGGGGCGCCGCCGACCGTCAACCTGATGGGGCCGATCGTCGTCAACCGCCGGACCGGCAGGGCGGAGCAGCTCGTGCTGCAGGACTCCGGTTACGGCGTCGCGGTGGCCGTCGACGCCACCTCGGCGCGCTCCTCCAGCGGCGCCTGAGCCCCGCGACGCCCCTCGGGCGGTGCGTGGCGGTTCAATGGTGGGCGTAGCATCCGGGCGCCAGGTGTGCCCCGGGCTGCGGAGACGCGATGGACGCGCTCTATGTCGTGCTTGCGGTCGGCGTGGCCGCCGCGCTCGCGCTCGGATCGAGGAGCTGGTCGAGGCGCGACCGCTCCGTGGAGCGCTACGGCCGCGCCCTCGACACCCTCGCCGAGGTGACCAGGCGCTCGCCCGAGCGGCCGCCGGCGGGCGGAGGCGGGGCTGAGGGGCGACGAACCGGGGCCGGCCCGGCCCCGGCGAGGGCGCCGGGGCATCCGGGCGGCGAGGACCTGCCGCCCTCGCCGGCTCGGGCGCCCGAGGGCCGCCGGCTCGTCTTCGACGCGCTCGGCGAGGTGGGAGAAGCGGGAGAGCCGTCGGAGGGCGAGGGCTCGGGAGCGCTCCGCCGGCCCCCGGGCCCGGACCGCGCACCGGCTGCGCCGGGGCGGGCGCCGAGCGCAAGACGCCTGCGCCGAGGGCCGGGCCTGCGGCTTGGCTCGAGCCCGGCCGGCCGCCCCGGGGCGCTCGGCGCGCTCGTCGGCCTCGCGCTGCTCGGCGCGCTCGCGTTCCTCGTCGCCACGCTCCTGGGCGGTCCGGGGAGCACCTCGCGCCGGGCGGCCGCCGGGCGCCTCAAGCCGCGAGCGCCCGCGCTGACCGGAGGCGCCCGGGCCGCGTCGACCCCCTCCTCGGGAGGCTCGGCGAGCCGCTCGACGGGCGCGCCCTCCATCCCTGACCGCGGCTCGGGCCGCCCGTCCCCCTCCGGGCGCCGCGAGCCGACTTCCACCACCTCGACGACCTCCACCACGGCCCCGCCCGGCGAGCGCCCCGTGATCTCGGCGCTGGATCCGGCGAGCGGCGCGCCAGGGAGCTCGGTCAGCATCTCCGGCTCCCGCTTCTACAGCGCCGACGGGCGGATCCTGGTGACCTTCGACGGGCGAGTGACCGCGACGCGCTGCCCGAGCGAGGCGCTGTGCGTCGCGACCGTGCCCCCTCCGCCGCCGGGCTCGACCACGGCGTCGGTCGAGGTGGTGACCCAGTCCGGCCAGTCGAACTCGCTCGTCTACCGCTACCGCTGACGCTCCGCCGGGGACCTCGCGAGCGTCGCGATGTCGGCGGCGGACCATCCCGCCGCCGCCTCGTTCGCCCGCTGCATCGCCTGCCAGACCTCACCGCGGTAGACGCGCACGTCCTCGGGTGCGAGGATGCCGAACTTCGCCTCTGAGGAAGAGACCGAGTAGATCGAGATCCCGACCCTTCCCGCAACCTCGGCGACGCTCGCGGCGAGCATGACCCGACCGTCGTCGACCTCCCGGACCTCGAGGTCGACCCCCGGCAGCTCGACACGTCCCCCGGCGCGCTTGGTGAGCAGCAGGACGGGCGGGACGTCCCCCCCGCCGTCCTCGGCCGAGGTGGCGAGCTCGACGAGGTCGGTCGGGCCCTCTCTGCGGATGCTCGCCGGGGAGCGGATGCCGATGGTGACGTCGCCCGGCCCGGAGGCGACGGCTGAGAGGACGACGGGCCGGGGGATGGACGGGGCGGCGAACGACAGCCACGCCCGGTGCTGGCCGACCTCGACGAGGGTGACGACAAGCCCCCCCTCGAACACGATCGACTCCCGGGCACGCCTGCGCAGGACCAGCACGCGCCGTCCCTCCTGGATTGCCGCCGGTGGTCGCGCCGAATCCTACCCGAGTGCCACGGCGCGGCCTCGGACCGCGGGCGCGCCGCCCGGGCCCCGGCGCGGCGACCGCCGGCGGGAAGCGCCCCCTCGCCGGTGCGACCTCGCCTCGACCGGTCCGCGCCCGGCCGGTCAGGCGGCGCCGGCCGGTGGCGAGGAGCCCTCGCGGTCGCGCCAGAAGCTCTTGCGCGCCTCGATGGCCTGCGCGACGCGCCGCTCGATCTCGCGCTGGCGAGCGTCGCGGGCGTAGGTGTCGATCGTCCGCTCGACGAGGGCGCCGACGGCGCCGCAGACAAGGAGCGCCAAGCCGACGCGCACGAGCGCCGAGGTCAGGGATATGCCGCCGGAGAACGCCTGGGCGAGCGAGGGTAGCGACACGACGAGGGCCGCGACGACGACGAGCTCGAACCGCTTCACCCCAGGCATCGCACCGGGCTCCTTTCCCGCCCTCCCTGCTGCTCCTGCCGCACGCGCCCGGGCCGGCCCGCCGTCGGGGGCGCCAGCAGGTCGTCGACCACGTCCGCCCAGGCCTCGGGGCTCGCCGGGATCCGGCCGAGGCGCGCGACGGGCACGCCCGCGGCGCAGGCGGTGAGGGGCGTCGCGGTCTGGTCGAGGTCGGTCAGGACGAGGGCGTCGACGCCACCGAGCGCCTCGGCGCGGCGGGCGACGTCCTCCGGCTTCGCCGCGGCGCTGGCGATCGCGAAGGTGGCCGTCGGCTGGAGCGCCCTCAGCATGCGCCGTGCCCATCCCGGTGTGGCAGGGCCCCGCCCACAGGCGACGGCGACGACGCTGGTGGCGTCCCGCCGCCACCCGGGCGCAAGCGCGCGGGCACGCGCCGGCTCGGTGGCGAGGAGGTGGTCGGGCACCGAGAAGGCCGGCGGCAGAGGCGTGGCCAGGGCGACCTCGAGGTCCTCGAGGCCGAGCTGGTCGACAAGCGACCCGGCGACGGCGAGGGCCTGGCCGAGCTCGCCGACGACGGCGAGGAGCGAGCCGGGCGCGGTCGGCAGCGCGGGGGGCGCCGGCAGTGCCGCGAACGCCGCCTCCAGCGCCTCGCGCCCCCCGCCGGCGGCCTCTGCCCGGGCGAGGACCTCGGGCGGGCAGCCGAGCACCGCGAGCTGCTCGAGGAGCCGGGCGGCTCCGGGCCCCTGCCGGTGACCGGCGAGGCCGTGGCGGTCCCGGCCGAGGCCGTCCCTCGGTGCGGTCGGGGGCGGGATCGGCGCGCTCGAGGGCGTCTCGGAGCCGGCCGTGCGAGGCGGGGCGCTCACCGCCAGGGGCGCCGGGCCGGAGGGCTCGAGCGGGGGAAGCCGCAGATGGCCGGGGTCGTCGCCGAGGGAGCTCGCGACCTCGGAGAGGACGTCGTCGAAGCTGCGGCGCGGCGAGGAGTCGAGCTCGAGGAGGTCCTCGGTCGACTCGACCAGCCGCTCCAAGGCGCCTGCGGTCGCGCCCGGCGACCTCGCCGGGCGCGCGTGCTGCTCGCCGTGCCCGCCGGGGGCCGGCGGGCGCGGGGCCTCGCCTGCGGCGGCACCGGCCCGGGCGCCGTCCGGGGAGGTCGTCGCCTGCTCGGCGGCCTCGAGGGGCTGGACCTCGATGCGGTAGTGGAGCTTCGCGAAGAACCCGAAGATGCCCCCTTTTCGCACGCAGGTCGGCTCGCTGATGCGCACGGAGTTCCCGTGCCGGCTCCACGCCTCGATCAGGAGGCGCTCGGGGTCGGGCCCCTCATACACCAACGGACTCGTTGGCACCGCTCACCACCCCCACGCGTTCCAGCTGGACCTGGCGGCCGAGCTCGTTCACCGACATCACGGCGAGCCGCGGCAGCGCGACCGCGAACAGGCGGGCGCAGGCCGAGCGGAGCGCAGAGCCGACGACGAGGACAGGCTCGCGCCCGGACCGGGTCGCCGCGTCGTAGAGCGAGCGCACCTCGGCCACGAGCTGCTCGGCGACGTGCGGCTCGACGCCGAGCAGCGTGCCGGTGTCCGTCGTGCGCAGGCCGGCGGCGAGGACCTGCTCGAAGGCGGCGTCGATCGTGATCGCGGCGAGCTTGTTGTCGCGTGCGTGCTCGGCCGTGATCGTGGGGCCGAGCGCCGCCCTCGCCGCCTCGACAAGGGCCTCGTGGCTCCTGTTCGGCTGGCGAGCGCGCGCCGTCACCGCCTCGACGATGCGGACGAAGTCCACGATCGGCACTCCCTCGTCGGCGAGCGCGCACAGGACCCGGTGGAGCTCCACGAGCGAGACCTGGGCGAGCTTCATCTCCTCGACAGCGGCCGGGTCGGAGGCCTTCGCCGCGTCGAGCAGGGTCTGGGCCTGCTGCACCGACAGCAGGGCGGCGGCGTGGCCGAGGACCACCTCCCCGAGGTGGGTGACGATCGCCGAGGAAGGGTCGATGGGCGTGACCCCGGCGACGGCGAGCGCCTGCTCCCGGCTCTCGGCGGGGATCCACTTCGCCGGCAGCCCGAAGGCCGGTTCGGTCGTCGCGATCCCCGTCAGGAGCTCGATGCCCGGCCCGATGGCAAGCAGCCTCGTCGGGTAGGCCTCGCCTCGGGCGGCCTCGACGCCGTTGACCCGGATCGCGTAGGTGTTCGGCGCGAGGTTGATGTTGTCGTGGGTCCGGACGGTCGGGATCGCGAAGCCCCGCTCCAGCGCCAGCTTGCGCCTGAGCCCCTTGACGCGCTCGAGCAGGTCGCCGCCGTGCTCGGGGTCGGCGAGCGGGGTGAGGTTGGCGGCGAGCTCGAGCTCGAGACGCTCGGCGCGCATCTCCTGGGCGAGGGCCTGGGGCGAGTCGGCCGGAGCCGACTTCGCCGCCTCCTCCTCGGCGGCATCGGCGCGGGTCCTCGCCGCCTGCTGCTCGATCGAGCGGCGGACGCGCGAGGCGAGCAGCAGGAGGATCGTGCCGATCACGAAGAAGGGGATGTGGGGCAGTCCGGGGACGACGGCGAGGATCACCATCGCCATCCCGGCGATCTGCAGCGCCTTCGGCTGCGCACGGAACTGGTTGACGACGTCGCTGCCGAAGTCCGAGTCGTCGCCGACGCTGCCACGGGTCACGATGAGCCCGGTCGAGATGGAGAGCAAGAGCGCCGGGATCTGGGAGACGAGACCGTCGCCGACCGAGAGGACGGAGTAGGTGTGGACGGCCTTGCTGACGGAGAGGTGATGCTCGATCACGCCGATGAGGAAGCCGCCGACGAGGTTGATGACGGTGATCACGAGGGCGGCGATCGCGTCGCCCCGGACGAACTTCGACGCGCCGTCCATGTTGCCGTAGAACTCGGAGGTCTCGTCGATCTCCCGCCGTCGCCTGAGCGCCTCCTTCTCGTCGATCAGGCCGGAGTTGAGCTCGCCGTCGATGGCGATGAGCTTCGGGCCCATCGCGTCCAGCGAGAAGCGCGCCGAGACCTCCGAGACTCTCCCGGCGCCGGAGGTCACGACGACGAACTGGATGATGATGAGGATCAGGAAGACGACGATCCCGACGACGATGTTCCCGCCGATGACGAAGCTCCCGAAGCTCTGGACGACGGCGCCGGCGTAGCCGTGGAGCAGGACGAGGCGGGTCACGCTCACGTTGAGCGCGAGGCGGAACATCGTCGCGATGAGCAGGAGCGAGGGGAAGCTCCCGAAGTCCCTCGCCTTGTCGACGTGCATGGTCATCAGCAAGATGATCAGCGCGGCGGAGATGTTGAGCGAGATGAGCAGGTCCAGCAGGAAGGTCGGCAGGGGCACGACGAGCATCACGACGATGACGATCACCGCCGCAGGGACCCCGAAGAGCCCGACCTTCTGGCGGCTGCTCACGGGCCGGCCCTTCGTGGGTCACGGCAGTAGCTCGTGATCCGCTCGACGACGTAGTCGAGCGCCGCCTCGCCCATGCCCGGGTAGACGCCGATCCAGAACGCACGCTCGGTGAGCTCGTCGGTCGCGCGAAGGTCTCCGACCACCCGGAAGCCGGCACCGCCGGAGCGCATCTCGTCGAAGCACGGGTGGCGCAGCAAGTTGCCGGCGAAGAGCATCCGCGTCTGGATGCGCTCGCGCTCGAGGAACGCGACGATCTCGTCCCGGCTGAAGGGCGCGGGCTCGGCGACGCTGAGCAGGAGCCCGAACCAGCTGGGGTCCGATCGAGGTGTCGCAAGCTGAGGGAGGAGCCACTCGCCGAGGTGGGAGAGGCCCTCGACGAGCCGGGCGCGGTTGGCACGCCGGGCATCGCCGAACGCGGGGAGCTTCGCGACCTGCGCGACGCCGACCGCCGCCTGGAGGTCGGTCATCTTCAGGTTGTAGCCGAAGTGGGAGTAGGTGTACTTGTGGTCGTAGCCGAAGGGCAGCTGGCCGAGCTGGTGCTCGAAGCGCTTCCCGCAGGTGTTGTCCTTGCCGGAGCGGCAGTAGCAGTCGCGCCCCCAGTCACGCAGCGAGGCGACGATCGCGTCGAGCTCGGCGTCGCTGGTGTAGACGGCGCCGCCCTCGCCGGTCGTCATGTGGTGCGGCGGGTAGAAGCTGCTCGTCGCCAGGTCGCCGAAGCTCCCGGTGAAGCGCACCTCGCCGAGCAGGCGGGAGTCGTAGCGCGATCCGAGCGCGTCGCAGTTGTCCTCGACGAGCCAGAGGTCGTGCGCCCGGCAGAACGCGAGGACGGTGTCGAGGTCGAAGGGGTTCCCGAGGGTGTGGGCGAGCACGACGGCCTTGGTGCGCGGTCCGAGGGCCTCCTCGAGCTGGGCCACGTCGACGTTCGCGGTCCTGCGGTCGACGTCGACGAACACCGGGACCGCTCCGAGCTGGACGATTGGCGCGACGGTGGTCGGGAACCCGGCCGCGACGGTGATCACCTCGTCACCACGGCAGAGCCTGCGCTCGCCGAGGCGTGGGGAGGTGAGCGCGGCAACCGCCAGCAGGTTGGCCGAGGAGCCCGAGGACGCAAGCCGGGTGTGGCCGACATTGAGGAAGCGACAGAGCGCGGACTCCAGGGCGCGGGCGAAGCGGCCCTCGGTGAGCCAGAACTCGAGGGCGGCCGTGACGAGGTTGCGGACCTCGGCGGCGTCGTGGACTCGTCCGGCGTAGCGGACCGGCGTCCTTCCCGCGACGAAGGGCTGCTCCTCGGCCCTTCGGCGCTCGACGTAGCGGTCGACCAGCTCGAGGATCTGGTCACGAAGCTCCCTGGAGGTGGGCTGGACCACTTCTTGGCGCGCCGGCGCTGCACCCAGCTCCTCGGCGTTCGAAGGACCCGAGCCGTCCTGCTCGGGGCCGTCGAGGACGAGCTCGACCGGGACCGTCACGCCAGGGCCACGAGCGATGGAGCGCCGGCGGCCCGGGCGGGGGCAGCCGGGTCGTAGCGGGAGATCTGGTCGAGCGTCGCGAGCGTCGGGTCGCCTCCGGGCTCGTGGAGGACCGCGTGGTACCAGTCGAGCGACCACTCGATGCTGTCAGCGAGCCCGAGGCGGGACGACCAGCCGAGCTCGGACCTTGCCTTGGAAGAGTCGAGCAGGAGCTCGCCGCGTTCGGGCTTCGACGCGCCCGCCTCCGGGCGGACCTCGACGAGACCGCTCCCGGTTCGCCGCCGCCAGCCGGCGTCGATCATCGCGACGAGCTCGCCGACGGTCGTGACCTGGCCCGCCGGGGGGCCGAGGTTCCAGGCAGCCGCGTGGTCCTCCGCCCGGCGGAGCATCGCGTCCCCCAGGGCCAGGTAGCCGGCGACGGCGTCGAGGACGTGCTGCCAGGGCCGGACGCCGGCCGGGTTGCGGAGCCGGAGCGGCTCACGGTGCTCGAGGGACCGGATGCAGTCCGGCAGGATACGGCCCTCCGCCCAGTCCCCCCCGCCGAGGATGTTGCCGGCCCGGACTGTCGAGAGCGCAGGCCCGCCGGCGAAGAACGACGCCCGCCAGCTCTGCACCAGGAGCTCGCAAGCCGCCTTCGAGGCGCTGTAGGGGTCGTCGCCTCCGAGCGGTGCGTCCTCGCGGTGGGCGTCGGGCGAGGGCGCGTAGCACTTGTCGCTCGTCGCGACGACGCAGGCGGCGGCGCAGGGGATGAGCCGGAGCGCCTCCAGCAGGTTTGCCGTGCCGACGACGTTCGTCTGGAGCGTCTCCAGGGGGCTGGCATAGGAGCGCAGCACGAGGGCCTGCGCGGCCAGGTGGAAGACCACCTCGGGGCGTGCCCGGCGCACGAGGTCGACGACGGTGGCGAGGTCGGAGACGTCCCCGATCTGCTCGTGGACGAAGGGTCTGAGGTCCGGGACGACCGTCTGGGGATGAGCCCGGGGGAGCGAGATCCCTGTGACGTCCGCTCCGCCGGCCGCGAGCCAGAGCGAGAGCCAGGAGCCGACGAACCCGTTGTGGCCGGTGACAAGGACCCGCCGCCCGCGGAAGGCGTCGGCCGCGCCTGCGGCGGCAGAGGGCGCCGCGTCGGACCTCATGGCCAGACCTTCCAGGGGGGGCTCCCGGACGCCCACAGTTCCTCGAGCAGCGTCCGCTCGCGGATCGTGTCCATTGCCTGCCAGAAACCGTGGTGACGGTAGGCGGCGAGCTGGCCCGCCGCGCTGAGGCGCTCGAGCGGCTCGCGTTCCCAGGCGGTCATGTCGCCGTCGATGTAGCCGAGCACCTCCGGGGAGAGCACGAAGAACCCGCCGTTCACCCAGGCGTCGCTTCCGGAGGGCTTTTCCCTGAAACGGCTCACCGAGGTGCCGGAGATCTCGAGCGCCCCGAAGCGGGCGGGAGGCAGGACGGCTGTGACCGTCGCCAGCCTGCCCTGGTCGAAGTGGAAGTCCACGAGCGCCCGCACGTCGATGTCGCCGAGAGAGTCGCCGTAGGTCATGGCGAAGTGGTCGTCCTCGACGTAGGGCGCGACCCGCGCCAGCCGACCCCCCGTCTGGGTGCTCTCGCCCGTGTCGACGAGCGTGACCGTCCACGGCTCGAGCTCGTGGCGGTGGATCTCGACGGTGCCGGTCTTCAGGTCGAGGCTGACGTTCGAGTTGTGGAGCACGTAGTTCGCGAAGTACTCCTTGATGACGTAGCCCTTGTACCCGCAGCAGACGACGAAGTCGTTGAACCCGGCGGAGGAGTAGATCTTCATGATGTGCCAGAGGATCGGTCGCCCGCCGATCTCGACCATCGGCTTCGGCTTGACCTGCGTCTCCTCGGCGAGGCGCGTCCCGAGGCCGCCGGCAAGGATGACGACTTTCATCTCTGCTCGCCTTTCTCGCGTAGGCCGAGCGCGGACGGCGGCCTCCTGCCCTCCGTTTCAGCGCACCTTCGGTACGGGATCGAGCGGCTAACGGCGCGCCAGGTCCGGATCTTTAGCGGTCGGGGTCCGCAGGTCGGGCTCGCCCCGCCAGTGCGAGAGTGCCTCCGGCACCGGGCGGAGCTCCAGGTGGTGCCGTCCGGAGCGCAGGCCGGCCCGTGCCGGCCGTGGCGCCCTCTGGCGCAGCTGGTCGGTGCGCACGGATCTCACGAGGCCGGGGTCGTGGCCCCAGGCCTTGGCGATCGATCGGGCGAAGTCGTCCCGCGCCATCAGGTCCGGGCCGGCGACGTGCAGCACGCCGTTCCAACCCGCGTCAACCGCTCGGACGATGCAAGCCGCGAGGTCGCGGTTGTAGGTCGGGCTGGAGATCTGGTCGCAGGGGACCTCCGACAAGAGCCCGCGCCCGAGCCGCTCGAGCAGTCGGCAGGCGAAGTTCTTGCCCGCGCGGTCCGGGCCGTAGACGACGGTGGTGCGCACGACCAGGGCATCCGGGTCGGCTTCGAGCACCGCCCGCTCTCCTTCGAGCTTGGTCGCTCCGTAGACCGAGAGCGGCCGGGGCGAGGCGGACTCGTCGTAGGGACCGGCAAGGCCGTCGAAGACGTAGTCCGTCGACAACAGCACCGTCCGCGCGCCGACGCGCCGCGCCAGGGAGGCCAGCACAGCAGGCCCCTCGGTGTTCAGCCGGCGGGCGGTCTCCACGTCGTCCTCGCAGGCGTCGACGTTCGTCATCCCGGCCGTGATGACGACCACCCGGGGGCCCAGCTGCTCGAGCAGCCGGGCGGCGGGCGAGGGCGTGGTGGAGAGCTCGGCGAGATCGAGACGGAAAGGAGCGGAGGGCTGCCGCGCGCTCCAGCGTGCGGACGGGCCGAGGTGCTCGAGGAGGGCCCCCCCGACCTGTCCACTGCCGCCGACCACCAGCCAGGAGCCGGGCGGGCAGCCGAGCGTGGCGGCCTGCCCGGTCACGACGGCGTGCCCCATCGGTAGGGGATGGAGGGATCGTCGGGAGGGATCCGGACGATCTCGTCGGGGTCGTGGGCGACCGTCGCGCAGTTGCTCACCATGCTCGGATAGGGCGCGATCCCGGCGAACCCGTTCCAGACACCGGGAGGCACTCGGACGAGGTGGTAGTGCTCGGGAGAGAGGACCATCTCGACAAGGCACCGACGGGTGGGCGAGCCGGCTCGATCGTCGTAGAGCACGAGGCGGATCGCGCCGTGCGGGCACACGTAGTTGAGGGTCATGCGGGTATGGAGGTGCCACGCCTTGACCTTGCCGGGGTTGACCCAGGAGAAGTAGACCTCCCCGAACTGCTCGAACTCGGGGTCGTCGGCGCGGAGGAAGTGCATGATCTTCCCGCGCTCGTCGCGGATCTCGCGACGGGCGGCGACCTTGACGCCGTCGATGAGCGGATGGGCGGCACCGGAGGCTGCCACCGCGATCGGCCTAGGTCGGCTCGCAGGCGGCACGATCAGACCGCGACCGGCTCGGCGGGCGCGAGCGCTGCTCTTGGGGGGCCGGTCACCGGGCTGCCGGCGTCGCCCAGCCTCGCGAGGCGCTCGACAAGGCCACGCAGCGCGTCGGCGAGCTCGGCGGCCCGGGGGTGCTCGGGTTGGCCGGCAAGCGCCGAGCATGAGCGGGCGAGGATGTTCCTGAGCGCCGCTTCCTCCTCGGCCGGGTCTTCGAGCAGGCCGAGGGCTCTCGCCGAGAGGATGGCCCGCGACCACTCGAGGGGCTCGACGATCGCGCGAAGCTCGTTGCCGGCGTTCGAGGAATGGAGGCGAGTCTCGCTGAGGGGCTCTGCGACGTAGGCCGCGTTGCCGGCCAGGAGCAGCCGCAGCCACGTGGCGACGTCGAGAAGGGTGGTGTACTCGAGGCCGTCGAGCTTCGCGAAGTCAGCCGGCGTGACCAGCTCACGGCGGAACAGGACGGTCGAAGGCTCCCCGAGAAGGTTGAGGGCCTTGACGAGCAACAGGTTGGCGAGCCCCCGGCCGCGCAGCACGACGTCTGTCTCGGAGAGGTGGGCGGTGGAGGCGATCGCCGGGAGAGGCCTTCCCTCCTCGTCGATCAGCGCCCGTGCCGAGGTGGCCACGGCGATGTCGTCCGAGGACCTGATCGCGAACACCAGCCGCTCGACCGCCCGTGGCAGCAGGCGGTCGTCGGAGCAGAGGAACTTGACGTACTCGCCCGACGCGAGGCGAAGGCCGACCTTGAAGTTCTCGACCATGCCGACGTCGACGGGGTTGCGGTGCAGCTGCAGTCTTGCGTCTGCTCGTGCGAGCTCGCCGACGACCGCGCAGGTCTCGTCCGTCGAGGCGTTGTCGACGACGATCACCTCGAGGTTCTGGTAGGTCTGGCAGAGCGCAGAGCGGAGCGCTTCGGCGACGAGGCGGGCGCGGTTGCGCACGGGCACGATGACACTGACGAGTGGGCCGGACGTCGGCGGTGCCGGGTGCGACGTGCGGGCGCTCACGCCATTGAGGCAGACGGCCTCGGTCTCCGGGCTCGGGGCACCCTCGGCACCAGGTCCGCTCGCCACGGGCCGTGTGGCCGGAGGCGTTCGGGCATCGAGCGCCCAGCCTCGAGGCATGTCGCGACCCGCATACTTTGCCTGCAGGACTCGATTGAGGTAGGCACGGCGCATCTCGTGGGTGACGGCCCGGCCGTCGGGCAGGCGAGCGAAGCCGTACTCGAGGTGGCGGTGGTCCGCGAACCCCGCCGCGAGAAGGTCCTGGCGGTAGCTCGAGCAGATCGCGGCGAGTGCCGGGACCGCTTCGATCGCCACCCGTGGTCGGTCACCTGCATGCTCGCTCAGGCGGTCGGGCACGTCCGGGTCGAAGCCGCTGAAGTGGAACACGCGCAGCGGGGCGCCGTTCACCAGGTACCGGTTGCCCTCGAGCGTGAGCGCGCGTTCGTGCAGGTTCCAGTAGGCGACGTTGTACCCGGGGTCGCGCAGGATGTGATGGGCGAACAGCGACGGGACGAAGTCGACCCAGCGCTGGTCGGCGAAGCGCATCGCCGTCGGCTCGCTGATCCCGTCGTCCACGAGCCTCGTGATCCAGAACCGCAGGAACTCCTCTGCCGATGGCCCGAGGCAGATGAAGCCGAGGTTGTACATGCCCGATGCGAGAAGGGCGCTCTCGTCCGGCAGGAGGCCGTCTCTCGGCATCGGACGGGTGACGTGCGGGGTGATCACGATCCCGTGCCGCTCGGCGAGCGCCGACAGCCCGTCGAACGGGCCGTAGACGGCAGCTCGGGGATCGAGGTAGATCGCCGTGGGAGAGCTCGTGAGGAGATGGGCGAGCACCCAGGGCTTCATCGCGGCGGCGAGCTCGCCGGCCTCGTAGTAGCTCGCCATTCGAGAGAACAGCTCCCTATCGATGCCGAGGTCGGCGAGGCGCACGAGCTGGAACGGCTCGCCGCGTCCGTCGAGCGAGCCCGTCGGGTCGTCGAGGACGAGCGTCGTGAAGCGGCTGGAGGGGTGGTGCGCGGTGTAGGTGCGCGCGAGCACGCGCGCGAAGGGGAGGTCTCGCCGCGTGACGATCGTGCATGCCGCCATCGTCGTCGCGACGCTGGTGCGCGCGGTCCCGGCCGCCTCTTCCTTGGACGAGACGGCGGGAGCCCTTGCCGAGGGCGGTTCGGCGCGCAGGGCGACCAGTCGCTCGAGCACCGTACGCGCGACGTGGCGCCACTGCCAGCGCTGCTCGACCGCCTGCCTCGCGCGCTGGCCGAGCCCACGCGCCCCCTCCGGGTGCTCGATCACGTGCCGGAGCAGCTCTGCCAGGTGGTCGACGGAGGGCTCAGCCCATCGCTGTCCGTGGTAGAGAGGGACGTCCATGCGCTCGTCGACCGGGACGAGCCCCTCGGTCTCGAGCAGCAAGGCGTTGCTGTCGTCCATGAACTCCATGCTCCCGCCCCACCGGGTGCCGATGACGGGCAGCCCGCAGGCCATTGCCTCGTGCTGGGGCCGGCCCCATCCCTCGCCGCGGGACGGGGCGACGTAGCAGTCGGCCGCCGCGAACAGCCGGGGCACGTCGGCGGGCGCCATATGGGAGCCGAGGGTCAGGATCGGTGCCATCCGGCCTCGGTCGAGCCCGAGCTCCTGGAGCCCGCCGTCGACGAGCGACTCGGCGAGAGCCGGGAGGTCGCTGTCGTTGTCGAAGCGGTTGCGGGGATAGATCCTCAGCACGAGCGCGACGTCGTCGTCGGCGCGGAACGCCTGGGCCCAGGCGCGCAAGAGGACGTCCCAGCCCTTGCGGTAGCTCCACTCGAACATGGCGAGGAACAGCTGCGAGCGCCGGCCGGGCACGACGAGGGGCTTGAGCCCTGGCCGGAACCGCTGGGCGTCGACGCCCCCACCGACGACCTGGATCGGCGCTCGGACCCCCGCCTGGCGGAAGGTGTCGACGTTGAACTGCGACGGCACCCAGACCTCGTCCACGCTGTTGAGCCGGGTGACGCACTGCTCCGGAAGGCCGTCGGTCTCCCACATGGTCCTCACGACGGTGTGCGCCGCACCGGGGACGCGGCCGAAGGGCGCGGTCGCACCGGTGTGGACCACGGCGGTCTCCGGCTGACGGACGGGCTGGTTCATCATGGCGACGACGTCGACGAAGAACTCCGGGTCGTCCGCGGCGAGTGACCGGGCGAAGTCGAGGCGGGTCTGGATCGCCTCGACGCGCATCGGCACTCTGAGCCGGCGGAGGCCGGCAACGAAGCCCCGGGCCTCGTCGCCGTAGCCGGTCGGCGTGAAGAGGGGGGCGATCCAGTGCACACCCCCCTTGAGCTGTGTCGTCGGCACGAAGGGCGCGCGGCCTGGCCGCGCCGCGCTGCGCCGGTGGGCATTGCTCATCAGTCGGCCTCCCTGGGCGTGCCAGGCGCGGTTCCCCGCAGACCCGATGGGCTCGGGATGCCCAGCAGGTCCTCGATCCTGCGGGCGGCGCAGTCGGCGGCCGCGTCCCAGCTGAAGCCCTCGACGATGCGGCGCCTGCCCTCGGCGCCCTTGGCCTTCGCACGTTCCGGCTCCTCGACGACGGCCCGCATCGCGGCGGACAGCTCACGTCGGCTCGGCTCGAGCCACCAGGTGCCCGGAGGCGAGGGCGTCCAGCCGCCCGGACGGATCGGGACCTCTCTCGCGCGCACGAGCCAGGCGTCGTCGTCGTCGCAGAAGTCGAGGCAGGCGCCCCCGTCGGGGACGATCACCGGGAGGCCCGAGGCGAGCGCCTCGGCGATCGGCAGGCCGAAGCCCTCGCCCCGGTAGGGGTGGACGAGGGCGTCGCAGCTGCGGTAGAGGGCCGCCATGTCCTCGAAGCCGAGGTCGCCGTCGACGAGCTCGATCTCGGCCGCGCTCCCGGCTGCCGCCTGGCGGACCTCGCGCTCGAGCGACTGGTTGCTGTAGACCGAGGCGGAGCCGAAGGGCTTGATCACCAGGCAGACGTCGTCGGACCGGTCGAAGGTCGACAGGTACGCCTCGAGCAGCGCGTCGACGCCCTTGCGCTGGATCATCCCCCCGACGAAGAGGAGCTTCGTCCCCTTCTTCGTCCTCAGCCGGTAGGGCGGTCCTTCGGGGCGGAAGCGGTCGACGTCGACGCCGTTCGGGACGACGTGGACCATCTCCGCCGCCACCCCGCTTCGCACGGCGCAGTCGCGCACCCACCGGCTCGGCACCCACAGCTCGTCGACGACGTCGCGCAGCGGGCCGAGCCACTCGGCGGGCAGCCCTCCGAACTCCCACGGCTGGATCAGCACGAGCCTGCCGCGGCGCACCGGGCTGAAGTCCGGCGGCCACTGGTGACGGACCTCGACGTCGGCCGGAGACGGCGGCGCGGAGCGGAGCACGCGCACCGAGCGGAGCGCCTCGACGGCGTCCGGGGAGTGGGGGCCCGGCTCGGAGGTGACGGCGGTGAGCTCGAAGCCCGTCCGGCGCCGGGCGAGGCGGGTCAGGAGCTCGCGGTTCACCTGTGCGAGGCTCTCGAGGCCGAACACCCCCCCGACGAAGCGGACCTCGGGGCGCGAGCCGCTCGCCCGAGGGACCGGCTGCGACCGGGCGCGGGGGGAAAGTCCGGCGAGCGGGTCCGCCGGCAGGAGGTGATCGCTGCGTGGCCCGCCCGACGGCCTCGACGCGCCGCCGTCGCGAAGCGGCCCGAAGGCCTGCAGCCGCACGAGTGCCGCCTCCGGCTCGGAGGGGAGCACGCAGGCGGGCGTGCCGCACGCCCGGGCGGCCGCGAGCCAGTCCTCGGCGTCCGGGCCGTCCATGACGAGGACGAGCCGAGAGGCGGCGAGCCAAGGGCGGGGGTCCGCGGGGTTGCCGGCGACGCAGGCCTCGGGCAGCGCGGCCGCGAGCGCGCCGCTCGGGTCGTCGCCGAGGACCGCGAACGGCTCGCCCGCTGCGAGCGCTTCGAGCCCGGGGCGGATCTCCCCGAGCGCCGAGGCTGGCGCGCCCTCGCCGGTGTCGCGCGGGGTCCCGACGACGCAGCAGCCGTAGCGGGCCTCGGCCGGGGGCAGGGGCGAGGGCCCGAGCACCGCGTCGAGGGGGATGTCGAGCGCGACGGCCGGGAGGCTCGCGCCGGCCGGCACGCCCGGTGTGGTGGTGAGCAACAGGTCGGCGGGGGAGAGGTCGGCGTCGGGCGCGCTCCCCGAGCCGAGGTCGACCACGAGGCGGGCGAGCCAAAGGACTCGGCGAAGGGCGGGGAGCGCCTCGACCGCCGAGCGCTCGAGGACCACGACGTCGAAGGGCATCTCGGCCGCTAGCAGCGCGAGCGCCGACTCGCACGCGGAGCGCCAGGGCTCGCCGGGACCTGGATCTGCCCAGCCGCGCACGGTGACGCCGAGACGACCCAGCAGCGCCGCCGAGGACTCCTCCGGGAGGGGCTCGGCGAGGGTCACCTCGTGCCCGAGGCGCGCGAGCAGCGCGGCCAGCGCGGTCGTCCGCAGGGCGCTGTGGCGGCGATCGACGACGAGCACGCGCCGTCCGGTCCGAGAGGCGGCCCCGCTTGGCCCCTGCAGCGCCTCCACGCCGCGCGTGCCGGGCTCGAGGAGCGAGCGCATCACGGGTACGAGGCCGGGAGCGATCGCCGCGCACTCGCCCTCGACCTCGGCCTGCGAGGCGGCGGGCAGGCTGAGCGACGCCGCGGCGAAGCACATCCGGGCCCGAGGGTCGGAGAACATCGCCCAGGCGACGGCCGAGGCGAGGACACGCTCCCGGGCGGGCCTGTCCGAGCAGGACGCCGTCGCGACGAGGGGGCAGCCGACCGGCAGCCCGACGGCTCGGAGCCGGGAGGACCAGACGAGCTGGCGGGTGATCTCGAGCCGCGGCGCGACGCGGCCGGCGGCGGCGAGGAAGGAGAGCTCCTGAGCGTCCCGGCGCCACCACGCCTCGAGGGCGCGGTCGGCGACTTCGGGCGTGAGCTGGAGGAGCTGAGGGACGAAGGCGCCGATCCGCGCTCGGGGCATCGCGTCGAGGATCTCGGCGAGGTCGCGGCCGGCCTCGTCCATGGCCTCGATCAGCGTCCCGAGGTGGGCGTCGATCCCGCCGGTCTCGACGATGCTCAGGAGCAGGGCGTCAGCGGCCTCACCGGGACGACCGAGCTCGCGCAGCGCCTCGGCCTTTCCGGTCGCGACGAACGCCGGCGAGTACTCGAAGCCGTCCTCGTCGATCGAGCTGCCGACCCGGTCGAAGGCCGCGAGCGCGTCCTCGTGGCGTCCGAGCGCCAGGTACGTGCCTCCGGCCAGCGAGTCGGCCAGCGTGTCGTCGATCGAGATCCTCCTGAGCCGCTCGATCTCCTCGAGCGCCTCCTCGTGCCGGCCGAGCGCGTTCAGCGCGTGGACGATCGTCCGGAGCGCGAGGCGCTGGACCGATGCCTCGGCCGTGACCTCGACGGCCCGTCGGCAGTGCTCGAGCGCCTCCTCGTGCTGGCCGAGGAGCGCGTACGAGCGCCCGAGGTTCGAAAGCCGGAAGCCCCACTCGAGGTTCGACCCCCCGGCAAGGTCGCCGAAGGCGGTCCGGAGGTTGCGAGTCGCCTTCGCCCGCCCGGCGATGTGGGACTGGAGGTAGCCGCGGTGGAAGATCCTCACCGCCGAGGTCATCTCCCGCTCGAGCTCCCCGGTGCCCCGGCGCGCCCGCACGAGCTCGTGCAGGTGGCCCTCCCAGTGCCCGCAGGCACGGCGGAACAGGCGGCAGGCGGGGTGGGTGAAGGTGGAGCCGGCCTCGGTGCCGTTGAGGTTCTCGATGAGGACGACGAACGCCTCTCGGGCCGCCGGCTCGGAGAGCAGCGACGAGCGGAAGCCCGAGGGGTCCTCGCAGCTCAGCGACTCGTCGGCGTCGAGCCAGAGGATCCACTGGCCGCGGCAGTAGGCCAGGGCGTCGTTACGGGCACGGGCGAAGTCGTCGTCCCAGTAGCCCTCGACGACCCTGCAGCCGGCGGCTCGGGCGATCTCGAGCGTGCGGTCGGTCGAGCCGGTGTCGTAGACGACGACCTCGTCGGCGATCCCCTCGATCGAGGCGAGGCAGCGCGGGAGCTCCTCCTCCTCGTCGCGAACGATCAGGCAGGCGCTGAGGAAGGGGTAGCCGGCATCACGAGGGTCGGGCCGCAGGGACGCCCCGCCGTGGTGGTGGAGGTAGGCGCCCTCGGCCACGGCGAGCGCACCGCCGGCGAGCGTTGCCGAGCGGGTGAGCGAGTGTGGCTCGAACCCGAGGGAGAGGACGGCGGCGATCCCGCCGACGCGCTCGACCGTGTCGCGTCGCACGGCGAGGCAGGGGCCGCGCAGGCGCCCGACGATCGAGAGGTCGTCGCGCCGCTCTCGCGCGAGGTCGCGCGAGAAGGACTTGCGGACGCCCGCCTCGCTCGGTCGGTAGGGCACGCCGAGGTAGAGCTCGTCGCCGTCTGCTGCGTTGGTCCGAGGGGCGACGGCGGCGACGCCGGCGTCGGCCAGCGCGCCGGCGAGGACCTCGATCCACCCCGGCGAGGGCTCGACGAGGTCCTCGACGAAGATCACCACCGGCCGCAGCCGTGGCGCCTGGCCACCGGTCGCCGGGCGGAGGATGCCTCGCGGCCCCGGGAGCCTCCAGGCAGCCGGCTCGGTGGCCGGCGGGCGCCCCAGCCCGGTGAGCAGGACGTTGTCGTGCGGGGCGAGCTCGTCGGCGAGCGCAGAGAGAAAGGCCCTCGTGCGGCGCCGGTCGTCCCCGGCCACGACGCAGACCGTGACGGCGTCGCTCCTCGCCAACTGGTGCCCTCCCGTGTTGCTCGCGACTCGGGCGGTGACGTCTGCGTGCCACCGTGGCCGTCCTAACGGCGGCCCGGGGAGATCCTTCAAGTCCAGGCGAGCGGTGCCGATAGATCCACTGGCCCCGAGTGGGCCCCGGGCAGCCGGTCCGGGAAGAGCAGCACAGCGTCAACGGGTCGCAGGGAAGCGGCCTGCCCAAGCGAGAATCGAGGAACACGGATGTCTTCACTCGTCGTCAACACCAACCTCTCTGCCATCGCGGCGTACAACAACCTGAACGCCACCGACTCGAACATGAGCCAGGCGATCCAGGAGCTGTCCTCGGGCCTGGCGATCCAGACCGCGGCCGACGGGCCCGCCGCCTACGTCCAAAGCCAGGCGCTCGAGTCGCAGGCGAACGGCTACGAGCAGGCGATCGCCAACGCCCAGGACGGCGTCTCGCTGGTCCAGACGGCGTCGGGCGCGCTGAACCAGATCTCGAGCATCCTCCAGACGATGAACCAGCTCGCGATCTCCTCGGCGAACGGCGCGACGAACGACTCGACGTCACTCCAGGCGAACCAGCAGGAGTTCCTGGCGCTCCAGTCGGACATCAACCAGATCGCGTCCACCACGAGCTACGGCACGACCAACCTGCTCGACGGCAGCTTCTCCAACCAGGTCCTGCAGGTCGGCGCGTTCGCCTACGGAAGCCAGCAGATCAACTTCTCGATCCAGGGTGCCTCGGCCGGGGCGCTCGGCGTCGGGACCTCGGCGGCCTCCGTCGGCACCGCGGCCGCGGCCTCGGCGGCGATCAATCTCGTCCAGGCGGCGATCGCCTCGGTCGACGCGATCGAGGCCCAGGTCGGCGCCATCCAGAACGAGCTGCAGGCGATCGCGGCGAACCTCACCGTCGGCCAGCAGAACCTCTCGGCCGCGAACAGCCAGCTCGTCGACGTCAACATGGCCCAGGAGATGACCGTCTTCTCCACGGACCAGATACTGATGCAGACGGGCACGGCGATGCTGGCGCAAGCGCAACAGGCGCCTGCGCTGGTGGAAAAGCTCATCTGATAGCTCGCTCCGGCCGTCTCCCCGGGTGCTCGCGACCCGGGGGGGCGGCCGGGCGTCCAGCACCCAGGCACCCGCTCGCCGCGTCACCAGGGGCCGGCGAGGGCATCGACCGGAGGTGGAGGAGAGGAGATCGTGACCACAAGCAGCGTGTCAACCTCCTCGAGCGCGGCGCCGCTCGTCGTCAACGGGCTCGTCTCGGGGATCAACACCACGGCCGTGATCCAGGCGCTCCTCCAGGCCTACCAGGCCCCGATCACAGACCTGCAGAACCAGCAGTCGACGCTGAACACGAACGCGTCGGACTACGGGACGATCAACACGGACCTCCAGTCCCTCCTCACCGCCGCACAGGCGCTCAGCACGAGCTCCTCCTGGAACCTCATGACCGCGAGCTCCTCGGACAGCACCGTCGCGACGGCGACGAGCTCCCCCGGCGCCCAGGCGGGCACCGCGAGCTTCACCGTCGACCAGCTCGCCCAGGGCGACGTGCTGGCCTCGACGGGCAGCGTCTCGTCGACCGGCGAGATCGTGACGAGCGCCTCGTCGCTGCTCGTCGGGGTGGGGGGCGCCGCCCTCGGGTTCAGCGGCCTCGCCGCCTCGGGCTCGCTCGCCCTCGGTGCCCACACGATCGAGGTGACCCAGTCCTCCTCCGCGGGGACGGTGACCGGCTCCTCGACGCTCCCGGCGAGCACGACGATCACCACCGGGTCGAACGACACCCTCGACCTGACGGTGAACGGCACCGCCTACACCCTCACCCTCGCCGCCTCGCCGAGCGGCGGCTACACGCCGGCGGGGCTCGTGTCGGCGATCGACAGCGCCGCTCAGGCAGCGGGCGCGGGCGTCAGCGCGTCCCTCACCCCTTCCGGAGCGCTCGAGCTCTCGACAACCGAGCAGGGGAGCGGGGCGTCGCTCTCGGTCACCGGCGGTGACGCCCTGTCCACGCTCGGGCTCAGCTCCGGCCAGTCGGGCACCGGGACCGACGCCGTCGTCACGGTCGACGGCACCTCGACGACGCTCAGCGCCATCACCCCGGGCGAGCAGGTGAGCCTGGCCGCGCCGTCGGGCTCGATCACGGCGACGATCGCCTCGAGCCCCGCTGCGTCGGGGTCGCTCGTCAGCACGGGCAGCGCGTCCGCCGCCCTCGTCTCGACCGGCGGGGGCACCCTCGAAGACGTCGTCCAGGCGATCAACGCCTCGGGCCTCGCCGCGACGGCGACGGCCGTCCAGGACGCCCAGGGCGGCTACCTCCTGCAGGTCTCGGCGAACAGCACCGGGCTCGCCGGCTCGGTCAGCGTCGACTCGACGGACTTCTCCGGCGGGCCGCTCGTCGGCCTCGCCGCGATCACCCAGGCACAGGACGCCCTGGTGACGGTGGGCGGCGCCGGCGGCTACGAGCTCTCCTCTGCGACGGACACCTTCTCGAACATCTTGTCGGGGACCGCGGTCACCGTCGCCTCGACGGGCCAGGCGACGGTCAGCGTGACCCGGGACGCCGCCGGCGAGGCGAGCAAGGTCTCGAGCCTGGTCTCGGCCGCCAACCAGGTGCTCTCCGACATCCAGAAGTACGCCGGGTACAACGAGGCGACGAAGACCGGAGGACCGCTGATGGGCTCGTCGGTCCTCGAGAACATCAAGCAGGCGATCCTCTCGATGTTCGCGAGCAGCGGGGGGACCTCGAGCTACGGCAACGCGCTCGCCGCGGGGATCACCCTCAACTCCGACGGGACGCTCAGCTTCGACCAGTCGACGTTCGAGTCGGCGTTCCAGTCCGACCCGAGCCAGGTCGAGGGCCTGTTCACCGCTGGCGGCACCTTCTTGCCTTCCTCGCCGAGCTATGCCGGCGACGTCGCGTTCGTCTACGCGGGGAACGGGACGCTGCCCGGGAGCTACGACGTCCAGATCAGCCAGTCGGCGACCCAGGCGACGGACACCGGCTCGACGCTCTCGTCGGGGACGGTCAGCGCGTCCGAGACGCTCAGCGTCACGGCGGGCGGACAGACAGCCACCTACACGACGACTGCGGGCGAGTCGCTTAGCCAGATCGCCTCGGGGCTCAACCAGCAGTTCGGTGCCGACGGCCTTGCGCTGACTGCGTCGGTCGTCGGGGGAGGCACGCAGCTCGAGCTGCAGACCAGCGCCTACGGCAGCGCCGCGAGCTTCCAGGTGAGCTCGACCAACACCGCCTCGGGCACGACAGGCCTCGCCGGCGGGACGGCGAACACGCCGACGACCTATACGGGCAGCGACGTCCAGGGCACGATCGACGGGGTCGCGGCGACAGGGTCGGGACAGTTCCTCTCGGCGCCGACGAGCGACCCGACGCTCGCCGGCCTCACCCTCCAGGTGACGGCGACCGGGATCAGCTCCACCACCGACCTCGGCACCTTCACCTACACGCCGGGCCTCGCCCAGCAGCTCCAGACGCTCGCGTCGGAGGCCTCGGACCCGACCACGGGCTGGGTCACGACGGCGATCAACAGCCTGACCGCCGAGTCCCAGGGCCTCAACGGCCAGATCGCCAACTACCAGCAGCTCGAGTCGAGCCAGCAGACCCTGTTGCAGAACGAGTTCGCGAAGATGGAGGCGACCCTCGGCCAGCTGAAGAGCGAGAGCTCCGCGCTCTCGAGCCAGATCGCCCAGCTCGGCTGACCGGGTCGGGCAGGAGGATGGGGACGATGACCGACGACGCGGCCAGCGCAGCGATGCTGCGGCGCTACCTCGCCGACCAGGTGCGCACGGCGAGCCCGGCGCAGCGGCTGCTCATGCTCTTCGACCAGGTGCAGCGGGACCTCGCCTCTGCCGAGAGCGGGTTCGCCTCGGGCGACTTGAAGGAGATCTCCGACAGCCTCGTGCACGCCCAGCAGGTGATCATGGCCCTGCGGGACCCGCTCGACCCCGGGACGGAGCTCGGCAGGGCGCTTCGAGGCGTCTACGGCTTCTGCCTCGAACGGCTGGTCGAGGCGAACCTCCGCAAGGACCCCTCGCTCGTCCCCGATGTCCAGGTGCTGATCGGCAGGATCGCCGCGGCGAACCGGGCCGCGGTGGCCCAGCGCCCGACGGTCGCCCCGGCCGAGCCGGCGTCTCGAGCCCTCGAGCCGGCGCATGCCGGCTGAGGCCTCGCCTCGAGGCCGTCTCGAGCCGGTGCGCCGGGCCGGGGCGCCGCGGGGCGCCGACCCGGTGGCGGAACCGGCCGGAGCCCCCACCTGGGAGGAGGCGCTCGCCCTCCTGGAGCGGCACGTCGCGGAGATCCGTACCGGGCTCGAGCACTCCGCCGCGATGCCCGAGCCCTACCGGGTGCCCCTCCCCGACGCCCCGCTCCCGGCGGGGCTCGAGGGGCGCGCCCGGCGGGTCCTCGCCGAGCAGCGCGACCTCGAGGTCGCGATCCGGGAGCGGATGGGCATCATCTCGGGGGCGATGCATCGCGACCCGCACCTTCGGAGGGCGATGATCTCGCTCTACCTCGACACGGGCGCCTGAGGGCCCGCGGCGCGTCAGGTGCCGACGGTCCCGGCGAGCACCTGCTCGGCCCTCCGCCGCCTGCCCGAGGCAAGGCCGGTGAGCGCCTCGAGCTCCGAGGGCAGCTCGGACCGGGCGGGTCGGTGCACCATCGAGGTCCTCGCCGGCGCGGGCAGCGCGTAGACGAACGCGAGCAGGCGGGCGACGGCGAGGTAGATCTCGGTCGGGATCTGCTGGTCCACCTCGCAGGTCGCGTAGAGGTAGCGGGCGAGAGGGGGGTCCTCGACGATCGGGACCTCCGACTCGGCCGCCCGGTCGCGGATCGCCCTCGCGAGCGCGCCCGCGCCCTTGGCGACGACTCGGGGCGCCGAGCCGGTGCCCGGCCGGTACTCGAGCGCGACGGCGTAGTGCGTCGGGTTGGTCACGACGACGTCGGCGCTGCGGACGGAGGCGAGCATCTTCGAGCGGGCGATCAGGTAGCCGCGCCGCCGCACCTCGCCCCGGACGTGGGGGTCGCCCTCGGAGGACTTGGCCTCCTCCTTCACCTCCACCTTCGTCATCTTCAGGCTCTGGGCGAGGTGGCGCTTCTGGTAGGCGAACTCCGCAAGGCCGACCGCGAGGCTCACTCCGGAGACCACCCGGACGACACGCAGGAGCGAGCCGACGGTGTAGGCGAGGATCGGGGCGAGCCCGACGGGTCGGTCGCCGGCGACGGCGTGGTAGAGGGCGTCGACCGACTGGTAGCCGATGACGCCGAGGAGGAGCACCTTGATCGTCTGCTTGGCGAGCTGGAGGAGCATCTGGGGCCCGACGAGGTTGCGGACGCCGCTCTTCGGGCTGATCCTGCTGAGCCGGGGGCGCGCCGCCTTCAGCGAGAAGGAGCGTCCGACCTGGGCGAGGTTCGCCACGACGGCGAGGGCGACGAACAGCGCGCCGATCGGCCAGACGACGTCGATCACGGAGCGGAGACCGGCGCCGAGCACCTCCACGGCGTCGGGGACGGTCGGGTGGCGCATCACGTGCGCCGCCTGGGCGACGACGTCGAGCACGTGGCGCTCGCCGGTCCGGAAGAGCGAGGGCAGCAGGAAGCTCGCCGCGAGCGCCGACGCCCAGCCCGCCACCTCGGGCGAGCGGGCGACCTGACCGCGCTGGCGGGCCTCCCGCTTGCGTTTCGGTGTAGGCGGCTCGGTGCGGCTGTGCTTGTCCTCGAGCGCCACGTCATCTCCCCCCGAGGAGGCCGGCGCTGTCCCCGAGCATGCGCGAGAGCAGCCCGCCGAGGTAGGCCGGGAGCACCGAGACGCCGATCGCCACGAGCGCGAGTGCGAGGAAGATCTGGATCGGCATGCCGAGGAACCAGACGTTCATCTGCGGCGCCGCCTTCGTGAGCAGGGCGAGGAGGATCTCGGTCGCGAAGAGCACGACGAGGATCGGCGCCGCGATCTCGAGCGCCGAGGTGAACATCGTCGCGAGGTCGACGACAAGGACCTCTGCGACTCGGCCCGTCGAGGCGAGCGTGAAGGCGGGACCCTGGAAGGAGCGGGCGAAGCCGTCGAGCAGGAGCCAGTAGCCGCCGGAGATGAAGAAGAGGACGACGGCGATCTGCTCGTAGAACTGGCCGAGGACCGACACCTGGTCGAGGGAGAGCGGGTCGAGCGAGGGCGGCAGGCTGAGACCGCCGGCGATGGTGATCAGGTCTCCTGCGGCGGTGACCGTCTGCAGGAGAAGGTAGACGACGAAGCCCATCGCCGCGCCCGAGAGCACCTGGACGACGAGGCTTGCGACGAGGCCTGCCGTGGTGAGGGGGATCGTCCCGACGGGGACGCTCGGCGCCACGAGCACCCCGAGGGCAGTCGCGACGCAGACCGTTACGGTCGTCGGCACGGCCGAGCGGTTGGAGAAGGGCGGCACGACCAGGAGCCAGGCGACCGCCCGAGCGGTGACGAGCAGGAAGGCGACGAGCGGCTGGTAGCCGATCGAGAGGGTCACCGCTACCCGCCGGCGAGGAGGCTCGGGATGCTCGCGAACAGCGCGTGTACGTAGGTGATGAAGGTCGAGAGCATCCAGTGGCCCGTGAACAGGATGGCGAGCCCGCCCGCGAGCACCTTCGGCACGAAGGTGAGCGTCATCTCCTGGATCTGGGTCACGGACTGCAGGAGAGAGACGACGAAGCCCACGGCCATCGCGGTGAGCAGGATCGGTGCCGCGATCTTCGCCGCCGTGACCATCGCCGCGGCGGCGAGCTGGAGGACTTGCTGCTCGGTCATCGGAAGCTCGTCACGAGCGACTGCAGCACGAGGACCCAGCCGTCGACGAGGACGAAGAGCAGCAGCTTGAACGGAAGCGACACGAGCGTCGGAGGCAGCATCACCACGCCCATCGACATGAGCGTCGCCGAGACGACGAGGTCGATGATGAGGAAGGGCACGAAGATCACGAAGCCGATGATGAAGGCGCTCTTCAGCTGGCTGAGCAGGAACGCCGGGATGACGGTCGTGAGCGGCGCGTCCATCACCGACGCGGGGTGCACGTGGGCGATCGAGTTCGTGACGGCGAGCTCCTCGGTCCCGGTCTGGCGCAGCATCCAGGACTTGAGCGGCACCTCGGCGGCGTGGAACGCGCCGGCGACGCTCATGTGGCCCTGCAGGTAGGGCTGGAGGGCGTCGTGGTTGATCGCACCGAGGGTGGGCGCCATGAGGAAGAGGGAGATGAACAGCGCGAGGCCGACGAGCACCTGGTTGGGCGGGGTCGTCGTCAGCCCGAGCGCCTGGCGGGTCAGTCCGAGGACGATGATCACCCGGACGAAGCCCGTCAGCAGGATGAGCAGCGAGGGCGCGACGGCAAGCAGCGTGCCGGCAAGGATGACGAGGAGGCTCGCCGTCGGCTTCGAGAGCGTGTTGCCGAGGTTGATCGAGACCGAGGTCGCGGCGAGCACGAGCGTTGGCACGGTTTTGGTCGTCTTCCTTGTAGGTGGTGGTCGGGGCGCGCCGTCGCTGCCCTTGGGCTGCCGGACTAACGAGCGCCGGCGGGCCGCTTCGGGCCTAGCGCCGGAGCGTCGCGTCGCGCAGCGCGTCGAGGAGCGACCGCTGCGGCTGCGCGGGGATCTCGCCCGCTCTCTCCGTCGCCGGCTGCCGCCAAGGCGGCTCTGCGACGGCGTCCTCCCCGGTCCGCTGGCCGCCGCCCGGGTCGCTGAGGAAGGTGATCGTGGAGCCGGAGATGCCGACGAGGACCTCCCGCCCCCCCCAGCGCACGGTGGCGATGGAGAGGTCCTTTCCGAGCGACTGGCGGCCGACGACCTCGAGGCCGCCGGCAGGCCGCCGGCGGGAGGTGGGGGCGCCGCCACGCAGACGCGCGAGGAGCTTGCTGAGGCCCCAGATGCACGCCACGACGACGGCGAGGGCGATCACCATCTGGAGCAGGGAATGGGTGATCGAGACGTCGGGGAGCGTCGCGACCTTCCCGGAGGCGGCTGCGAGCACGGGGATCATCGCCCCTCCTTCACGAGCTCGTTGCCGACGATCTCGCTCACCCGGACGCCGAGGTTCGTGTCGTCGATGACGACGATGTCTCCCCGCGCGAAGAGCGTCCCGTTGACCAGCACGTCGACGGGGCTGTTGCGGGCCCGGTCGAGCTCGACGGACTGCCCGGGCCGGACCTCCAGGAGCTCCTGCAGCCTGAGCCGGGCCCTTCCGAGGACGACCTCGACCTTCAGCTCGACCTGGCCGAGCGTCTCGATCGGCAGGCGGTTGGGGCTGCGGAGCATCTCCTCGGCCTCCGCAGGCCCGGCGCCGTCACCGGGTACCCCGGGGGCGCCGGCGCCTGCCGGTGCCGTGAGGTAGGGCCCGTCGGGGGGCGCCGCCGGGCCGTGGGCGAGGGCCGTAGCGGCCTGCTCGTCAGTCATCGATCCTCTCCTTCTTCGTGATCACGGTGCAGGCGAGCTTGCTGCCGTTCTCGACGAGCGCACCCGTCCCGAACTTGACGTCCTGCACGACCAGCTCGAGCTCCGAGGGCCCGTCGGACTGTTCCTGGTCGATCCGCACGACGTCGCCGACCCGCAGCGAGAGCAGCTCGCCCGGGGTCATCGTGATCGGCGGGTAGGCGACCTTGAGCTCCAGGGGGACGGCGAGGATGCGCTGGCGCGCCTGCCTGCGGTCGATGCGCGCGTCGAGCCCCTCGCTCGACTGCTGCCGCTCGATGTGCTCGAGCACCGGCAGCAGGACCGTGAAGGGCATCGCGATCGAGACCGTCACGGGCTCCCGGTCGCCGACCGACACGTGCAGCTCGACGACGAGGCACATCACGCCCGGCCGGCCGACCTGGACGAGCAGTGGACTGCTCGAGTTCTGCACCATCCCGACGGTCAGGGCGATGATCGAGGTGAGCGGCGGCGGGATCTCGTTCCAGACGAGGTCGATGACCCCGCCGATGAGCGCCCTTTCTATCTCGGTGAGCTGGTTGCGCTCCGGCTCGGCGAGCGCGTCGCCGCCGAGGTAGAAGTCGATCAGGGTGAACACGAGGTCGACGGGGAGGTGGATCACGACTCGGCCCTCGAGGGGGAGGAGCACCGCGCTCGAGACGAACGTCGGGTCCGGCAGCCCCGAGGAGTGCTCCTCCCAGGTCCGCTGCTCGAACGAGGTCACCTCGACGTGCGCCGGCTGGCGGATGGCCGAGGTGAGGGCGCTCCCGAAGCGGTGCGCGATCGTCTCGAGCAGCGGCTGGAGCCGGCGCAGGCGGGATCGCTCCACGGTCTCTTGCCGCAGGAGGTCGAACGCGCGCGCCCGCGTGGAGCCGGCGGCGAGGATCGGCGAGCGGTGCTCTTCGTCCTGGACCCGCCCCCGAGCGTCGCCGCGCGTGCTCGGCCGCGTCCCGAGCAGCGCCGTCACGGCACGTTGAGCAGGGCCTGGACGACCTGGTCCGTCGTCGTGAGCACCTTGGTGTTGGCGGTGTAGGCCTCCTGGGCGGTGATGAGCTCGGTGAGCTCGTTGCCGAGGTTGACGTTCGACTGCTCGAGCTCGCCGCCGAGCAGCGTCCCCCGCCCGCCGCTGCCGGGCGTGCCGATCTGGGCCTGGCCGGAGTTCGGGCTCGTCGCGTACAGCCCGGCTCCCTGGTCCGAGAGGCCGCCCGGGTTGGCGAAGTCGGCCAGCGCGATCTGGCCGAGCGGCAGGGTCGCGCCGTTCGAGAACGAGCCGGTGATCGTCCCGTCCGTCCCGATGGAGTAGCTCTGGAGCGTGCCGGAGGGGTAGCCGTCCTGGCTGGCCTGGATCGTCGACGCGGCGTTGTACTGCGTCACCTGGCTCGCGCTGCCCGGCGCGGGGAAGAGGAACGAGAGGGTGTCGCCGGAGGGGAAGGTGTAGGCGCTCGGCATGTTCGACATCGTCACCGGCACCGTGAAGGAGCCGTTGGCACCGGGCGTCACGCCGGAGATGGACTTCACCTCCCCGGTCGAGGGGTCGAAGGTGACCGTCGGGCCGCTGGTCGCGCTCGTCCCGACCAGGTAGACCGCCTTGCCGGTCGAGGGGTCGACGACCGTCGCCGACATCGTCCACTCGTCGGCCGTGCCGCCCACCGGGGTGAAGGTCACCGTGATCGGGACTGCGTCGCCAAGGGAGTCGTAGGCGTTGATGGTCGTGCTCTGGGGCGCCGGCGGGCTGGTCGTGCTGGTGTAGGCGGGCAGGTTGCCGCTGAGGGTCATGGTCGTCGTCGCGCTCGCGCCGATCGTCTCGCCCTGGGGGATCTTGATCGCCGTGAGCGGGGCGTTGGAGTTGACCGTCCCGGCGCTGTTCGCCTGCCATCCCATGATGAGCCCGCCCTGCTGGGTCGTGAGGTCCCCGTTGGCGTCGACGGTCAGGCTCCCGTCGCGCGTGTACTGCTGGGCTCCTGACGCCGTCTGCACGACGAGGTAGCCGTTCCCCTGGATGGCCACGTCGCTCGGGATCCCGGTCTGCTCGAGCGAGCCCTCGGAGAGGTTGACCACGTTCGCGGCCACGGCGACGCCGGAGCCGACCGCGACGGGGTTCACGCCGCCGGCGGTCGTCGTCGGGGCGGCGCCGCCGGAGAGCTGCTGGGAGAGCAGGTCCTGGAACTGGACCTCGCTGTCCTTGTAGCCGACGGTGTCGGCATTGGCGATGTTGTTGCCGATGCTGTCGAGGTAGGTCTGGTTCGCCTGGATCCCCGACACCGCGGCGAGGATGGATCGTTCGGTCATCTCGTCTTGCCTCTCTTCCCTCTCCTTGTCGAGTCCTTGGGTCCTGTCAGGCGCCGGTCGTGGCGGTGCCGGTCCCGGCCGACGACCCGGCCCCGCCGGCCGACGGGGTGCTCGGTCCCGAGCTCACGTCGGTCACGTCGGCGAGGGGGAACGTCGTCCCGTTGACGGTGAGCGTGGGTGTGCCGCTGCTCGTCAGGTGCGCGTCCGTCACGACACCGGTGATCGTGCTCCCCGACACCGTCGCGGTGACGCTGCGGCCGACGAGGCCCGTCGCCTCGCTGTCCTCGGTCGAGGTCTGGGCGGCGGTGATCGCGCTCGTCTGGGTCGTCACCGCCTCCATCTGGGCGAGCTCGGAGGTCTGGGCGAGGATCGTGCTGGGGCTCGTCGGGCTCGTCGGGTCCTGGTTCTGCAGCTCCGCGACGAGCAGCTGGAGGAACATCTGCGGGTTGGAGAGCTGATCGAGCGCGTTCGCGGCGCCCGCGGAGCCGCTCGAGCCGGTGCCGCCGGCCGAGCCCGCCGAGGAGGTCGAGCCCGCCGAGCCGCTGCCCGTCGCGGCAGCTGACGTTGCCGCCAAGAGGTTGCCGAAGGTCGAGAGCGGCAGCGCTCCCGTCGGCTGGATCTCCATCCCCATCTCCCCTTCTCCCTTTCTTCGGTTTCTCTCTTGCCGCCTTCTCTTCCATCCGCTCCCGCTAGGCGCGCACGTCGAGGATCCGGTGTCGGCCGGCGGTGCCCGCCCCGCCGGGGGGCTCGACGACAGCCACCACGGCGCCTTCCGCCGGCGGCCCAGGCGGCGCCGAGCTCCCCGGGCGAGGCGGCGGCCCGGGATGGCCGGTCCATCCCCCGGAGGATCCGGGTCCCGGGGAGGCTGCCCCCGAGCCGGCGCCGGAGAGGACGACGACGGCAGGCCCCGCGGCGCTACCGAGCCCCGATCGCAGGTCCGGGAGCGCGGCGCGAAGCGCTGCCGCGCCGTCGGCCGTCGAGGCGACGAGCCGCACGCTGACCTGACCGTCGGCCACGCTGAGCGTCGCCCGGACCTCGCCGAGCTCCGCGGGGTGCAGGAGGAGGGTCAGCGACTTCGCGCCTGCCGGGCTCGTGCGCAGCGGGCCGAGGACCGCGAGGAGCTGGCCCGCGACGCCCGCCGGCTGGCCCGGGGGAGGCGGGACCGAAGGTGAGGCGGGCGTCCCCGACTGGGCCGCGGCCGGACCGGAGGTGCCGGCGGGCGAAAGCGTCGCGACCACGGCACTTCGCGCCCCGCCGAGGGTGCTCGAGACATCCGGGCCCGTGTCCTGCCCGAGCCTCTGGCCGGCGGGCTCGCCGCTGCCGGGCTCGAGGCGTCGAGCCCCGGCGGGGGGGGTCGACCCGGCTCCAAGGCCCTTGTCGGGGCCGCCCCCTGCGAGGAGGACGGACGACGGGTCGCTTCGCGTGGCGGATGCCCCGCCGGGTTGCTCGGCGCGCGCGGTCGGGGCGTCGACGGCCCCCGCGGGCGGCCTGTGCGCCTCGTGCAGCGCCGGGGAGGGGGACCCGGTGGACGCCGGGTCAGCCTCCCGCGCGGCCGCGGGGGCGCCCGCCACGTCGCGCCCGCCGCCGGCCTCCGGCCCCGCGGGGCGGGGGGTGGAGCTGTCGGTCGCCACCCTCCCGCCGGTGGCGGGGGCGCCGGGGGCGGCGCCGAGCGACGCGGCGCGCTCGGGGCCTGCCGGTCGGGGTGCGTCCGTCGTGCCGACAGGCGCCGGCCCGCGTTGCGCCCGGGCAGGACCCGGCTCGGCCGTTCGGGGTGCCTCGAAGCTCCTGCCGCCGGACTCGGTGCGCGCCGGTGCTGCTCCGCCGGGCTCGCCGGCGACTGCCGTGGCCTTGTGGGCCTGGTGCAACGGCCCCTCCGGGGGAAGGGCGCGCGGCGCGACGGCGCGTTCGCCGTCGGCGGCCGGCGGGCTGGCCGACGTGAGGCGCGAGCGACCGGAGGGGCCGGCGCCAGGTGCAGGCCGCGACGGCCCGCCCGCCGGCGCAGCAGCGGGGCGGCCGGAGCCGGAGCCCGAACGTGCTGCCGGGACGGCACGGTCCGCCTGGGCGCCCGCTGCGGCGAGGGCGCCCGGCGCCTGCCCGGGCGCCGGGCTCGAGGGCGAGGCCGGATGGCTCGCCGCGGGCGCGCCCGTGCCGGATGTGGCGACACCCGGCGGCGGGCCCTGCCGTGCCTTGCCGCTGTCGGCCCGTGCCTTTGCGCTGTCGACCCGTGCCTTTGCGCTGTCGACCCGTGCCTTTGCGCTGTCGACCCGTGCCTTTGCGCTGTCGGCCCCTGTCTTGGGCTGGTCGCTAGCGCCGGCGCTGGCGACGGGGGCGGGAGGGTCGCCCTGGCTCGAGGCGAGCAGCTGGTCGAAGCCCGTCCCTGGCGCCGAGCGGTCGGCGGCCGTCGAGGCCGGGGCCGCCGGGGCGGGGGAGGGCCCGGCCCCGGCGGGGTCGAGGGCCGAGATGTCGGCGCCGAGCGACGCGAGCGCGGCGAGCCCGCTCATCTCGCCGCGGCTCGCAGGATCGGGGGCGTCGGGTGGATCGGCCCCTTGGGGCGGGTCATGCGGCTCCTCTCAGGATGCTCGTCACCTGCTGGACGTAGGACTGGGTCTCGGGGTAGGGGGGCACGCCGCCGTAGGCGGCGACCGCGGCCGGGCCGGCGTTGTAGGCGGCAAGGGCGAGGGCGAGCGAGCCGTACTGCGCGAGGTAGCGCGAGAGCAGCTCGGCGGCGCCGTCGATCGCCTGCGCGGGATCGAGCGGGTCGACCCCGAGGCCGGCTGCCGTCTTCGGCATGAGCTGCATCAGCCCCAGGGCGCCGACCGGGCTGACCTCCGTCGTGCTGTAGCCGGACTCGACCTGGGCGACCGCTTCGAGCAGGCGTGCCGGCACGCCGTAGCGTCGGGCGGCGCTGTCGAACAGCGGCACGAGCGAGGGGGGCGGCGGCGTGGCGGACGGCGACGGCTGCGAGGGCGCCCCCGGGGAGGGTGGCGAGGAGCCGGCCTGCCCGGTCCAGGTCGTCGCGGGCGGCGTGGGGAGCACCCGGCGGATCTCTACCGGGACGCCGACGGGCTGGATCGACACCGTCTCGCCGGTCTGGGGCGCGTCGATCATCTCGCCGTCGCCGAGGTAGATCCCGACGTGGCCGGGGGCGCTCGGCGTCCCGTCGGAGCCGGCGAAGAAGACGAGATCGCCGGGCCGGGCCTGGGCGAGGGAGGGGACCGGCGTGCCGACCGTCGCCTGCTCCTCGCTCGTGCGGGGCAGGGAGATGCCGAGCTCGGCGTAGACGTACTGCACGAAGCCGGAGCAGTCGAAGCCCTGAGGGGTCGTGCCCCCCCAAAGGTAGGGGACGCCGAGGTACTGCTCGGCCGTGGAGACCACCTGGGCCGCAGTCAGCCCGCCGGCCGCGGCGCGGGTGGCGGCCGAGGTCGGGGGTCCAGGCTGGGACTGGCCGGAGTGGCCGGTCGCCGAGAGGGCCGACGAGGCGACGAGCCCGGCGGGTGAGGCGGCGGGGGGGGCGGTGGCGGGTTGGCTCGCCAGGGCCGACTGGGCCTCGGCGAGGACCGCCGCGAAGTCGCCGCTCCGGGCGGCCTGGGCGAAGGCGGCAGGAAGGCCGGACAGCGTCGACTGCACGTTCGCGATCCAGCCCTGGATCGCGGAGAGGTCGGTCATCGCTCCCTCTCCTCGAGCCGGTAGCGGGAGGTGACGAGGTCGTCGATCTCGGCAGCCTCGGCCCGGGCCTCGGCGGCGGCGTGCTCGGCCCGCCGACGCTCGTCGAGGCGCTCGAGGACCTTCACCCGTCGCGAGGCGTTCGACCAGGCGACCTGGGCGAGCGCGGCCTCGGCCGCAGCGGTCGTGACCCGCCTTCGCGCGCTCAGGACGGCCGCGGCGGCGAGCTCGCCGAGCTGGTGCTGCGCGAGCAGCCCTTCGGCCGAGGCCGCCGGCGGCGTGGCCGCGACCTGCCGGTAGTGCGCGGCGCGCTCGTCTCGGGCGGCGATGCGCCGGCGCAGCTCGTCGTTCGTCGCACGCAGCGCGCCCCGGGCCGACTGCTCCTCGGCGCGCCGGAGCTGGAGGACCGAGGCGAGGCGGAACTCGTAGCGCCTCATCCGGCTGCTCCGACCACGAGCGGACGGGAGCGCCTCGCCGGCTCCTCGGCCCGGCCCGGAGCGGGCGGTGGGGCGAGGAGGGCCGCGAGGCGCTGCCAGGAGTCCTCGAGCCCGCAGGTCTCGGCGATGTCCTGGCAGAGGAAGGCCTCGATCTCGTCCCTGAGCTCGAGGGCCCGGTCGACGAGCGGGTTGGCGCCGGGCGAGTAGGCGCCGATCTCGACGAGGTCGCGGGCGTCACGGTACGCGGCGAGCAGCCTGCGCAGCTCTCGCGCCTGGGCGCGCTGCGCGGGCGTCGTGATCACCGACTCGACCCGGGAGATCGACTCGAGCACCTCGATGCTCGGGAAGTGGCCCGAGGTCGCGAGCCGCCTCGAGAGCACGAGGTGGCCGTCGAGGATCGAGCGCGCGGCGTCCGCGATCGGCTCGTTCATGTCGTCGCCCTCGACGAGCACGGTGTACAGCCCGGTGATGCTCCCCCTCTCCGCCGCGCCCGCCCGCTCGAGCAGCCGAGGCAGCAGGGAGAACACCGACGGCGGGTAGCCTCTCGTCGCCGGGGGCTCGCCGGCGGAGAGGCCGACCTCGCGCTGGGCCATCGCGAAGCGGGTCAGGCTGTCCATCATCAGCACGACGTCGAGACCCTGGTCTCGGAACCACTCGGCGATGCGCGTCGCCGTGAAGGAGGCCCGGATGCGCACGAGGGCGGGCTGGTCCGAGGTCGCGACGACGACCACCGAGCGGGCGAGGCCCTCGTCGCCGAGGTCCCGCCGGATGAACTCGCTGACCTCGCGGCCCCGCTCGCCGATGAGGGCGAGGACGCAGACCTGCGCCGTGGTGCCGCGGGCGATCATCGAGAGCAGGCTGGACTTGCCGACGCCGGAGCCGGCGAAGATCCCGAGCCGCTGGCCTCGCCCGCAGGGGACCGTGGTGTCGAGGGCTCGCACCCCGAGGCCGAGCTGACGGTCGACCATCTCGCGCCGCAGCGGGTGCGGAGGGTCGGCGTCGACGCCGACCTCCTCCAGGCCCTCGAGCCCGGGCCCGCCGTCGATCGGACGGCCGAGCCCGTCGAGGACACGGCCGAGCAGCCCGTGCCCGACGCGAACGGGGAGCGGGTGCCCGAGCGCCTCGACCGTGTCGCCGTAGCGGACGCCCCGGAGCTCGCCGAGAGGCATGCAGGCGAGCCGATCGCCCTGGACGGCGACGACCTCGGCGGCGAGCTCGCTGCCGTCTCGCCGCACGATCCGGAGGGCCTCGGAGACCGCAGCCTCCAGCCCTTCGACCTCGACTCGAAGCCCGACGAGGCGGGTGACCCGGCCCGTTCGGCGTGGCGAGGCGGCCGCCTTCAGGCGCAGGAGGAGCTGGGGGGCGCCGAGCGCGGTCATCGCATGCTCCCGAGGAGCTTGCGGACCCGCTCGAGGGCGGGGCCGATCTGGGCGTCGATGCGGCAGGCGCCCGCCTCGACGACGCAGCCGGTCGGCTCGACCGTCGGGTCGGCCACGACCTTCACCTCACCAGAGGGCGCGAGGGAGGCCAGGTGGTCCGGGTCGAGGACGGCGTCGGGGTGGAGGCGGACGACGAGGTCCTGGCCCTCGGGCGCGAGGGCGAGGGCGCGCGCGACGGCGGCCGCGGCGGGGAGCTCGAGCTTGTCGAGCGCCGAGGACAGGAGGGTCTCGGTGACTGCGACGGCGAGCGCCGCCGCCTCGCCGGCGACCTCCTCGACCACCCGACGGCGCTCGGCCGCGACCGCATCCGCCGCGGCGGAGAGCCGGTGGCCGAGCTCGGCGAGCTCGGCGTTGCGCCGGCGCGACTGGAGGACGAGCTCCTCCTCGAGCGCCGCCGCCCTGCCCTCGGCGTACCCGGCGGCGCGCTCCTCGGCGAGCCGGTCCGCAAGGTTCGGACCCTCGAAGGCGGAGCCGGTCGGGAGGTGGAGCGCGAGGGCGTCGCGCGACGACACGAGGAGCGCCGGCGAGAGGGCGCGGACCTCGGGCTCGCGCACCACCCGAGCTGTCAGGCGGCGGTCACTCGACGAGCTCATCGTTCCCCCGTTCGAGCGTGATCGTCCCGGCGTCGGCGAGCGAGCGCACGAGCTTGACGATCGAGGCCTCGGCAGCCTCGACGACCGAGAGTCGCTGCGGGCCGAGCGAGGTCATGTCCTCGAGGAGCTCCTCGGCGGCCCGCTCGGAGATGTTGCGAGTGAACTTCTCGACGACGTGGCTCGGCTTGCCCTTCAGCGCGAGGGCGACGTTCTTCAGCACGACGGAGCGCAGGACGGTCTGCAGGGTCTGGTCGTCGAGCTGGACGACGTCGTCGAAGACGAACATCTCGTTGCGGATCTGCTCGGCGATGTCCGGGTCGCGCTCCTCGAGGTCGTTCAGGATCTGCTTCTCCGTCGCCTGGTCGGCGCTCGAGAGGATGCCGACGATCGTCGCGACGCCCTCCACCTCCGAGGTCGCGCCCCCGGCGCGGGCGAACGCGGACAGCCGGTACTCGAGCTCGTTGCCGACCTTCCTGATGACCTCGGGGGGGAGCGTGCCCATCTTCGCGACGCGCCGGGCGACCTCGGTGCGCAGCGCGTCCTCGAGGCGCTCGACGACGCGAGCTGCGTGGTCCCGGTTGATGTGGGCGAGGACGACCGCGAGCAGCTGGGGGTGCTCGGCGCTCATGAACCCGACGATCTGTGCAGGGTCGATGCGCTCGATGAAGGCGAGCGGGTGGTCCGCGGTGGCGTGCTGGAGCTCGTCCATGATCTGTGAGGCCCGCACCGCCCCGAGCCGCTCGCGCAGCAGCCGCTCGGCGATCTCCGTCCCGCCCTGGCGCACCTCGGCGAGGGTGCTCGCGCTGTGCACGAGCTCCTGGACCACCTCCTCGACGTCCTCGCCGGTCATCGTGGGGAGCCGGGCGACGAGGGCCATCAGCTCGATGACCTCGCTCTCGCTGAGGTTCTTCAGGACCTTGTGGGCCCGGTCCTCGTCCAGCTGGGCGATCACGACCGCCGCGCGTTGGCTCTTGGTCAGCTGTCCCATCAGCTCTGCCGCAGCCAGTCTCTGAGGACCGAGGCCACCTCGTCGGTCTGCGCGTCGACGATCTCCTGGACGGTCGGGCCGAGACGCTTGCGAGGGGGCGTGTAGGGGATGGCGGGAAGCTCCCCGGTCGACGGCTCGACCGGCGGGAGCGGAGCGAGGCGCTCGGTGACGAGCGACTCGAGCAGGGCATCGCTCGCCGCGGACGCCCTGCGCGCCCGGCGAGAGGCCCGCCAGAGCATGAACAGGACGATCAGGACGAGCAAGAGCGCGAGGCCGGGCCGGAGCGCCGTCTTGAGGAGGCTCTTCTTTGCTGGCTTCGCCGCTGCCACCGCGTTCGTGCGGAACCTGGCCGAGCTGAAGGTGAGCAAGTCGCCTCGAGCGGCGTCGATTCCGGCGGTCGCGGCGACGCCCTTTTGCAGCTGTGCGAGCGAGAGACCCTTCGGGAGCGCGCTCGCGTTGACGAGCACTGCGACCGACTGGCGGGTCACGCTTCCGGGCTGGGTGACGACCGTCTCGCTCTGGGTGCCGGTCTCGCAGGTCTTGGAGGAGGAGGTCTGGGTGTAGCTCCCGTTCTGCCCGGTCGTCGTGGTGCCCGCCTGGACGCCCGCGGGAGCACCGGCGCCCTTGTACTTCTCGCTCGACTGCTGTGTGGAGGTGCACACGACGAGCGGCTTGCCGTTCTTGCCGACGAGGATCGTCTGGCTCTTCGTGCTCACCTGGTCGAAGTTCAGCTGGGCGTTCACCTGGACGTCGGCGTTGCCCGGTCCGAGGACCCCGGCGAGGTAGGCCGAGATCCGGGCTTCCTCGGAGCTGTCGTAGGCAGCCGCCGCGCTCGACTGGGCGGCGCCGGTGTCGTTGACGCCGGGTCCGGCGAGCAGGTCGCCGTTGGAGTCCGCGACGGTGACCTCGGAGCGGTTCAGGCCCGGGACCGCCGAGGCGGTGAGCGAGACGATCGCCTGGACCTGGCCGTAGGTGAGGCTGTGCCCCGGCGCGAGGTCGACGAGGACCGAGGCGCCCGTCGGGTTGGTGTTGCCGAGCGCGAAGGTCTGGTTCGCCGGGAGGGCGATGCTCACCTGGCTCGAGTTGACGCCGCTGATCGAGTCGATCGTCTGCTCGAGCTCGCCCTGCAGCGCCTGGAGGTACTCCGCCTGCTGGGTGAGCTGAGAGGTGGTGAGGCCCGCCTTGTCGAGGATCGAGAGCCCGACCGTGCTCTGCGAGGGCAGGCCCGACGCCGCCGCGGCCAGGCGCTCCTTGTCCACCTGGTTCTGGGGGACGAGGATCGTCGACCCGCCGTCTTGGAGCTGGTAGGGGACGTGGTCGCTCGCGAGCTGCTGGGTGATCGCCGCGGCGTCGGACGGCTGGAGGTTGGTGAAGAGGATCGAGTACGTGGGTTTGCCCGACAGGCTCATGAACACCAGGGCGACCGCGACCGCGCCGACGAGGGCGACGACGGTGACGACCTTCTGGCCGTGAGAGAAGCCCGAGGCGAAGCGCCGCGCCCCGTCCTTCAGGCGGTTGAAGTCGGCGGGTAGGAGCGCCATGTCAGAAGGTCATGTTCATGATCGCGTTGTACGACGTGAGCGCCTTGTCGAGCACGTCGGTCGTCACCTGCGTCTCGAGCGAGGCCTTCGTCGCGGCGATCATCACGTCGGCGAGGTTGCCCTGGCCCGCGGCGGCCTTCACCTCCGCCGAGGACGCGGCGGACTGGGTCGACTGCAGCGCGTCGACGGCGTTGGTGACGAGGTTGGTGAAGGCGTCGCCTCCGCCGGTCGCCGGCGCGGCCGTGAGCGGAGAGGGCGCCGGGGGGAGCGGCGGGACCGGGGGGATCGGCGCGATGGCCACGCTCAGCTCCCGATGGTGAGACCGGCGTTGTAGGCGGCGACGGCCCTGGCGATCGCCGTCGTGTCCGCCTGATAGCCCAGCTGGGCCTCGATCAGGCTGACGAGCTGGTCGGACATCGACACGTCCGGCAGGACGACCTCGCCCTGGGGGTTGGCGACGGGGCTCGAGGGGTCGTAGGCGACCACGCCCGTCGAGCTGCCGAGCACGACGCTCGTCGCGACGCCCTCGCCCGGCTGCCCGGGAACGCCTCCGCCGACCGGCGTGAACACCGGCGTCTCCGCCGCGTAGGCGGGCGTGCCGACCGGCACGGCGTCGTTCGCGTTGGCGATGTTGCCCGCTGAGGTGTCGATCCAGGTCTGCATGGCGTCGACGCCCGTCCCCGAGACGTCGATCGGGCCGAAGAGGCTCACTGGTAGCTTCCCCCGCTCGCGCCCTGGATCAGGCGGAACTGCGCGTTGAGCGACTCGGTGATCGTCTGGTAGTGGAGCGTGTCCTTCTGGGCGACGATGATCTCGTCGCTCAGCCGCACGTTGTTCCCGTTCGTCGCCGGCGCCGCGACCGAGGAAGCGGAGGTCAGCTGCGCGGTCTGGGTCCCCGACGCGCCGAGGGCGTCGGCGAGGCTCGATGCGAAGCTCACCTCGGTGTCGGTGTAGCCCGGTGTCTGCCAGTTGGCGATGTTGTTCGCGACGGCGTCCTGCTGTGCCGTCACGCCGTCGATGGCGAACTGCAGTATGCCGATGATGCCGACGGTCATCCGCCCACCTCGTGACGCTCGCTCGAGGGCGCGCCGATGCGCGCCCAGGTGGCGCCCGTCCTTGGGCTATGCCGGCGACATCCATCGCCACCGCCGAGGATCTATACGGCGGCGGGCCTCTCGGGTTGAGGGATTTCTCCGGCGAGCCAGGTCCGGTACCGGGAGATCGTCTCGGCGAGCTCGTCCCGGAAGGCCGCGATGCGCTCCACCCTGGCCGAGACCCTGAGGTAGAGCGCTTCGGTCGTCTGGAGCGCCTCGAGGAGGATGGCGCGGCGCTCCTCGTCGCCCTCGCTGCGGCGGTAGGCGTCCCTCAGGGTGTCGATGCGGTCCTCCCGCGCCACGACGCCTCTGATCTCGTCCAGCTCCAGCCCGAGCAGCTCCTGCAGCTCCCGGATGCGCGTGACCCTGGCGAGCTCTGCCGGGCCGTACTCCCTGCAGCCGCCGACGCTGTGGCCCGCCGGGGAGAGGAGGCCGATCTCTTCGTAGTAGCGAAGCGTCCGCTCCGACACGCCCGCCCGCGCCGCCGCCTCCCCGATGCGCAGGCGCAGCTCGCCGCCGTGGTGGGCGCGCTCAGCCACGGCTGTCCGCCCCGATCCCCGCCGGCTCGGGCGCGCCGGGCGCAGCCGGCTCGAGGGCCGGCTCGCCGGCCTCGCCGTGGACGTACCTGCCGCCCCTGAGCAGCGAGGCAAGGGCGGCGATGAGGCAGGCGCCGACCGCGAAGCTGAACGCCTCGCGCAAGCCGGACTGGAACGGGGAGGCGATCAGGCCAGGGAAGAACCGGCGGCCGGTGAGGTAGCCGGCGTGGGAGAGGTGCGGGAGCGCCGGGCCGAGTAGCTGCTGCATCGGGTTGTAGCCGAGGAAGGCCGCGAAGAGGCTCGCAACGGGAGGGATGCCGGCGACCTTGTGGGCGAGGCCGGAGGGCACGCCCTCGGCGCGCAGCCCTGCGGACAGGGCATGGGGCAGGTGCGCCGCCAGCCCGAGGATGATGAGGGTGAAGAACACCCCGATGGACAGCACCATCGCGGAGTTCTGGAAGGTCGTGACGGTGCCCGCGCCGGCACCGCGCTGGTCGGGGGGCAGGCTGTTCATGATCCCGGCGAGGTTGGGGGCGGAGAAGATCCCCATGCCGATGCCCATGAGGAGGAGGAGGAGCGCGAACACGGCATAGGAGAAGTCGACTGGCAGCGCCTCGAGCAGGCCGAAAGCGAGCGCGGCGACGACCATGCCTCCCGTCGCGAAGGGCCGGGCGCCGTAGCGGTCGGACAGGACGCCCGACAGCGGTCCGGCGACGAGGAAGCCGGCCGTCAGCGGCAGCATGTAGATCCCGGCCCACAGCGGGGTCTGGCTGAAGCTGTAGCCGTGCAGGGGGAGCCAGATCCCCTGCAGCCAGATGATGATGATGAACATGAGCCCACCTCGGCCGAGCGCGGCGAGCAGCGTGGCGACGCTGCCGGCCGAGAAGGCGCGGATCTTGAACAGCGAGAGCCGCAGCATCGGGTGGTCCGAGCGAGCCTCGATCACGGCGAACACGACGAGCAGCGCAACGCCCCCGAGGAGCTCCGCGAGGACCTTCGGGTCGGTCCAGCCCATGGTGTGGCCCCCGTAGGGCTCGATGCCGTAGGTGATGCCGACGAGCACGGCGACGAGCCCGAGGGCGAAGGTGAGGTTGCCCCACCAGTCGATGCGCGAGGCGATCCGGACGCTGCGGTCCTCGAGCTTGAGGTAGGCCCAGACGGTCCCGAACAGGCCGAAGGGCACCGAGACGAGGAACACGAGGTGCCACTCGACGGGGGCCAGGACGCCGCCGAGGACGAGGCCGATGAACGACCCGGCGATGGCGGCGACGCTGTTCACCCCGAGCGCGAGCCCACGCTGGTCGGTCGGGAACGCGTCGGTGAGGATGGCGCTCGAGTTCGCGAAGAGGAAGGCACCCCCGATCCCCTGGCCGACGCGCATCAAGATCAGCCACAGCGCCGCCGCCGGGCCGTGCATCCAGGTGACCGACAGCAGGATCGAGAACAGCGTGAAGACCGCGAAGCCGAGGTTGTACATCCGCACGCGGCCGAACATGTCGCCGACTCGGCCGAGGCTGACGAGCAGCACGGCCGTGGCGACCATGAACCCCATCAGCATCCAGAGCAGGTAGCTCGAGTTGCCGGGCGTGAGCGGGTCGAGGTGGATCCCACGGAAGATGTCCGGCAGGGCGATCAGGATGATCGAGGAGTTGACCGTCGCCATGAGCATGCCGAGGGTGGTGTTCGACAGGGCTATCCACTTGTAGCGCTCGGGGTGCATGGCGCCAGCTTACGTCAACGTCAGAATTTCTCCCCCAGCGTCGGCGCTGGCCGCCCGGGGCAGCCGTCCGGGGAGCACGTGCCCGACCTGCGGTGATGTCGCCTCCGGCGGCTATTGACTTTGCCGACGCGCGTTCTTAACATGCGTAAGCGCTTACTCGTAAGCGCTTACGCCGTGCGGAGAGGAGGGGGGCTGGTGCGGGCGCCGACCATCTACGACCTTGCCGAGCGTGCGGGCGTCTCCATCGCGACCGTCTCCCGAGCCCTCAACGCCAAGGCGGGGCTCAGCCAGGCGACGCGGGCGCGGGTCCTCGCGGCCGCCGAGGAGCTGGGCTACGTGCCGAACTCGACGGCGCGCGGCCTCAGCTACGGGGCGACAGAGACCATCGGCATCGTCGTCGCGACGCGGTCGGTGAACGTCACCCCGGCCGACGAGGAGCACGAGAGCCTCCTGTTCGGCGACGCCGTGATCCGGGGCGCCGAGCGCTCTGCCGACCGCATCGGCTACGCCCTCCTGCTCGCGGGCATCCGGCCGCGCTCGGGCTGGACTGCGGCGAAGAACATGGTGGGTCGCACCGACGGCCTGATCGTCGTCGACCGGGCGGTGAGCGAGGAGGCCCTGGCGTGGCTCTCCGAGCGGCACCCGGTCGTCGCGCTGGCGTGGGACCGCCCGAAGGGCAGGGAGGTGGTCGTCCGGATCGACAACGCCGGGGGCACGAGGCTCTTGATGGAGCACCTCGTGGTCGAGCACGGATTTCGCGAGATCGGGATCGTCCGAGGCCCGGCGTCGGCCCCGGACGCCACGGTGCGGTGGCACACGGCCGAGCGCGTCGCCCTCCAGCTCGGCGCGCAGATCGTCGGGAGCTGGGTGGGGGACTTCTCCACCTCGAGCGGGGAGCGGGCGGCGCGGCGCATGACCGAGGGCGGGGCCTGGCCGCCGAGGGCGATCATGTGCATGAACGACCAGATGGCGGTGGGGTTGCTCAACGTCTTCGCCGAGCTCGGGATCGCCGTCCCCGACGACGTCGCCGTGACGGGCTTCGACGACATCATCGTCGCCCGGTACGCGGTGCCCGGCCTGACGACCGTCCGCCAGCCCGCCGAGGAGCTCGGCGCGACGGCCGTCGACTGCCTCTACGACATGGCGACGGGGCTCGCGCCGGCGTCGCGGGAGGTCGTGCTGCCGACCGAGCTCGTCGTGCGCGCGAGCTGCGGCTGCCCCGTCTCGGGCGCGCGCCGGCAAACTGTGACAAAGGACTCTCGCGACTGGCCTGCAGCGGAGCGATCCTGGTCGCAGGCGCCCGGCCGCGCCGCCGTGGTCGGGGCAGGCGGACGAGCCGCATCGAGCTGAGGGGGGCGGGATGCAGTTCATCATCAGGCGTCTCGTCTTCTACCTGGTGGCGGCGTGGGTCGCGCTCACCGTCAACTTCTTCATTCCCCGCCTCATGCCGGGCAACCCGGCCGAGGTGCTGTTCCAGAAGTTCCCTTCGCTCCAGCCGGGCGCGCTCGCCGCCATAGAAGCCGAGTTCGGCATCGGCAAGGCCGGGAGCCTCTGGCACCAGTACGGGCAGTACTTCGTCGACATCCTCCACGGCAACCTCGGGCTGTCGGTCATCGAGTACCCCGCGAGGGTCTCGACGATCATCGGCGAGACCCTGCCCTGGACCCTGATCCTCGTCGGGACGGCGACGGTGATCAGCTTCAGCGCAGGCACGCTGCTCGGGATCCTCGCCGCCTGGCGCCGGGGCGGCTGGCTCGACCGGCTGCTCCCGGCCCTGACCTTCCTCCAGGGCGTCCCCTACTTCTTCCTCGCGCTGCTCCTCGTCGACGCCGTGGCGATCCACCTCCACTGGTTCCCGATCCAGCAGGGCTACTCCCAGGGTCTCGTGCCCGGCTGGCACTGGGCCTTCATCCAGAGCGCCGTCTACCACTCGCTGCTGCCGGCGATCACCATCGTCGTCACCTCGATGGCGGGCTGGATGCTGCAGATGCGCAACGTCATGATCACGACGATCGGCGAGGACTACGTGCTCGCCGCCCAGGCCAAGGGTCTCTCCTCGCGCCGGGTCGTCATGACCTACGCGGCCCGCAACGCGATCCTGCCGAACCTGTCCGGGTTCGCCCTGTCCCTCGGCTTCGTGATCTCCGGCGCGCTGCTCATGGAGATCGTCTTCTCCTACCCCGGGATCGGCCTCACGCTGTTCAACGCCGTGACCTCGGACGACTACCCGCTCATGCAGGGGATCTTCCTGATCATCGCCCTGGCGGTGCTCGTCGCCAACCTCGTCGCCGACGTCGTCTACGTCGTCGCCGACCCGAGGACGAGGACGAGGGAGGCCCACTGATGGCCGTCGCGCTGAACCTCCCAGAGCACCTCGCGACGGGGGCGTCGCGCCGCCGCCACGGCGAGTTCTTCCGCCAGCTCTCGCCGAAGGCGAAGGCCGGAGGCGTGATCCTCCTGCTGTTCGTGATCGTCGCGGTCGTCGGCCCCTACGTCGCGCCGTACAACCCTTCGGCCCAGAACGTCGTCGCCGCCGCTGCCGCCCCGAGCGGGGCGCACCTGCTCGGCACGACGACCTTCGGCCAGGACGTCCTCTCCCAGCTCCTCGTCGGCATCCGGGCCACGCTCGTGCTGAGCCTGTTGGTCGGGCTCATCGCCACGGCGCTGTCGGTCGTGGTCGGCATCTCGGCCGGCTTCCTCGGTGGCTGGTGGGACGAGGTGCTCTCGCTGCTGAGCAACGTCTTCCTCGTGCTGCCGGCGCTGCCGCTGCTCGTCGTGCTCCTCGGCTACATCCCCTCGCGTGGGGACACCGCGACCATCCTCGTGCTCGGGCTGCTCGGCTGGCCCTGGGGTGCCCGGGTGATCCGCGCCCAGACGCTGTCGATCCGCAACCGCGACTTCGTCGCCTCGGCGCGCGAGACGGGGGACTCGGCGTTCCGGCTGATCTTCTTCGAGATCCTGCCGAACGAGGTGAGCCTCATCGCGGCGAGCTTCGTCTCGACCGTGATCTACGCCGTGGGCACCTCGGTCGCGCTCGCGTTCCTCGGTCTTGCCGACGAGAACAGCTGGACGCTCGGCACGATGCTCTACTGGGCCGAGGCGCAGAGCGCGCTGCAGGTCAACGCGTGGTGGTGGTTCGTCCCGCCGGGGGTGTGCGTCGCGCTCCTCGCGTCGGGGCTCGTGCTCTTGAACTTCGGGATCGACGAGCTCGGGAACCCCCGGCTGCGCGACGCCGCCGGGGGGAGCCGGATCGAGGGTCGCCGCTGGCGACCCGCCGACCCGACGCCGGTGCTGCGGGCCGGGGCGCCGGCACACGGTCGGCTCGCGGGCTTCCTCAGCTCCTTCTCGAGACGCTCGCTCACCGAGCAGTCGCAGGGCGCGTCTGCGCCGAGGTCGGGCCGATGAGGTCCCTCGCACGCCGCCAGGAGCCGCCGGTGCCGGGCCTCCTCCCGGCGACCGGGCAGTCCGAGCTCGCCCGTGACGGCCAGGCCGGGCTCGGCGGACGGGGGCGAGGCGGCGAGCCGGTTCTCGAGATCGCCGACCTCTCCGTCGCGTACCGCACCACGGCCGGCGACGTGCACGCGGTCGAGCACGTCGACCTCTCCCTGCACCCCGGGGAGGTGGTCGGCCTCGCCGGGGAGTCCGGCTCGGGCAAGTCCACGCTCGCCTACGGCGCCTGCCGGCTCCTGCGCCCCCCGGCGATCATCACCGGAGGGAGCGTCACCTATCGCGGCCGTCGCCTTGCAGAGCCGGTCGAGCTGCTCTCCTTGCACCCCGAGCAGCTGCGGGCACTTCGCTGGCGGGAGATCGCCATCGTGTTCCAGAGCGCCATGAACGCGCTCAACCCCGTCCTCAAGATCCGCGACCAGCTGCTCGACGTGATCGAGGCGCACCTCGACCTGTCCCGCGACGAGGCGCACGAGCGCGTCGGGTCGCTGCTCGACCTCGTCGCCATCCCCCGGACTCGCCTCAAGAGCTACCCTCACGAGCTCTCGGGCGGGATGCGCCAGCGGGTGATGATCGCGATGGCCCTGGCGACCGACCCGGAGGTCGTCATCATGGACGAGCCGACGACGGCGCTCGACGTCGTCGTGCAGCGGGACATCCTCGGCCAGGTCGTGGAGCTGAAGCAGGAGCTCGGCTTCTCGGTGCTGTTCATCACCCACGATCTCTCGCTCCTGCTCGAGCTGGCGGAGCGCATCGCGGTGATGTACGCGGGGCGCCTGGTGGAGGTCGCGGCCTCCCAGGAGCTCCTCCACGCCCCCGCCCACCCCTACACCAGGGGGCTTCTCGGCTCCTTCCCCTCGCTCAGAGGCCCGAGGCGCGAGCTCGCGGGGATCCCCGGCTCGCCTCCGGACCTGCGCGGCCTGCCGCCGGGCTGCCCGTTCCTGCCGCGCTGCGCGTTCGCGACCGACTCCTGCGCCGAGGTCGACATGCACCTCGAGCCGGTCGGCGAGGCCACCTCAGGCCACCTCACCGCCTGCCCGTTCGTGACCCCGGGCTCGCCGTCACCGCCGTCACCGCCCTCGCCGAACGGGAAGGGCGGCCGGCGGTGAGCGCGACGGAGCCCCTCGGGCTCGAGTCGCCGGCGGCGCGCCGGGGGCCGCTCGCCATGGAGGCGGTGGAGCTGACGAAGCTCTACCGCCTCGGCCGCCGCTCGGTGCTGAAGGCGGCGAGCTCGGTCTCCTTCGGCCTCTACCGAGGCGCGGTCGTCGCCCTGGTCGGCGAGTCGGGCTCGGGCAAGTCGACCGTCGCGAAGCTGCTCGCCGGGCAGGAGCGTCCGACCTCGGGAAAGATCCTGCTCGACGGCAAGCCGGTCGAGGTGAGCCGCAGGCACGCGTTCCGGCGGTTCAAGAGCACCGTGCAGTACGTCTTCCAGGACCCCTTCGCGTCGCTCAACCCGGTCCATACCGTGCGCTACCACCTCTCGCGCCCTGTCCGGCTCCACCGGGGCCGGCTCGGCCGGGCCGAGATGGACTCGGTGCTGACCGGCCTGATGGAGCAGGTGCGCCTCACCCCCGCCCAGCAGTTCCTCGCCAAGTACCCTCACGAGCTCTCCGGGGGCCAGCGCCAGCGCGTCGCCGTCGCCAGGGCGCTCGCGGCCGAGCCGAGCGTCCTGCTCGCCGACGAGCCCGTCTCGATGCTCGACGTCTCGATCCGCCTCGAGATGCTGAACGTCCTCGACGCCCTGAGGGCGCGCTTCTCGCTCGCGCTGCTGTACATCACCCACGACATCGCCTCGGCGCGCTACTTCGCCGACGAGGTGCTCGTCATGTACGCCGGGGAGATCGTCGAGCGGGGACCGGCGGAGGAGCTCACCCAGCAGCCGGCCCACCCGTACACCCAGCTCCTCGTCTCCTCGGCGCCCGACCCCGACGACCTCGGCTCCGTGCTGCGACACGGAGGCGGCTCGGCGCTCCGCCAGGCGGGCGAGGGCGGTGCCGGCGTCGGCGGATGCCACTTCCATCCGCGCTGCCCCTTCGCGGTGGAGCGCTGCCGGACACAAGCGCCGCCGCTCGTGCGCATCGATCGGACCCGGGCCGCCGCCTGCTGGCGGCTCGAGGTGACCGCCCCGACGCTTCTCGCCGGGGCCCGAGCAAGGGGGGAAGGAGGCAATGCAGACGTAGTCGAGATGTAGCCGCGGGCCGGCTCAGGCCCGCCGGATGGTCCGTCCCGGGCGCCGCCCCGCTGCGGCAGCACGGAGCGCCGGGCGTCTCGGGCACGCAAGGTGCCCGAGCATCTGTTTCGCGCGCCCCTGCAACCGGAACGGCTGGCAGCGTCCCACAGCTATAGAAAGAGAAAGGTTACTCACAAGATGAAGCAATGGCTACTCGGAAAGAAGGCTGGCGCAGTCGTCGCCGCGGGGCTGCTCGCGTCCGGGGTCCTCGCCGGCGCGGCGGCGGCCTCGGGATCGACCGGGCCTGCCGCCGGCAGCGGCCTGGTGCTCACGATGGAGAGCAGCCCGACCAACACGCTGACCGACTCGTTCAACCCGTTCAGCACCACCTCGGCGGCGTACCTCGTCGCGGGCACCTCGTTCATCTACGAGCCGCTCCTGCAGTTCGACGCGGCGAAGGCGGGCGTGATCTACCCCTGGCTCGCGACGAAGTACAGCTTCACCAACGGCGGCAAGACGGTCAACTTCACCGTCCGGACGGGTGTGAAGTGGTCGAACGGCTCGCCGCTCACCCCGGCCGACGTCGCGTTCACCTACAACCTGGTGAAGAAGTACCCGGCGATCAACACGGGCGGGCTCGAGATCACCGGCGTGAAGACCTCCGGCGACGTCGTGAGCATCAGCTTCCCGACGGCGCAGTACACGAACCTGCAGAACATCGCGAGCGTCTACATCGTGCCCGAGTCGATCTGGAGCACCGTCGGGAACCCGGCGACCTACGTCGACGCGAGCCCGATCGGCTCCGGCCCGTACACGCTCGGGACCTTCACGCCCCAGGGCTTCACGCTCGTGAAGAACCCGAGCTACTGGCAGGCGAGCAAGGTGCGCATCCCGACGCTGGACTTCCCCGCCTACGCGTCCAACACCAACGCCGAGGAGGCGCTGTTCTCCGGCCAGGCGCAGTGGGAGGGCAACTTCATCCCGAACCTGCAGAAGCTGTTCCTCTCCAAGTCGAAGTACAACTCGGCCTGGGAGGCGCCGCTCAACACCGTCACGCTCGAGCCGAACCTCAACCGCTTCCCGCTGAACCAGCTGGCGGTCCGGCAGGCGATCAGCCTGGCGGTGGACCGGACGGCCCTCAGCACCGAGGGCGAGGCGGGCCTCGAGCCGCCGGCGACGAACGCGAGCGGCATCACGCTGCCGGTCTTCAACGCCTACCTCGCCGGGTCCGTCGCGAAGGACACCCTGTCGCCGACGCCTGATGTCGCCGCGGCGGAGAAGGTCCTCGAGGCGGCAGGCTGGACCAAGGGCAGCAACGGCTACTTCGAGAAGGGCGGCAAGGAGCTCTCGTTCTCCATCGCCGACCCGACCTCCTACACCGACTACGCGGCCGACGCGGCGATCATCGCCAACGACCTGAAGAAGGCCGGGATGGACGTCACCTTTGACGGGCTGTCGGTCACGGCGTGGTCGAACGACGTCGCGGACGGCAACTTCGACTCGGTCATCCACTGGTCGAACACCGGCGTCAACCCCTATTCGATGTACAACGGCTGGCTCAACAGCGCCCTCGACACGAAGTCGGCGAGTGGGGACTACGAGCACCTCTCCGACCCGGCGATCAACGCGCAGCTCGCCAAGGTGGCGGCCGCGCCGACCCTGTCCGCGGAGAAGGCGGCCCTCGCGCCGATCGAGAGCTACGTCGCGACCAACCTCCCCCTGATCCCGCTCGTCTACGGCGTGGCGTGGTCGGAGGTCAACGGGCAGAAGATCGCGGGTTGGCCCACCCCGCAGGATCCCTACGAGTCGGCGCAGCCGGCGACCCCGACCAACGAGGTCGTCGTCCTGCACCTCTACCCCCGCAGCTAGGGGAGAACGCCTGGCGGGCGCGGAGCCCCGAAGAGGGGCTCCGCGCCCTTCGGGCCGGGCGCGCCCTCGAGGCCGGGCGCGCCCTCGAGGCTGCGCGCGCCGCTTCATCGCGGCGCCGGGAGCGCGGGCTCGGCATCGGCCGGTCGCCGGAAGAGGTGCGCGCCCGGCCCCGTGGCGCTCGTGCCGAGACTGCACCTTGGGTGCACACATGACCACACTGCGCGGCGATCTCTTGCGGAACCACCGCATTTCAGGCCGGATCCCAGGCCTTTGTCGCAGGCGGTCACGGACTCGAGCGTCCGGGTGAAGTACAGTTCTGCGCAGATGACGCACGTCCAGGTTCACGTGGGTCCCCACGGGCGGATAGTCATACCCGCGGAGTTCCGGCGCGTCTTGAACATGGAGCCGGGTGCCACGCTCGTGGCCTACGTCGCCGACGGCAACCGTCTCGTGCTCGAGGACCATCGGGCACACGTCGCGCGCCTTCGGGGCGCCTGGCGGCACCTCGTGCCGACGGGCCGTGACCCCCTCGCCGAGCTCGAGGCGGAGCGGGCCGGAGAGGCCCATCTCGAGGACGCGGAGCTTGCCGGGGACGACGCGGCGATCGAGGCGGCCCGCGAGGAGATCGTCCGCAGCGCCAAGGGCACCGGGGCGCGGCAGTGACGGTCGTCCTCGACGCCTCTGCCTGGCTCGCCTACCTGCTCGACGAGCCGGCGGCGGGCGCGGTGGAGGACCTCGTCGTGGACGGGGCCGTGATGTCCGCGGTCAACCTCGCCGAGGTGTGCTCCCGGCTTGCCGACGTCCGCAGCGACGTGGCCACGGTGCTCGAGCGCGCCGCGGCGGCGCTCGCTCGAAGCGACCAGCCGCGCTTCGTCACGAGCGGCCTGCCGGTCCTGCCCGAGACGGTGGAGGTGCTGCCGTTCACCGAGGCGGACGCCTGGACCGTCGGGGGGCTGCGCCTGGCGACTCGCGGCAGCGGGCTGTCCCTCGGGGACCGCGCCTGCCTTTCGCTCGCGCGAAGGCTCGAGGTCTCGGTCGTGACCACCAACAAGAGCTGGTTGGACCTCGACCCGGACGCGACAGGGGTCGACGTCATCGTCGTCCCGAGCTAGGCCCTGCAGCGGGTCGGCCGCACAGCAGGTCAGCTCTCGCCGACCGGCTCCGGCCGCGGGTCCGACGCGGTGTGCAGCTCGAGAGCTCGCTGCGCCTTGTAGGCCTTGTAGCGGTGCATGAAGAACGCCACGATGGCAAGCACGGCGAGCGCCGCTAGGACGATGCCGGCGTCGCTGAAGGCGTGGATGATGGTGTGCCAGTGGGCGCCGACGCCGTAGCCGATGCCGGCCATCGCGCCGTCCCAGACGAGGCTTCCCGCCGCGGTCATGATCCCGAACGGGACGAGCGGCACCTCGGCGACGCCAGCGGGCACGGCGACGAAGTTGCGGATCACCGGGATGCAGCGGCCGCCGAAGACGCCCCAGCGTCCGTGGCGCCGGTACCAGGCCTCCGCACGGTCGAGGTCGTGGTGGGTGAGAAGCAGGTACCTCCCGAACCGGTCGACGAACGCCCTGCCACCCGTGCGACCGACCACCCAGGCGAGGTAGGCGCCGACGACCTCGCCCGACACGCCGACGGCGATCGCGGCGGCGAGGTTCATGTGGCCGGTCGCCGACAGCACCCCGGCGAAGCCGAGGGTGAGCTCGGAGGAGGTCGGCACGCAGCAGGACTGTGCGACGCACAGCAGGAAGATCGCGAGGTAGCCGCCGGAGGAGATGAAGCTCTGGGAGGTGAGGAAGGCAAGCATCGAGACCTCCAGTCTTGCCGCGGTACCTTACGGCGCCGTGAACGTCGGCTGATCCCCGCCGCCGCCCTGCCCGGGCTCCAGCCCCTCGGGCGAGGATCAGAAGGCCGGCTCGCGACGTTCTTGGCCAGGCGACCGGCTACTCGCCGGCGATCTCCCGAGCCCGCTGGTCGGTCCCTGGTCCTCCGTAGGGGTAGTCGGCGGTGTAGGGCGCGCTCGCGCCGTCGAGCTCGGCGGTCTCCTCTGCCGACAGGTGCAGGTCGGCGGCCCCGAGGTCGTCCTCGAGCTGGGCAAGCGTGCGGGCGCCGAGGATGACCGAGCTGACGGTCGGCCGGTCGACGAGCCACGCGAGCGCTACCTGTGCCATGGAGGCGCCCCGGGCCTTGGCGACCCGCTCCAGGGCCCCGAGCACCTCCCAGGTCCGCTCGAGGGGGTTGCGGCGGTCGTAGCCCTCGACGCCGCGTTCCGGGTTCTCGCCGAGGCGGGTCCGGCCGCTCGGCCGCTTGTCCCGCTTGTACTTGCCCGTCAGCCAGCCTCCGCCGAGGGGGGACCAGGGGAGAAGGCCGAGGCCGGCGTCGGCGCACGCGGGGATGATCTCCCACTCGAGCTCGCGCACGAGCAGGTTGTACTGAGGCTGCAGGCTGACCGGAACGCTCAGGCCGCGAAGCTCTGCGAGGCTGACGGCCTTCTGGAGCTGCCAGGCCGTGAAGTTCGACAGTCCCACGTAGCGGATCTTGCCGGCCGAGACCGCGTCGTCGAGGAAGCGCAGTGTCTCCTCGAGGGGGGTGAGGGGGTCGTAGGCGTGCACCTGGTAGAGGTCGATCGTGTCGAGCCGGAGGCGCCCGAGCGAGGCGTCGAGCGCCGCGGAGAGGTGCTTGCGGGAAAGGCCGCGGTTGTTCGGGCCACGGCCTATGGGGAACCGGCCCTTCGTGGCGACGACCAGCTCCTCTCGGGCGGAGGCGGGCCGCGCCGAGACGAGGCGGCCGACGATCTCCTCGGACAGTCCTCCGGCGTAGACGTCTGCCGTGTCGATCAGGTTCCCGCCTGCCTCGAGGTACCGTCCGAACTGGGCCGAGGCCTCCTCCTCGTCCGACTCGGCGCCGAAGGTCATGGTGCCGAGCGCGAAGGTGGAGACGACGCAACCACTCCTGCCGAGCAGCCGGTACTCCATCGACGACCTCCTCGTACGCCCGCCAGCCGGGACGGCCGTGATCGCTCGCACGGGTGAGGAGCGGCGGGCGGCCCGGCGAGCACTCTAGCGGCGGCGCTCCCTACGAGGCCGGCTCGCTGGCGAGGAGCCTCTGGAGCACCGCGTCTTGGGCCAAGAGGTGCTCTTGGAGCTTGACGACCTCGTGGAGCACGGCGTCGGCGTCGTTGTAGGTCGCCTCGGCCCGCTTGTCGGCCGCGGTGGCGAGCACGTTCTGGCCGACGATGATCACCGAGAGCAGGACCAGCTGGAGGAAGGTCTGGGAGATCCAGGAGACGAGCGTCACGGCGTTGTGCGAGCCGATGGCCTCGGGGAGGCTGACGAGCGACAGGGCGGCGAAGGCGTACGCGCACCACATGGTGCCGACCCCGGTGGTGACCTTTACCGCGAGCCAGGAGTTGAACCGGGCGGCGGCGTTCCCCTGAGGCAGCTGCTCCACGACCTTGACCGGCCCCGCGACGTGCTCCAGCTTCTCCTTGGTCCGGTGGTGGGGGACGTAGTCGTAGAGCGAACGGGCGGCCATCGGTGCTCCTCCTCGTCGAGACGGGTTGCGGCGCGAGTCTGGCCGGTCAGCCGGCGACCTGCCTGCGTCGGCGGTGCCCCGGCGGCGCCGAGCGGCACCACGACCCTCGTGGCCCGCTCGGCAGGGATGCGGGGCCGAGCCGGTATCCTTGTAGTGGAGCCCACGAGCGGGCTCTGAGGAGGTGGTCGGCGAGTGTGATCCGTAACCTCCTGGCCGGGGTCTGACGGCGCGGGTCCCGTACCCATCGCCCTGAACGGCAGGCCCGCCCCGATGGGGCGCAGTGCTGCAGCGGCAGGAGGCCCGTACGGCCTGGACGACCTGGAGTACCTGCGTCCGGAAGCACCCCGGTGGACAATCGAGGACCGGTGCCGGGCTCGCCGGGCGAGTCGGCACCGGTCCTTTCGCGCGGCTCCTTTCGCGCCCTAGCCCTTGATGTGCCAGGTCTCGGGGAGGATGGAGTCGAGCGGGTTCGGGACGTAGCCCGTGACCTTCTTCGACACCTCACCGACGCCGATCGTGTTGACCTGCCACAGGTAGGGGAGCTGG
>JAJYNS010000114.1 GCA_021786195.1 Actinomycetes bacterium | reverse complement strand
CAGCGTCGCCTCGTCGAGCTCGACGCCGCCCTCCCCGTAGAGGGCCTCGGCGGCTCGCTCGACCCGGCGGGTCTCCTCATCCCCGTGGACCAGCGAGGTCACCGAGCGCGCCAGCGCCCGCTCTCCTCATCCCCGTGGACCAGCGAGGTCACCGAGCGCGCCAGCGCCCGCTGCGCCGAGCGCTCCTGCGGGCGGGCCGAGGTCGCCTCGTCAAGCGCCTCGATCTCCTCGCGACCGAGGAAGGTGAACCATCGCAGGTAGCTCCCGACGACGCTGTCCTCGACACGGTAGAAGTACTGGTAGAAGGAGTAGGGCGAGGTCCTCGCGGCGTCGAGGAACACCGCCCCCTTCTCGCTCTTGCCGAGCTTGGTCCCGTCCGCCCGCGTCACGAGCGGCGTCGTCAGCGCGTAGGCCGCCTCGCCCCTCGCCCGCCGGATCAGCTCGACGCCGGTCGTGATGTTCCCCCACTGGTCGCTCCCGCCGACCTGCAGCCGGCAGCCCTCGGCCTCGAAGAGGTGGAGGAAGTCGTAGGCCTGGATGAGCATGTAGCTGAACTCGGTGAACGAGATGCTGTGCTCGGGGCGCTCGAGCCGGGCTCGGACCGACTCCTTCGCCACCATCTGGTTGACGCTGAAGTGCTTGCCGACGTCTCGGAGGAAGTCGAGCAGGCCAAGCCCGGCCAACCACTCGGAGTTGTCGAGCAGCTTCGCCCGGGCGGCACCTGCCCCGGGCGAGTAGTCGAGGAAGCGCTCGAGCTGGGCCCGGATCCCCGCGATGTTCGCCTCGAGCTGCTCTGCGGACAGGAGCGGTCGCTCGACGGACTTGCCCCCCGGGTCGCCGATGCGCCCGGTGCCGCCGCCGGCGAGGGTGATCGGACGGTTCCCCGCGAGCTGCAGCCTCCGCAACAGGCAGAGCTGGAGGAGGTTGCCGGCGTGCAGGCTGTCGCTCGTCGGGTCGAAGCCGATGTACGCCGTCATGCCGCCCCGGTCGAGCAGGCGCAAGAGCTCCGGGTCGCTCGTCTGGTGGATGAGCCCGCGGAATGCCAGGTCCTCGGAGAGGGTGACCACCGGGCAAGCCTGCCACAGGCCGCTGGCAGCGCCGGAACGCCGGGCGAGTCGCTCCGGCGGGCCCGGCGGCGCTCGGGGTGCCAGGGCCTCAGGCCCGGCAGAGGACCTCCCCGTTCGGTATCGAGATCCATCCGGCTTCCGACCCCGCCCAGCGCCGCCAGGCGTCGGCCATCGCCGCCAGCTCGGCGCCGGTGGCGAGACCGTGGTCCCGGGCGGCCTCGGCGAACGCGGAGCGCGTCACTCGCTCGGCCCACGACGCCCCCCACCACTGTCGCTCCTCGGGGGAGCGGTAGACCCAGGTGCTGGCCGAGGCGGAGATCTCCGAGAAGCCCGCAGACCGCGCCCAGGGCACGAGCCACCGACCGCCGAACGGCTCGCCGCCGTTGGCCCGCGCCACCGCGAGGTACAGCTCCTGCCACCGGTCGAGCACGGGGTCCGGCGGCGTCCAGAGGAACCCGCCGTAGTCCCCGTCCCGGGCCGCCACGATGCCGCCCCTTCGGCACACCCGGCGCATCTCGCGCAGGGCGGCGACCGGATCCGGCAGGTGCTGGAGCACCTGATGGGCGTGGACCACGTCGAAGCGGCCGTCGGGGTAGGGCAGGGACAGGGCGTCGGCCTGCTCGAAGACGACATTGCCCGCGCCCCGGGCTTCCGCGGTCGCCCGAGCCTCCTCGAGGACCTCGGGGGCGGCATCGACGGCCACCAGGGTGCCGGGAGCGACCACGGCGGCGAGGTCGGCGGTGATGGTGCCCGGCCCGCAGCCCACGTCGAGGAGCGACATCCCGGGGCGCAGGTGCGGGAGCAGGTAGGCGCAGGAGTTCTCCGCCGTGCGCCAGCGATGGGAGCGAAGGACGCTGTCGTGGTGGCCGTGGGTGTAGCGGGGTGCCGGGCGGTTGCTCATGACGGCAGCATGCGCCGCGGTGCCGGCTCAGCGTTCGCGGTGGCGACGCGAGCGGAAGAAGCGCAGCGTCACCACCTCGAACGCGCGCAGCTCGAGCCGGACCGGAGGGGGGCCCGCCCCTTCCGCCTGGGGCTCCTCCCCGGCAAGGGGGTGCTCGAGGAGGTCGCAGCGGACCGCTCCTACGTGGTCGAACCCGGCGGCAAGGGTCGCGCACGCCCGGCCGCCGAGGGCCTCGTAGCAGCGGACGACCACGTCGCCCGACCCGTCGTCGGCCGCCTTCACCGACTCGACGACCACGGCGCCGCGCCCTTCGTCGTCGACCGTGAGGACCGGCGCGACGGCGGCGCCGCCGGAGACGAGCCGGAGCGGCAGGTTCAACCGGTAGCCCTCGGCGACGGCCTCGGCCACGGTGGCGCCGGGGGCGAGCACGTAGCCGAAGCGGTGGGCTCCCGCGTCGGCGCGAGGGTCGGGGAACCGGGGCCCCCGCACGAGCGAGAGCCGGAGCGTCGTCGTCGTGCCGCCGTCGCTCCGGGTGGTCCGGGAGACGTCGTGGCCGTAGGTCGAGTCGTTGGCGAGGGCGACGCCGTAGCCGGCCTCGCCGACGTGCAGCCAACGGTGGGCGAAGCACTCGAACCGGGCCGCCTCCCAGGAGGTGTTGACGTGGACCGGACGGCTCACGTGCCCGAACTGGATCTCGGCGGAGGACCACTCTGCCCGCAGGTCGAGCGGGAAGGCGACCTTCAGGAGCTTCTCCTCCTCGTGCCAGTCGACCTCGGTCTCGAACCGGACGCGGCGCTCGCCGGGGGCGAGACGGATGCGCTGGAGCGCGCTGGAGCCGCCGCCCGCCCGACCCTCTGCGCCGCCGTCCGGCCCCCCGGAGGAGCCGCCGGCGCGGCCGAAGTGGCGGCGCACCTCGACGACCGACTCGCCGCCTGCCGCCGGCACGAGACGGACCGACTCGCAGGAGCTGAGGTCGACGGCGCTGCGCCGGTAGGACGCGTCGACGTCCCAGGCGTCCCAACGGCTCGGAAGGTCCCTGTGGAGCTGGAGCAGGTTGGCCCGTGCGCCGGGCGCGAGCACCTCGCGCCCGGCGGCGAGGTCGTAGACGGAGCGGACGAGCCCGTCGCCGTCCACGACGACGCGCAACAGGCCGTTGTCGAGGACGATCCCCTGCCGCCCCTCGACCTGCTCGGCGCACGCCGAGACCCCTGACGCGCCAGGGGGCTCGCAAGGGGGCCGCTGCACGGCGGCGCCGAGCGCCGGGACGCCGTCGACCTCCCTCGGCCCGCAGTTGAAGGCGACCGGGACGTCGCCGGGACCGGCGAGCGCCTTGGTCGCGCGGGCGGCGATCGCCTCGAGCTCGGCCTCGAGGCCGGCGTAGGACTCGAGGGCCTCGTCGTTCACCCAGGCGATGGAGCTCCCCGGGAGGATGTCGTGGAACTGCAGCAGCAGCAGCTGCTTCCAGGCCCGGTCGAGCTCCTCGTAGGGGTAGTCGGCCCTGCCGGCGACGAACGCCGCGGTAGACCACAGCTCGGCCTCCCGCAGGAGCCCCTCGCAGCGGCGGTTCGCCCGCTTGAGGCGCGCCTGGGAGGTGAACGTCCCCCGGTGCAGCTCGAGGTAGAGCTCGCCGGACCACACCGGCGGGTCGGCGTACTCCGCCTCGACGTCCCGGAAGAAGCGCTCCGGCGGGCCGATCTCCACCCGGGGCGACCCGTCGAGGTCGCGCTGGCGCCTCGCCCGCTCGAGCATCTCCCGAGTCGGCCCCCCGCCGCCGTCGCCGTAGCCGAAGGGCACGAGCGAGCGCGACGAGCGTCCCTGCTCGGCGAAGTTGCGCTCCGCCCGGGCGAGCTCGTCGGGGGTGAGCTGAGAGTTGTACGTCGATACCGGGGGGAAGTGCGTGAGGATGCGGCTCCCGTCGATCCCCTCCCAGAGGAAGGTGCTGTGCGGGAAGGTGTTCGTGTCGTTCCAGGACAGCTTCTGGGTGACGAAGTAGCTCGCGCCCGCGAGCCGGGCGAGCTGCGGCCATGCCGCGCTGTAGCCGAAGGAGTCCGGAAGCCACACCTCCTTGCACTCGACCCCGAGCCGCTCTGCGAAGTAGCGCCGGCCCAGCACGAGCTGGCGGGCGAGCGCCTCGCCGCCGCAGAGGTTGCCGTCCGGCTCGACCCAGGTGCCCCCGACCGGCACCCATCGCCCGGCGGCGACGAGCCTGCGAACCCGGGCGAACAGGTCCGGGTAGCGCTCCTCCACCCAGGCGTAGTGCTGCGCCTGGGAGCAGGAGAAGACGAGCTCGGGGTACTGCTCGGCGAGGGCGGCGACGCTTGCAAAGGTGCGGGCGCACTTGCGGACGGTTTCTCGGACCGGCCAGAGCCAGGCCGAGTCGATGTGGGCGTGACCGGTCGCGAGCACTCGGTGCGCGCTCGCCGCCGCCGGGCTCGAGAGGGCGTCCGAGAGGGCGGCACGCCCGCTCGCGGCGCTCGCGCCGACGTCGTCGAGGTCGATCCTGTCGGCCGCGGCCTCGAGGGCGCGCAGCAGCTCATGGCGACGAGCCCGGTGAGGGTCGAGCTCGGCCGCGAGCCCGAGCGCCACCTCGACGTCGAGGCAGAGCCGCCAGACCTCCTCGTCGAGCAGCGACAGCCTGACGTCGCCGAGGCGGTAGAGGGGCTCGGCACCGGCGGTCGCGGGATCGCCGAGACGGGTCGGGGCATAGCCGCGGCCTCCCCCCATGATCGGAGGGTTCGCCGCCGCCTCGACATAGCAGAGGAACCGCTCGCCCGCCCGGGCGCCGAGGAGGGAGAGCGGGACCTCCGTCGAGCGCGGCGAGATGCCCTTCAGCGGGACGCCACGGCCGTCGAACGCCAGGCCCTCTGCCTGGAAGCCGGGCTCCGCCCCGCCGAAGCCGAGGTCCACCACGAGCTCGACCTGCCGCCCGGCCCACGACGGAGGGACCTCGCCGGCGATGCGCAGCCAGGCCGTCCGCCACGGGGGCCCCCACGCGCGCCCCGGCGCAGCGGGTCCGTAGGGTGCGACGAGCGCCCTCTCGGGCGGGACCGGCTCGCCCGGCACCTCCCAGATTCCGAGCTCGCAGGGGATCGACGCCGAGTAGACCGCGGGCCGGAGGCGCTCGGAGAGCAGGCGGCGGAGGCGAGCCTCGACCGCCGCGGCGTCGTCGTGCAAGCCGGCCCGCGCTTCGCAGCCCGACTCGGGCCGCTCCCTGCCGCCTCCCTGCCTCAGCGCGCCTGGATGTAGTCGACGAGGATGTCTCTGTCGCGCTGGAGCTCGTCGATCCGGCTCTTCACGACGTCGCCGATGCTCACGATCCCGACGAGCTCGCCGCCGGAGACCACGGGGACGTGCCGGACGCGGCGGTCCGTCATCGTCGACATCAAGCTCTCGACCTCGTCCTCGGGCGAGCAGGTCGTGACGTCGCGCGACATGATCACCGAGACCTGCTCGACCATGAGCGCGCCGCGCAGCTCGTGCAGGCGCCGGACGACGTCGCGCTCGGAGACGATGCCTTCTATGTGGACGCCGTCGTCCGAGACGACGAGCGCGCCGACGTCGTGGCGGCT
>JAJYNS010000068.1 GCA_021786195.1 Actinomycetes bacterium | reverse complement strand
GGGCAGATGTCGTCGCAGGCGGCGTCGAAGAAGCTGAGCACGACCACCTTGTGACGCAGGCTCGCGAGGCTCACCTCGGCGCCGCGCTGGTCGGTGAGGCTGATCCCCGGCGCGGGCGTCGGCGCCGTGCGGGTGAGGCCCATGAACCGCCCGAGCGGCGCGGCGATCGGCGCGAAGCGCCCGTCCGAGCCGGTGGACGCGGCCGAGCCGGAGGTGCTGGACGCGCTGGCCGCCGGGCGCAGCGCGGGGACGTGCCCGTCGATCAGATGGTCCCCGAGGGTCCCTCCCACGGCGAGCACGACCGCGCCGGCCACGGCCCAGTAGACGAAGCGCCGGGGGATCCTCGGCGCCGAGGGGAGCCCGAGCTCGTCGACCTGCTCGGCTGTCACCCTCGAGCTGACCTCCGCTCGAGACGGTCGACCCAGCGCTCGAGGCTTGAGCGGGACTGGGCGCCGTAGGCGGCGCCGACGACTCGCCCGGACCCGGTGAGGAAGTAGCTCACCGGGAGGTAGGCGATGTCGTAGGAGGTCGAGGCGACCGTGCCGTCGGGGTCGACGCCGACGGGGTAGCGCACCCCCGCCTTTGCGAGCAGCCGCTCCGCGAGCCTCGGGTCGGGGTCGTTGGTGTCGACGCCGACGAAGGACACCTTCGACCCGTCGAGCCGGGAGACGGCCCCGAAGGCGCCGAGCTCCTGGCGGCAGTCGGGGCACCAGGAGGCGAAGAAGTTGACGATCACCGGCTTGCCTCGGAAGCTGGCCAGGCTCACCGGCGCGCCGCCGCCGAGGCGCGCCAGGCGGAACGCGGGCGCCGGCCTGCCCGCAGGCAGCACTGCGAGCGCGCTCTTCGGGAAGGTCGGAGAGGTCGCCGAGCCCCTCGACTCGGCCGAGGTCACTGCGTAGGCGACGAACGCGGCGGCGAGGGCGACGAGGACGGCGATGCCGACGAGGGCGCGGCGCCCGCCGAGCACCGTGGCGGGGCGGTTCGCCTGGCCCTCGGCGCTCACCGCCCGCCCAACAGACCCCGCCGGCCGGCGGGCTCGGCCCCCTCAGGGATGCTGGACAACGGCCGTGAGCCCCATCGCCAGGAACAGGACCGTGAGGTAGCTGATCGAGAACCCGAAGACCTTCATGGCCCGACGGGCCCCCGGGTCGCTTCGCAGCCTCCAGACCTGCCAGACGAACGCCGCGCCGAGCAGGAGGGTGAGGGCGAGGAACGCGGGGCCGAGGTGGGCGGTCGGCGCGAGGAGGGCCGACAGCGCCACGAGCGCCACGGTGTAGGCGATCATCCTGCGGACGACGGCCGAGGTCGTCGCGGTCGACGGCAGCATCGGCACCTCGGCGTTCGTGTAGTCCTCGCGGTAACGAAGGGCGAGCGCCCAGAAGTGGGGAGGGGTCCACAGGAAGATGATCCCGAACAGGATCAGGGCCGGGCCGCCGACGTGGCCGGTGACGGCGCTCCAGCCGACGAGCGGCGGCACGGCGCCGGCCGCCCCGCCGATCACGATGTTCTGTGGCGAGGAGCGCTTGAGCCACATGGTGTACACGACGACGTAGAAGGCGGCGGCGGCGAGGGTGAGGCCGGCCGAGAGCAAGTTGACCGTCCGCCACAGCACGAGGAACGACACGACCTCGAGGAGCGCGCCGAAGCCGAGCGCGGCGCCGGGCGAGATGACCCCGGTGACGAGCGGCCGGTGCTTCGTCCGCTCCATCACGGCGTCGATGTCGCGGTCGTAGACCATGTTGACGGCGTGGGCCCCGCCGGCGGCGAGGGCGCCACCGAGCAGGGTGAGGAGCACGAGGCCGGCCGCGGGCAGGTGCCGTGACGCGACGAGCATCGTCGGCACCGTCGTGATCAGGAGCTCTCCAACGATCCTCGGCTTGGTGAGGGCGACGTAGGCGCGCGCCCGGTCCAGCCAGCCGATCGGCGCGAGGAGCCCGCTCCCGTTGCCCTCGATGCCGGCAGCGCGTCCAACGCCAGCAGTCGTCATCCCCCTGTCAGCCTACCCGGAGCGCACGCCGCCGGCCTGTCCGACGCGGCGGGGCGACGCCGATGAGCCGCTCGTCGCGCAGGGCCGCCTCCTCCTCGTCGGCGAGCGGCCGGAGCGCCGCGCCGGTCGCGAGGGCGAGGAGGGCGTCGGCGAGGGCCGGGTTGCGGGCGAGGACCGGGCCGTGGAGGTAGGTGCCGACGACGTGACCGGCGACGCAGCCGTCCACGCGGGCCGCCGCCGGGCTCCGCCGGTCGCCGCCGGGGTCGTTGCCCACGCCGCGCACGACCTGCCCGAGCGGAGCGACCCCCGGGCCGAGGCGCGTCACGCCGGCGTGGTTCTCGAAGCCGGTGAGCATCTCGGTCACGCCGAGCGACTCCGCCTCAGGGCCGGGGCGGACGAGCGCCTCGCCGACGGCCCGCCTGCCGGGGCCGCGCACGGTCTCGGCGTCGACGAGGCCGAGCCCTGGCTGGGGCGTCTCGCCCGGTCCGGGGAAGGCCGAGCCGATGATCTGGAAACCGGCGCAGACGGCGAGCACGACCGCGCCGCGCCCGACCGCCTCGGGGAGCGGGCTGTCCGCGAGGAGGGTCGCCGAGCGGCTCTGGGGGCCGTCCTCGCCCCCGCCGAGGCAGTAGAGGTCGCCGGAGGCCGGCAACGGCTCGTCTGAGGGTGCGAGGACGAGCTCGACGGCGATGCCCCGCCAGGCGGCGCGGTTGGCGAGAACCCGCCCGTTGCCCGAATCGCCGTAGGTCCCGAGCAGGTCCGGGTGGACCACGACGATCGACAGGTCGGCCTGCCGGCTCCCGCGGCGGGCACCCGCCCGCCTGGCCGGGGCCGGCGGGGGAGCCGCCTGCTCGGCCAGGTGGCGAGGGCCCGGGCCGCCATCTCCCGCCAATCCTCCTCGGCCGGCGGCGCTCCCCGGGCCACCGCCCGCGGACGCGCGCCGAGCGAGCAGCCGGCGCAGCTCCTGGAACGCCGTGTAGTTGCCGACGTAGTCGAGCTGTGGCGCACCTGGGGCGTGCAGGGCGGCAACCTGGTCGGCGACGACGAGGTGCGTCACGCCGGCGTGCCGGAGGCGCACCGCCAGGTCGAGGCGGCGATCCCCGCTGGCGACGGCGAGACGGTGGGTGAGCCGCTCGAACGGGACGTCCCAGAGCCAGGAAGGGTCACGACCGTCGGCCTCTCGGGCGTTGATCCCGAGCACCACCGGCCCGCTGCCGGCGGAGAGCAGCTCGATGAGCTCGCTCCACCCGGCGGGGTTCTTCGCGAGCAGCAGCCTGGCGCGCACCTCGCCGTCGAGCGCCTCAGAGTAGCGGCCGGCGACCTCGACGACGCCGGACATCGCCGCGAGCGCCCGGTCGAGCTCAATGCCGAGCGCGCCCGCGGCGACGGCGGCCATCGCGGCGTTCCCCTGGTTGAACCGTCCGGGCAGGGCCAGGGTGAGCGGCAGGGCTCGCCCGTCGACGACGAGCCGCCCGTCTTCGACCGCCGCCGCCGGCTCGGGCCGCCGGAGGCCGCAGGTGCAGGACCAGTCACCGGAAGCGCCTTCGTGCCCGCCGCTCGCTCGGAAGGAGGGCGTCGGTCGCGCGTGGTCGAAGGCGACGCGGCCACCGCACGCCGGGCACTGGCGGGCGTCGTCGCTCCACCGGCCGCCGGCCGCGACCCACACGACGTCGGCGGCCGGCTCGGCTGCCCAGGTGACGAGCGGGTCGTCGCAGTTGGCCACGACCGTCGCGGCGGTCCGGGCAAGCAGGGCGCGCCAGCGGGAGGCGACCATGCGGACCTCGCCGACCCGGTCGAGCTGGTCGCGGGAGAGGTTGAGCAGGACGACGACTCGGGCGGCGACCGCGTCGGCGACCTGTGCGAGGTAGCCCTCGTCGACCTCGAGGACGCTCGGCGCGCCCGGCGGCGAGGCGGCGAGGGCGGAGACGAGCCCGGCGGGCATGTTGGCGCCGGCGGTGGAGGTGGCGACGGCCGAGGGCCCGCCGAGCGCCTCGGCGAGCAGGCGAGTCGTCGTCGTCTTGCCGTTCGTCCCCGACACCAGGGCGACCAGCCTCCCGGCGGAGAGGTGGCCGAGGAGGCCCGGGTCGATCAGGATCCCGACCCTCCCCCCGACCGTCGAGCCGCTCCCGAGGCCGAGCCGGCGCGAGAGCGCCCCGACGGCGAGCACCGCCCGGCGGGCGGCGCGACCTCTGATGCTCACGCTCAGCTCGAGAGCGGGATCGGGCGGCCGACGAGCGCCCCGACGGAGGAGAGGAGCTCCGCCGGGGTCCATGCGCCATAGCCGGGATGGGCGAGATCCTGCCGGCCAAGAGGATCGAGGAGGCGGCGGAGGCGTGCGGGCAGGTGGCCGCCGACGTCGGCGCTCCCGGCCGCGACGTAGCGTTCGTTCCCGTCGGGCCCGAGGACGAAGACGTCGTCGGAGTGGTCGATGTCGAAGGTGTAGGGCCTGCCGGTCTCCCAGTTGATCGACGGCGGCCTGCCTTCGGGCACTCGCCAGTAGGTGACGCCGAAGAACGACCAGAACCGGTCCAGCTCGGGGACGCTCCCGGTGAGCATCGTCCAGCGGGCGCCGGTGTAACGCTGGTAGGCGCGAAGGCGCGCCGGGGTGTCGCGCCAGCCGTCGATGCTCACCTCGACGATCTGCACCCGGCCGAGCAGGCGGGCGGCGGCCAGCGAGCGCTCGACTTGCAACAGCGCCCCGAGGGTTATCGGGCACTCCTCGCCGCAGGAGGTCATGAAGTCGGCCATCACGACCACGTGGCCTCGCAGGCGCGAGAGCGGCTCGACCTGCCCCTCCTCGTTCACGAGCGGGAGCGAAGCGATGCTTCGGGGCACCGCGCGCCGGGTCGGCTCGACCGCGCTCGACGCCGAGGCGGCGCTGCCGGAGCCGTGCCGAAGGGCGAGCACCGCGCCGGCGCTCCCGCCGACGACGGCCGCGACCACACCGGCGACGATCATCGCGACGACGGCGCGCCGGGCGCTTCGCGCGTCCTCGGCCGGGGACAGCCCGCTATCGGTCACCTCTCGGCCAAGGCTAGTCAACGGCGTCCCGGCGGACCGCCCGCGGGCAGGCGGACGCCGGGGGCGACGCTCCCGAGGACCGAACGGCTACGCGTCGCCGGTCACGCACCCGGAGCCTGGCCGAGGGGCTCGCGAGGCGTGCGCCGGAGGAAGTGCTCGAGCAACGCGCTCGCCGAGCCCTGCTCCTCGATCGCCCGGCGGACGGCCCAGATGAACGTCGGGAGCGCCCAGAAGTCACCGCAGACCCAGAGGATGGCCGCGCCGAGCTGCTGGTCGGCGAAGGGAGAGAGCGTGACCCCGGGGAGGTGGTCGTAGACGGGGTACCACGAGTGCGCCGTGAGGATGCTGAGCGCCATCGCCAGCACGAACATCACGCAGTCCGTGACGAAGATCGCGGCGATCCGCCCGGGCCAGCCGAGCCGCGGCCTGATCGGGTAGGAGGGGATGACCTGCAGCCAGAACAGCACCCCGGAGACGAGGAAGCTCCCGTGCATCAGCCAGATGTGGATCGCCTGGTCTGTCTCGGCGGCGTCGAAGGCTATCGGCAGGTGCCAGACGCACATCACGAGGTTGTAGAGGGCGACGGCGACGACGCCGTTGGTGAACAGGCG
>JAJYNS010000112.1 GCA_021786195.1 Actinomycetes bacterium | reverse complement strand
GCTCAGCAGATGCGGGGCAGGGGGTCGCCGACGAGGGTGTCGACGACCCGAGTGCCGCCGAAGGCGGTGCGCATGAGGACGAGCCCGGGCGGCTCGGCGGCGATCTCACCGATCAGGGCAGCCCCCTCGCCCCGGGGGTGGGAGCGCAGGGCGTCGATCGCCGCGGGCGCGTCGGAGGGCTCGACGACGGCGACGAACCGCCCCTCGCAGGCGACGTGGAGCGGGTCGATCCCGAGCAGCTCGCACGCCCCGGCGACCTGCGGACGGACCGGGATCGCCGCCTCGTCGAGCAGGACTGCGAGCCCCGCCGCCGACGCAAGCTCGTTGAGGACCGTCGCCACTCCCCCGCGAGTCGCGTCTCGCATCCAGCGGACGCCGGGCGCGGCGTCGAGCACGCGGGCGACGAGATCCCCGAGCGGCGCGGTGTCCGAGGAGATCTCGGCGGCGAGGTCGAGCCCGCCCCGCGCGAGCATCACGGTCACGCCGTGGTCGGCGATCGGGCCGGACACCACGACGGCGTCGCCGGGGCGGGCCGCCGCCGCGCCGAGCTCGATCGGGCGGTCGAGGGCGCCGATGCCGGTCGTCGTGATGTAGCACCCGTCGGCCTTGCCCCGCTCGACGACCTTCGTGTCGCCCGTGACGACCGCGACCCCGGCCGACTCCGCCGCGGAGGCCATGGCGGCGACGATGCGCTCGAGGTCGGTGACGAGAAGGCCCTCTTCCAGCACGAAGGCGGCGGAGAGGTAGAGGGGCCGTGCGCCGGAGACCGCGAGGTCGTTGACGGTGCCGTTGACGGCGAGCTCGCCGATGCTGCCCCCGGGGAAGAACAGCGGCGAGACGACGAAGGAGTCGGTGCTGAAGGCGAGGCGCGCGCTCCTCAGCGAGAGCGTCGCGCCGTCCTCGAGCGGCTCGAGGGCGGGGTTGCGGAAGCGCTCGAGGAACACCGCTTCGACGAGCGCCTGGGTTGCCTTGCCGCCCGCGCCGTGCGCCATCGTGATGCGCTCGTCGACCAGCCGCGCCGGGCGCCTGCGGGCCCGCTCGACCCGGGCGAGGACCTCGGCCTCGGTCCGGCGCGGACCCGGTCCCGGCACCGACTCGCTCATACGGGGGTGGCGGCGAGGCGTCTGCGGCTGAAGCGTCCGAAGTTGTAGTAGGCGGCGCAGGCGCCCTCGGAGGAGACCATGCAGGTGCCGATCGGGGTCTCGGGAGTGCAGGCGGTGCCGAAGACCTTGCACTCCCAGGGCTTGATGGCGCCTCGCAGGACCTCGCCGCACTGGCAGGCCTTCGGGTCCTCGACCTGCCTGCCGGGGAGGTCGAAGGCGCGCTCGGCGTCGAAGGGGGCGTAGCGCGCTCGAAGCCGCAGGGCCGAGTGGGGGATGCGGCCGAGGCCTCGCCACTCGAACTCCTCGCGCACCTCCATCACCTGGTCGATCACCTGGAGCGCTCGGGGGTTGCCCTCCCAGGGCACGACGCGCCGGTACTGGTTCTCGACCTCGCACCGGCCCTCTCGGAGCTGGGCGACGAGCATCCGGATCGACTGGAGCACGTCGAGCGGCTCGAAGCCCGAGACGACGAGCGGCTTTCGGCGCTCGGCGGCGATCGGCTCGTAGGGGGCGCAGCCGATGACGGCCGAGACGTGCCCCGGCCCGATGAAGCCGTCGAGGTTGACCTCGGGAGAGTCGAGGATCGCCGTGATGGCGGGGACGACGAGGACGTGGCTGCAGAGCACCGAGAAGTTCGAGATGCCCTCGGCCTCCGCTCGCAGCACGGTCGTTGCCGTCGACGGTGCCGTCGTCTCGAAGCCGATCCCGAGGAAGACGACGCTTCGGTCCGGGTTGTCGCGGGCGATGCCGAGCGCGTCGAGGGGCGAGTAGACCATCCGGACCTCCGCGCCGCGCGAGCGCGCGTCGAGCAACGAGCCACGGCTGCCCGGCACCCGCATCATGTCGCCGAAGGCGGCGAGGATCACGCCGGGCTGCTCGGCGAGGTGGATCGCGTCGTCCATCCTGCCCATCGGGATGACGCAGACGGGGCAGCCCGGGCCGTGCACGAGCGTGACGGCGTCGGGGAGGAGGTCCTCGAGCCCGTGGCGGTAGATCGCGTGGGTGTGCCCGCCACAGACCTCCATCAGCTGGTAGCGGCGGCCGGGCTCGCACAGCTCGGCGATCTCGGCGGCGACCGTCCTCGCCACGGCGGCGTCGCGGAACTCGTCGACGAACCTCATGGGCGCAGCGGCTTCGAGCCCTCGGGAGCCTCGCCTGCGCCCGGGCCGGCAGGTGCCGGGCCGGGCGAGGTCGCGCTGAGCGCGGCGAGCTCCTCGGAATAGGCGTCGCCGCTCCCTTCGAGCATCCGCAGCGTCGAGGCCGCCTCGTCCTCGTCGATCACCGCGAGCGCGAAACCCACGTGGACGAGGACCCATGCTCCAGTCCTCAGCTCGTCCGGGTCGAGCAGGCCGACGTCCACGGTGCGGCGCACCCCCCCGATCTCGGCGACGGCGAGATGCCGGGGACCTGGGAGGACCTCGACGAGCTCTCCGGGGATCCCGAGGCACATGGCGCCTAGCCCGCTTCGGGGGAGCTCGCCGGCACAGAGGAGGGCGCGTGCATCTCGGCGAGCGCGTGGACCTCGTAGCGGGCGATGTTGTAGACGGGCGAGCGGGCCAGCAGGGCGTCGAGCTCCTCGTTCGACGCCACCTCGTAGATCCACGCCCCGCCGTGCTCCCCGACGAGGTGGTAGCGGGAAAGCACCTTGCCCTCGGACTCGAGGGTTGCGCCGTGATCCTGCTGGCGAAGGATCGCCCGGAACGCCTCGGGAGTGAGCCGGCTCAGCTCGAGCCGCCAGAGGACGAGGAACTTGCCGGCCACGACCCCAAGCTAGTGCCGGTAGGGCGGTCGAGCTCGGCGAACGCCGCCGCCGTCGCGGCGGCCTCCTCGTCGGAGAGGACCCCGACGACGCTGCCGGCGTTGACGAGGACCATGTCGCCCTTGCGAAGATCGGGCTCGAAGAGCGTGTTGCAGCGCCGAAGCACTCCCGCGATCTCCACGACCGCCCACGCGCCCTCGACCTCGAGGACCCGTCCCGGCATGCTCACGCACACGGCGAGGCTCCTTCGAGGAGGGCGAGCGCGGTAGCCGCCGCCTGCGGCAGCGCGGCAGCGACGGGCGCGCTCAGCACGGTGCCCATGCGGAAATCGGCGCCCTCGACGCCGAGCAGGAAGACCCGGCGTGGCGCGCACCCGGTCAGGCGCCCGAGCCGGAGCGCGCCAGCGAAGCCGATCGAGTGTGTGCTGCGCGCCGGCCCGCCCTCGACGTCGTGCTCCCCGAGCTCGGCGACGGTGACCGTCCCCGGGGGCGCGCCCGAGCGGGTGGCGTCGACGACCACGGCGAGCTCGACGTCGTCCCAGAGGCCGAGGAGGTCGAGCGGGTCGTCGAGGCCGGCCACGAGCTCGACGCCGTCCGGGCACCCGAGCTCGGCGACTCGCCCGACGACCGCGGGGCCGACGCCGTCGTCGCTTCGGTACTCGCTTCCCATCCCGGCGAGGAGCGCGCTGCCCGCCAGTCGAGCCGTGCCGGCCCGCGTCGTGCCCTCCCGCGCCCCCGCCGCATCGGTCCTCACCGCCGCTCCACCGTCAGATCGAGGAAGTGGGTGGAGCAGGAGATGCACGGGTCGTGGTTGCGGACGGTCTGCTCGCAGCGCCAGGTGAGCTGCTCCTCGGGCAGGTCGAGCCCTGAGGAGACGACGAGGCGGAGGTCGTCCTCGATCGTCGCCTGGTTCTGGGAGGTCGGCGGCATGATCCGGGCGGAGGCGATGGTGCCGTCGGCCGCGAGCTCGTAGCGGTGGAGCAGAAGACCTCGGGGCGCCTCGGTCGCGCCGGCGCCGGTCGCGGCGCGGGGGACGAGCGTCGCCGCCGGCGGCTCGGGCGGCTCGTAGGCCTCGACGAGGCGGAGCGCCTCGTCGCAGGCGAAGACGATCTCGACTGCGCGTACGACGATGCTCTTGAACGGGTTGCGGCAGGCGGCCCCGAGCCCCGCCGCGCTCGCCGCCTGGCGCGCGAGCTCGGGGAGCGCGGCCGAGTTGAGTGCGTAGCGGGCGAGCGGGCCGGTGAGGTAGTGGCCCTGGCCGTCGAGCCGGGCATGGAGCGCGGTCGAGTGGGGGACCTGCTCCTCCACCGCCAGCTCGGCGAAGCCGGCCGGGCTCGTGTCGAGGCCGGCCGAGGAGCCGACACGTCCTGACTCGATCGGGTAGCGGTCGGGGTCGTGGAGGGCGACGAAGAGGTAGTCGGCCTCGACGTCGGGGAACTCGAAGCCGGCGACCCACGACACGGTCTCGAGCGCCGCGTCTCGGGCGCGCCGTAGCGGCTCGGCGAGGGCGGCGATCGCGTCGGGGGAGGGGGCGCGCCAGAACCCCCCGACTCGGACGTTCACGGGGTGGACCGCTCGCCCGCCGACGGTCTCCATCACGAGGTTGCCGACCCGCTTCAGTCGAAGCCCGCGCTCGACCGCGGCCCGGTCCAGCTCGGCGAGCTCGACCGCGTCGGCGAGCCCGAAGAAGTCCGGCGCGTGCAGCAGGTAGACGTGGAGGGCATGGCTTTGGATCCACTCTCCGCAGTAGAGGAGCCGGCGAAGGGCCGTCACCTTCTCGTCCACGGTGGTGGCGCACGCGTCCTCCATCGCCGCGCAGGCGCTCATCTGGTAGGCGACCGGGCAGATCCCGCAGATGCGGGCGGTGATGTCGGGCGCCTCGTCGAGGCGCCGCCCCCTGAGCAGCGCCTCGAAGAAGCGGGGCGGCTCGAAGATGTCGAGCGTGACGGTCTCGACGGCACCGTCGCGCACCGTGACGTGGAGCCCTCCCTCGCCCTCGACGCGGGCCAGGGCGCCGACCCCGATGTCCCGGTCAGCGTGTCGGCCGTGGCTCATTGGCGAGGCTCTCCTCCCTGAAGGCCGGCGCGCCGGCGTTGAACGTGCGGAACAGGCGGCTCACGTCGACCCTCCTCGCCCCGTCCTCGAGGAGGCGCCCGGCGAGCGACGCGGTGTTGGCCGTCTCTGCCGGCCCGAAGCAGCCGAAGCAGCCCCGGTCCACGGCAGGGCACAGGGCGCCGCAGCCTGCCCGCGTCACCGGGCCGAGGCAGGGGGCGCGCCGGGAGACGAGGAGGCAGACGGTGTCTCGGGCCTTGCACTCCTGGCAGACGCTGTGGCTCGGGATGCGAGGGCTTCGCCCCGCGAGCTGGGCGAGGATCACCTCGAGGAGCTGGTGCCTATCGATCGGGCAGCCGTGCAGCTCGAAGTCGACCGGCACGTGCGCCGCGATCGGCGTCGAGGTGGCGAGGGTCGAGATGTAGTCGGGCCGGGCGTAGACCGTGGCGATGTACTCGCCTGCGCTCGCGAAGTTGCGTAGGCCCTGGATCCCGCCCGCGGTCGCGCACGCCCCGATCGTCACGAGCCGGTGAGAGGCGCGGCGGACCTCCTGGATGCGTGCGGCGTCCTCGTAGGTCGTGATCGAGCCCTCGACGAGGGACAGGTCGTAGGGACCTTCGACCGCCGCCCTGGACATCTCGGTGAACTGGGCGATGTGGACCGCGCCGGCGACGGCGAGCAGCTCCTCCTCGCAGTCGAGCAGGCTGAGCTGGCAGCCGTCACAGGAGGCGAACTTCCAGACGGCGAGCGTCGGGCGACGGTCGGAGGCGGCGCTCACCGCTCGCGCTCCTGGAGCAGCGAGGCGACCGTGCGGTCGTAGCGGACCACCGGGCCGTCCCGGCAGAGCAGGAGCGGGCCGAGCTGGCAGTGGCCGCAGATGCCACAGCCGCACTGCATGTTCCGCTCCAGCGAGACGAAGATGCGCTCGGGGTCCATCCCCCAGTCGAGCAGCGCCCGGGCGCTGAAGCGCATCATGAGCTCCGGCCCGCAGACGAAAGCCACCGACCGATCGGGCTCGCAGGCCGTGATGCGTGGCACGAGCGCGGTGACGACCCCGACGCCGCCTTCCCAGCCGGGCGTGGCGAGATCGACGGTCACCTCCACCTCCGCTCCGGCCTCCCGCCAGCGCTCGAGGTCGTCCTCGAAGATGAGCTGGTCCGGCCGGCGCGCCCCGACCAGGACGCTGAGGTGCAGGTGGGGAGGGCGTGGCTGGGTCGAGTGGTGCTCGCGAGCCTCTCTCGGCGGGTGGTGCTCGCCCGGGTGCGGCGCCTCGGGCGCGCCCTCCCGGCGCCGGCGTCTCGTCCGGGAGCTCACCAGCTGCTCGATAGCTCCCCGCAGGGGCGCGAGCCCGATCCCGCCGGCGACGACGACGACGTCCTCGGCCTCGAGCGCGTCGACGCCCCAGTCGGTGCCGAAGGCGCCCCGGACGCCGACGAGGCTGCCGACCCGGCTCGCCGTGAGCGCGTGACTGACGGCGCCGACGTCGCGCACCGTGTGGTGGAGCGTGCTCCCCTCACCGGGCGCGCTGCTGATCGAGATCGCCACCTCCCCGACCCCGAACGCGGTCAGCATGTTGAACTGCCCGGCGCGAAAGGCGAGCGGCTCCCCCTCGAGCGGCTCCAGCTCGAGGCTGACGACGTCCCCGGCGAGCCTCCTGCGGCCGACGACCCGGTGCGGACGAGGTCGGAGCCCGCACCCGGCGGTCACTGCGGCCTCCCCGGTCACCTCAGGCTGCCTTCCCTTGTCGCTTCACGAGGTCTCTCCCTTGCTGTAGATGTCGAGGAGGGCGAGGCGAGTCGACTGGAGCCGGTCGAGGATGACCGCCGTCAGGCGCTTCACGAGCTCGTAGCCGAAGGCCGGCTCGGCGTCGGCCTTGGCCCGCAGGCAGGCCCCGTCGACCGCGATCGCACCGACCGGCTGGACGGCCCGGGCGTCGAAGTGCCAGCGGTAGGGGGGGAACAGCCACGACCAGCCGACGACGTCGTTGGCCTCGAGCGTTGCGACGACGAGCGTGCCCGCGCCGGGCGAGCTCAGCTCGAGCTCGACGCGACCGCGGCGCAGGAGGTAGAGGGTGTCTGCCGGTCCGCCCTCGGCAAAGAGCAGCTCTCCGGCGTCGAAGGCGACGTTGTGGGAGCAACCGGCGACGAGCTCGGCGGTGTCTGCGGGGAGCCCGGCGAACAGTGGGTGGGCCGCGACGAGCGCGGCGATCGTGGTCGGCACCTCAACGCCCCCCTCTCCGGCCGCGGCGCGCCCCGTCGGAGCGCCGGATCGCCGCAGCCTCCTCGGTGATGTCGATGCCCACCGGGCACCAGGTGATGCAGCGCCCGCACCCGACGCAGCCGGAGGTCTCGAACTGGTCCCACCATGTCGACAGCTTGTGGGTCATCCACTGGCGGTAGCGGGACATCGTCGAGGCCCTGACCGGCCCTCCATGGAGGTAGGAGTGGGCGAGGTCGAAGCAGGACGACCAGCTCCGGCGGCGCTCCAGCACGCCGGCGACGTCGCTCGCGTCCTCGACCGTGCTGCAGAAGCAGGTCGGGCAGACCAGGGTGCAGTTGCCGCAGGCGAGGCAGCGCTCGGCGACCTCGTCGAAGCGGGGGTGCTCGACGTTGCGTGCGAGCAGCGCCGGGAGCCCCGCAGTGTCGAGCACTCGGCCCATGCTCGTCCGGGCCCGCTCGAGCAGGGCCGTGCGCGCCGCCCGGTCCGCCTCGTCCGCGGGCCGGCCCGGAAGGCAGGAGAGGACTTCGGCGCCGATCTCCGAGCCGGCGCGGGCGAGGAAGCGGTGGCCGCCCCCGTCGCCGGCGAGCTCGGTGAGCGCGAGGTCGAAGCCGTTCCCGGCCGCCGGCCCCGTGCCCATCGAGTCGCAGAAGCACGTCCCGGAGGGAGTGGCACACTCGACGACGACGAGGAAGGCGCCCTCCCGCCGTTTCAGGAAATGCGGATCGCCCGCCCCCCGGTCGCCGAGGACCCGGTCGAGCACCCCGAGCGCCGCCGCCTCGCAGGGCCGGGCACCGACGAGCGCGGTCGGGCGCTGCTCCGAGGCGGCGTCGCCGTCCTCGAACGCGACCTCGCCCTCGGAGACCCGCCCGCGCCAGGCGACCGAGCGAGCCGGGAAGACCTCGCGCTTGGGCGAGCTCGGCCCGACGGCCCAGGCGAAGAAGGCCTCGTCGTCGGTGTGCTCGATCCGGTAGCTTCCCGGCGACTGGGCGTCGTGCCAGCCGCGTGGCAGGTCGGCGACGGAGGAGAGCTCGCCGTGGACGATGGCGCCATCGCGTACCCTCGGCCCGAGCACCCGGTAGCCGCGTCGGGCGAGGACCTCGAGGAGGGTGACGAGCCCCTCGACGTCGAGCACCGTGGCGTCGGCCGCGTCGGTCCTCGCGGGGGCGGTGTCGTTCGGGGCACCGGCTATGTGCTGAGCCTTCCAGGGGGAGGATGCGCCCATCTAGGGTCGAAAGTCCCCCGCGACGGGCACGGACCAGGTGAGGCGGGTCCCGCCCGAGGCCATGGCAGCGAGGTCGAGGGACCCGCCGAGCGCCTTGGCGCGATCTGCCATGTTCTTCAGGCCTCGGCCGGAAAGGTCGTGGTCGGCCGGTATGCCCACGCCGTCGTCCTCGACGACGAGGGCCAGCCCGCCCCCGGCGACGACCAGCTCGACTCCCACCCGCCGCGCCCGGGCGTGGCGGGCGACGTTCGACAGCGCCTCGCGCAACGTCGCGAGCAGCTCGTATGCGGCCGCCTCGCCGAGCGCGGTGTCGACCGGCCCGGCGAAGCGGACCTCGGGCTCGAAGCCGAGGCCCCTCGCCGCCTCGCTGCAGGTCCTCAGCACCCGGGCTCGGACGCCCTCTCGGCTCTGGGGGGGCGTGTCGAGGGCGAAGATGGTCGTGCGGACCTGGCGGATCGTGTCGTCGAGGTCCTCGACCGCCTCCTCGAGGCGAGCCCGCACGGTGTCGTCGTGGGCGAGCGGCAGCACGGACTGCAGGGCGAGGCCGGTCGCGAACATGCGCTGGATGACCGAGTCGTGCAGGTCGCGGGCGATGCGCTCTCGCTCCTCGCTCAGCAGCAGCTCCCCGACTCGCGAGTGCAGGCGCGCGTTGTCGATGGCGATGCCCGCTGTCGCAGCCAGCGCGACGACGAGGGCCTCGTCGAGCTCGCTGAACTCGTCCGCGGAGCGCTTCTCGGCGAGGTAGAGGTTGCCGTAGACCTCGCCTCGCACCGAGATGGGCACCCCGAGGAACGAGCGCATGGCCGGATGCCCGGGGGGGAAGCCGACCGAGTCGGGGTGCGCCGAGATGTCGGCGACCCGGATGGGGCGGGGGTCGAGGATCAGCAGGCCGAGGACCCCTGCGCCCTCCGGGAGGCGGCCGATCCTCGCCGCCGTCTCCGGGTCGATCCCGGAGTGGACGAACTTCGCGAGACCCTTGCCGGCGTCGTCGAGCACCCCCAGCGCTCCGTAGCGGGCGTCGGTGAGCCGGCGCGCCTCGTCGACCAAGCGGCGCAGCACGCCCTCGAGGTCCAGGTCGGACCCGACGACCAGGACGGCATCGAGCAGGGCCTGGAGCAGATCCGGGTCTCGGATCTGGTGGTGGGGCACGGTCGATATCCTGCCACCTCGCCCGCGCTCCGGCCGAGGGTGCAGACTTGGTGCGTGGTGCGTGTCTTCCTTCTCGACGATCATGCTGTCGTGCGCGAGGGCGTGCGGCGGCTGCTGGAGGCCGACGGGGACCTCGTCGTCGTCGGCGAGGCGGCCACGGCGGCGGAGGCGCTGACGGCGGTGGAGGCCGCGGCGCCGGACGTCGCGGTGCTCGACGTCCGGCTCCCCGACGGGGACGGCGTCGAGGTCTGCCGGGAGCTGCGCTCCCGCCACCCCAACCTCGCGTGCCTCATGCTGACCTCCTTCGCCGACGACGAGGCGCTGGCGCAGGCGGTGCTCGCGGGTGCCGCCGGCTACGTCTTGAAGCAGATCCACGGCACCGAGCTCGTGGCGTCCATCCGCGCGGTGGCCGCGGGCCACTCGCTCATCGACTCCGAGACGACCAGGCGGGTGCTCGGCGAGCTGCGCCGAGCGAACGCCGAGCGCGAGGGCGTGGAGCGGCTCACCCATCGCGAGAGGGAGATCCTCGAGCTGATCGCGGCCGGGAAGACCAACCGGGAGATCGGGGCCGAGCTGTTCCTCGCGGAGAAGACGGTGAAGAACTACGTCTCCAACCTCCTCGCCAAGCTCGGCATGGGGCGGCGCTCGGAGGCCGCGGCCTACGCGGCGCGCCTCGCCGAGCGTCGAGCCCAGACCGGCCGGCGCGACGAGTAGGGCCGGGCGGCCAGGAGGGAACCGGCGAGGATGAGGACGAAGCCGAGCCCCGTCGACCAGCCGAAGGGCTCGTGGAGCACGGTGACGCCGGCCAGCACCGCGACGGCCGGGTTGACGTAGGTCACCACCGTCGCACGGGCCGGCCCGACCTGCGCGATGAGCGCGAAGAAGACGAGGAACGCCGTCGCCGTGCACAGCACCCCGAGGCCGGCGATGGAGAGCAGGACGTCGGCCGAAGGCATCCTGCGCGGCAGCTCGAGCGCGGCGAAGGGGGCGTAGAAGGCGGCGCAGCCGAGCAGGGAGGCGACGGCGACCCCGACGCCGGGGAGCTGCGTGAGGTGCCGGTGGAAGATCCACGGGCCGAGGCTGTAGCCGGCGACGACAACGAGCAGCTCGCCCACGGCGCCGAGATCGGCGCCCTGGACGTCGAAGCCGACGAGCACGGCGACACCCGTGGCCCCGGTGGCGAGCCCGGCGAGGCGAGCCGGGCCGAGCCGCTCCCGCGCGCCGGTGGTGCGGGCGAGGACGGCACCGAGGATCGGCACCGCGGCCACGACGAGGGCCGAGAGGGAGCTCGGCAGGCGCTGCTCCGCCGAGGCGAGCAGGTACCAAGGGACGACCAGCTCCACGGCGGTGTAGGCGAGCAGCGGCCGCCACAGGGCGAGGACCGGCGCGAGCTCTCGGCGGTACAGGGCGATCGGAAGGAGCACGAGCGCGCCGAGCGAGGTCCGGCCGCAGACGAGCACCGCCGGGGTGACGCCAGAGGTCGCCACCTTGATCAGCAGATACGGGATCCCCCAGATGGCACCGAGCGCGCCGAACAGCGCCCAGGCGGCTCGGCTCACGGAGCGGCTCCTTGCACGCCCGCCAGCCGGGCCCGCCACGCCGAGCCGGTCTGCCGGGGTCGGCAGGCGGCCAGCCCGGCGGCGAGCTCGGGCGCAAGGAGCGCGAGGAGGACCAGTGGTGGGAGCCGCCATCCGCCGCTCAGGTCGTGCACGAGCCCGAGACCGACCGGGCCGATGCTCGCGAGCAGGTAGCCGCCACCCTGGGCGAGCATCGACAGCTGCGCGGTCGACTCGGCGTCTGCGGCCCGCTCGGCGATGAAGGAGAGCGCCAGGCTGAAGGCCGCGCCCTGGCCGAGGCCGAGCAGGGTCATCCAGGCCAGGGCCAAGGGGGCCGGGTCGAGCGCAAGGCCGCCGAGGGCGACGGCGCAGGCGAGGACGGCGAGTACTACGACGGCGGCTCGCCCGACGCGGCGGGCCGCGAGCGGGCCGCCGAAGGTCGTCGGGATGCTGACGAGCGTCGCGTAGGACACCAGCCAGCCCGCCTGCCCGGCCGAGAGCCCCTTTGCCTGGAAGATCGTCGGGAGCCATGCGACCGTGGCGTAGAAGTCGAGGGACTGCAGGCCCATGAACCCGGTGACGACGATCGCCACCGGGTCGAGCCAGAGCCGCCCGGGTCGAGCCTTCCCGCCGCGGACCGGCTTTCGGGGCGGTCTCGGCGGCGCACTTCTCGCCGCGGGGACGAGCACGGCGAGGGCGACTGCCGCCGGGATGGCCCAGAGGGCGAGCGACGGGCGCCAGCCGATGCCGAGCGCGTCCTGGAGCGGCACCGACGCCCCCGCCGCGACGGCGGCACCCCCGACGACGCCCGTCGCGGCGAGCCCGGTCATGAGCGCGATGCGATCGGGGAAGTCCCGACGCACGGCGGCGGGGAGGGTGACGTTGCCGACCGCGATCCCGGCGCCCGCGAGCGTCGTCCCGGCGTAGAGCGCGAGGTCGCCCGGCAGAAGGCGGAGCGCGACGCCGCCGGTGATGGCGCCGAGCACCGCGACGAGCATCCGCTCGGCGCCGAGGCGGCGCCCGGCCGCCGGCGCGAGGAAGGCGAAGACGCCGAAGCACAGGAGCGGGAGGGTGGTGAGCAGCCCGGCCAGCGGGGAGGAGAGATCGAGGGAGCGGCGGATCTCGGGCAGGAGCGGCGAGAGGGCGACGATCGCGGCGCGCAGGTTCCAGGCGACGAGCAAGAGCGCCGACGCGACGAGGACACGCGAGCGATCGGCCCGGGCCATGGACCTGCAGTCTCGCGCCCGGGGAGCGGGAGCCGCCCGGGGAGGGCGGCGAGCTCAGCTCAGGGCGCCGACCCCTGCTCGGGTCGGGCGGGGCCGCTCCTGCGTCGCACCCGGAGCTCGCCGGGGACCGGCCGCCCGAGCCCGGTCGCCGCGCTCAGGAGGAACAGCGCGCCGACGCCGGTCGCGAGGGAGATCCACAGCACGTCGACCAGCTCAGCCATCGCTCCTCCTCCTCGCGCGCCGCCGGGGCGGCACCGGCCCTGGCGGAGTTGTCAAGCTCCAGCCTGCCAGGGGGGTGTTGGGATTCGGCGTGGGCGGTGCGAGGAAAGTGTTAGGCGAGACCTGCAGGCTCGAGGCGGCGGTCGTCCTCGCGGCTCGGGCCTGCCGGGCCGCTCAGGCGTGCCAGCTGAACGCGCCGGGAATGGCCGCGGTCGTGTCGAGCAGCAGCTCGACCCAGGTCTTTCCCGGGGTGAGCCCGACCTCGGCGCCGCTCGCCGTCGTGAACGTCGTCGGGTCGGACAGGTTGGCCCGATGCCAGGTGACCGGGATCACCTTGCCGTTGCGGAAGACGTAGCCCTTTCCGCTGCCTGTCGTGACGCTCTCGACGTCGCCGGTCCCGCCGGGGCTCTCGGCGTAGGGGCCGTAGCGGTACCGGACGATCTGCACGACGACGTTCGACGCCGTGACCGGCTGTCCGGTCGCCGCGTCGACGTCCGCCACCCCGGAGTAGGTGTGGAGCCAGGTGCCCGAGGACGGCTGCCACTTCCAGACGACGTCGGTCCCGGCGGAGAAGTTGATCGAGATCGACGATGCCGGCTTTGCGCCGGAGGGGATCGTGGAGGAGTACTGGAAGATCGGCGCAGGCGGTGTCTTGAGGTCGGGGAACAGGCCCCACAGCGCCTTGGTGCTCGTGTAGAGGTTGTCCGGCGGGACCCGGTTGGTCGTGCGGTACGCGGCGTTGGCGTAGTTGGTCAGCAGGTCGATCGACTTCAGCCACTTGAGCGACTCGGCCGTGCTCACGTCGGGGATGATGCCGCCCGCGAACGCGAGGAGCGGCATGCGGAACTCGGCCATGATGTGCCAGTCGACCCAGCGCAGCGACCGCACGGGCCCGATCGTCGGCGCGTTCTCGCACTGGTACACGGCGATGTAGCGCATGATCCCGCCTTCGGCCGGCGTGTCGTAGACGACGTCGGCCTCGGACAGGCCGCTTTGGGGACGAGCGCCCTCGGGCTCGTTGCCGATCTTCACCCCGAGCGCGGGGCGCCTCGGCACCACGCCCCCGGGGGCCGGCGTGTCGGTGAGCGGGCAGCGGTCTGCTGCGACGGCCGGCGTCACAGGTGCCGTCGAGGAAGAGGAGGGGACCGAGCCCGACGTCGTGGAGGCGTGCTTGCCCGGGCTCTTCGACCCGGTGAGCACGACGGCGAGCACGGCGGCGACGATCACGACGACGGCGCCGGCCGCGACGAGCCGGGCGCGTCCGCGGCTCAGGCCTGAGAGGGGTCCGGAGGGCTTGCTTGCGCTATGGGAGGGCACGGCCCCGGCAGGATAGCGGGTCCCCGCCCTGCGGTGGTGGCATTCGGGCGGCGGCTCAGCCGCCGACGAGGCGTGAGAACCAGCGCGCGCGCCTCGCCGGCCGGCCCGTCCGCTCTTCGACCCGGTCGGCGGAGCGCATCACCACGACCCCGCCGTTGAGCCCGAGGAACCGCAACGGCTCGGGCTCCCAGCGTCGGGGGTGCCGGCCGACCCAGGCGAGGCGGGTGAGGTCGGAGTCCGTCCCGGTGATCAGGTCTGCCAGTGTGCGGCCGGCGAGGTTCGCCGTCGAGACGCCGTCGCCAACGTAGCCCCCCGCCCAGCCGAGCCCGCTCCTGCGGTCGAAGTCGACGGCCGAGAACCAGTCGCGCGGCACGCCGAGGGGCCCACCCCAGCGGTGGGTCGTCTCGACGCCAGCGGCCGCGGGCAGCAGGTCTGCGAGCGTCGCGGCGAGCGCCTCGTGGACGCGGGGGACCTGCTCGTTGCGCGAAGAGACGCTCGAGCCGAAGTGGTAAGGCGCCCCCCGCCCTCCGAAGGCGAGGCGTCCGTCGGCGGTGCGCTGGCCGTAGACGAGGAGGTGCCGCTCGTCGGAGAAGGTCGTGCGCCCACTCAGGCCGATCTCCTCCCAGGCCGCGTCGGCCAGAGGTGCCGTCGCGATCATCAGCGAGTAGACGGGCGCGAGCAACCGCCGAGTCCCCGGAAGGCGCGCCGTGTACCCCTCCGTCGCCCGCACGACGGCCTCGGCGCGCAGGGTTCCCGCGGGGGTGACGACCCGGTGGGGCCCGATCGCGACGGCTGGTGTCCGCTCGTAGATCGAGACCCCCCGGCGCTCGGCGGCGCCGGCGAGCCCCCGCACGAGCCTTCCGGGGTGGAGCGAGGCGCAGTGGGGCGTGTAGAGGGCGCCGAGCACCTTGGACGCGCCGATCTGGGCTCCCGCCTCGGCGCGGTCGAGCAGGACGAGGTCCTCCGGACCGATACCGAGGGAGCGGGCCTCGTCGAGCTCGGCGCGCGCCCGGGCGAGCTGCGCCGGGTTGCGGGCGAGGACGAGGGTCCCGCCCTTGGCGAAGTGCGCGTCGATGCCTTCCTCCTCGGCGATGCGACCGACCTCGTCGACGCAGTCCTGCATCGCCCGTCGCATCGCCGTCGCTGCCGAGACCCCCTGCTCCCTCGCGACGCGGCTCCACGACGCGGCGAACAGCGCCGAGCACCAACCGCCATTGCGCCCCGAGGCTCCGAAGCCGGCGACCTCCGCCTCGACGACGGCGACGCGCAGGTGCGGGTCTCGCCGCCTCAGGTAGTACGCGGTCCAAAGCCCTGTGAAGCCGGCGCCCACGATCGCCACATCGACCTCGAGGTCGCCGGCGAGGGACGGGCGCGGCACGATCGGCTCGGGCAGCGTGTCGAGCCAGAACGAGACTCCCCTGTAGGGACCGCCCCCGGCCGGGGAGGCGCCCATGGCTTCCCTGGCCGCCTCCCCGGGCCGGGCGCCGCTCATATCCGCTTCCATGCCTCCTCGAGCACGGTGCGCAGGATCGAGGAGATCTCGGCGAACTGCTCCTCCCCGCATACGAGGGTCGGCGCGAGCTGCACGACCGGGTCGCCCCGGTCGTCGGCTCGGCAGACGAGACCGGCCTCGAACAGCCGGGGCGACAGGAAGCCTCTGAGCAGTCGCTCGGACTCCTCGTCGTCGAAGGTCTCCTTCGTCGCCTTGTCCTTGACCAGCTCGATCCCGTAGAAGTACCCGTCGCCGCGCACGTCGCCGACGATGGGGAGGTCCGAGAGCGACTCCAGCGCCTCCCTGAACGCGCCCTCGTTCTTGCGGACGTGGTCGAGGATGCCCTCGCGCTCGAACACATCGAGGTTGGCGAGCGCCACGGCGCAGGACACCGGGTGCCCGGCGAAGGTGTAGCCGTGGAGGAAGGTCCGTCCGCCCGACAGGAAAGGCTCGACGAGCCGGTCGCTCGCGATCAGCGCGCCCAGCGGCGAGTAGCCGCTCGTGAGGCCCTTCGCGACGGTGATCATGTCGGGCTGGAAGCCATAGCGCTCCGCGGCGAAGTAGTGGCCGAGCCGGCCGAAGGCGCAGATCACCTCGTCGGAGACGAGGAGCACGCCGTAGCGGTCGCAGATCTCCCGGACGCGCTGCAAGTACCCGGGAGGCGGCGTGAAGCATCCCCCGCTGTTCTGCACCGGCTCGAGGAACACTGCGGCGACCGTGTCGGGCCCTTCCCGGAGGATCGCCCGCTCGATCTCGTCGGCCGCCCAGCGGCCGAACGCGACCGGGTCGTCACCGTGCTCGGGCGCTCGGTAGAAGTTCGCCGCGGGGACCTTGACGGCACCGGGGACGAGCGGCTCGAAGACCGACTTCAGGTCGGGGACTCCGGTGATCGACAAGGCGCCCATGGTCGTGCCGTGGTAGGCGATGTCCCGGCTGATCACCTTCCAGCGGGAAGGCTGGCCGACCGACTTGAAGTACTGCCGGGCGAGCTTCCACGCCGACTCGACGGCCTCGGAGCCGCCCGTGGTGAAGAAGATGCGGTTCAGGTCGCCGGGCGCGAGCGAGGCGAGGCGCTCGGCGAGCTCGACGGCGCGGGGGTGGGCGTAGCTCCACAGCGGGAAGTACGCGAGCTCGGACGCCTGCCTGGCCGCCGCTTCGGCGATCTCTCGGCGGCCGTGGCCCACCTGGACGACGAAGAGCCCGGACAGCCCGTCGAGGTAGCGCTTTCCGTGCTGGTCGTAGACGTAGGCGCCCTCGCCTCGCACGATGACGGGAACCTCGTGGCCGTCGTAGGACGACAGCCTGGTGAAGTGCATCCACAGATGGCGCCTCGCCGAGTCCTGCAGCGACGCGTCGGTGCCGGTGGTCATCTCGTCCCCCAGGTGTAGGTCTGCTTGGTCAGCTCCAGGTACACGAACGTCTCGGCGTGGTGCACGCCCGGGAGCGTGCGGATCGTCGAGTTGAGCAGCTCGAGGAGGTGGGTGTCGTCCTCGCACACCGCCTCGACGAGGATGTCGAAGGCACCGGCGCAGACGACGACGTAGTCGATCTCGGGCACCTCGGCGAGTTTGGCGGCCACGACGCGGGCGTCGCCGGCGGTCCGGATGCCGATCATCGCCTGGCGGGCGAAGCCGACCTGCTTCGGGTCGGTCACGGCGACGACCTGGATGACGCCGAGATCCCGGAGGCGCTGCACCCGCTGGCGCACCGCTGCCTCGGAGAGGCCGACCGCCTGCGCGATCGCGCTGTAGGGGCGGCGACCGTCGCGCTGGAGCTCCTCGATGATCGCCCGGTTCGCCTTGTCGAGCCGTTCCATGCCCTGTCGTCCTCCCCGCTGCTACGGTGCGCTATCGGAAGCCCTGCCGTCAAGTGATTCCGTCGTCCGGTGGCAGAAAGTCGACGAAATCGCTTGTGAGAGGGTGGAAGCTCTGCGAGAATGGCCCGACGGGCAGAGGGCCGCGAGGAGGGGGGCGGACGAGAGATGTCGAGCGAGGGACCGACTGGCCGGCTCGAGCGGTTGGCGAACTTCGTGGCGGGCGCACGGGTCGAGCCGGCTTCCGGCCGCTGGTCCGAGGTGGTGGACCCCTCGAGCGGAGAGGCCTACGCGCTCGCCCCGGTCTCGGGCCCCGAGGACGTCGACGCGGCGTTCCGGGCCGCCTCGGAGGCCTTCCCTGCATGGCGCGACGCGACGCCCTCGGAGCGTTCCAGGGCGCTCTTGCGCATCGCCGACTCGATCGAGGCGCACGCCGAGGAGCTCGTGGGCATCGAGAGCCGGAACACCGGCAAGCCGGTCGCGCTGACGCGCTCGGAGGAGGTTCCACCGGCCGTCGACCAGGTGAGGTTCTTCGCGGCGGCGGCGAGGCTGCTCGAGGGCCGTGCCGCCGCCGAGTACATGGCGAGGCACACCTCCTACGTCCGGCGCGAGCCGATCGGGGTCTGCGCCGCGGTCACCCCCTGGAACTACCCGTTCATGATGGCCGTCTGGAAGTGGGCGCCGGCGCTCGCCGCCGGCAACACGATGGTGCTCAAGCCCTCGGACACGACCCCGGCGTCGACGCTCTACCTCGCCGAACTGATGGCCGAGCACCTGCCCCCCGGGGTCTTCAACGTCGTATGCGGCGACCGCGACACCGGTCGGCAGCTCGTCGCTCACCCGACGCCCCAGCTCGTGGCGATCACCGGGAGCGTGCGAGCCGGCCGGGAGGTCGCGGCGAGCGCAGCCGAGGGCCTGAAGCGGGTGCACCTCGAGCTCGGCGGCAAGGCACCGGTCGTGGTCTTCGACGACGTGGACGTCGAGGCGGCGGCCGCGGGCATCGCGATGGCGGGCTACTTCAATGCCGGGCAGGACTGCACGGCCGCCACCAGGGTCCTCGCCGGGCCGGGGATCTACGACGACTTCGTCGCCGCCATCGCCGAACGGGCGGGCGCGACCAGGGCGGGCCCGGTCGGGGACACCTCCGCCGACTTCGGCCCCCTCAACAACGCGAGCCAGCTCGAGCGCGTCGCCGGGTTCCTCGAGCGGCGTCCGGCGCACGCCGAGGTCGTGACCGGGGGGAGGCGGATCGGGACGCGCGGCTACCTGTTCGAGCCGACGGTCGTCGCCGGGCTGCGCCAGGACGACGAGATGATCCAGACCGAGATCTTCGGGCCGGTCATCACCGTGCAGCGCTTCTCCGACGAGGACGAGGCGATCAGGTGGGCGAACGGCGTCGAGTACGGGCTCGCCTCCAGCGTGTGGACCCGCGACCACTCCCGGGCCATGCGGATGGCGAGGGCGCTCGACTTCGGCGCCGTGTGGATCAACACCCACATCCCCATCGTCGCCGAAATGCCCCACGGGGGCTTCAAGAGGTCCGGGTACGGCAAGGACCTGTCGGTGTACGGGTTCGATGACTATACGCGCGTCAAGCACGTGATGTCCGCGATCGACTTCTGAGCCGCGGGCTGCGGAAAGGGCTGCTCGATCGGGGACAGCCGATGCGATCGGTCGAGCATTGACGGAAACACTCCTGAAACCGTAGCGTGCTAGTCCTGTCGTGAACGGCCTCGGGGCTCTTGGGCAGAGGGAGCAGCACAGCACGAAGGGAGGACCGGCGATGGCAATCCTCGTCCGCACGGGGAGGTGCGACCAGTTGCCAGCGAAGGGCAGCTCGACGGCCGGAGGCCCACGAGCTCGGGGCGCGTCGCCGGCGCGGCGCGGTCCCTTGGGCCTCTCGCTGGTGGCCGGCGGATGCGCCCTCCTCGCCCTCACCGCGGGGGGAGCGGCGCTCGCCGGTTCAGCCGGCGCCTCGGCGCCGCTCGGCGCGCGCAAGGCGTCCGCGGGCCGCATCGCGAGCTACGCGCTGCCCATCGGCGAGGACTTCTCCTGGATGCTGCCGATCGAGAACCAGGCGAACTACGAGGACTGGGACTCGAACATCGAAGGCGACATGTGGCGGCCGCTGTACTTCGCCGGCAACGGCTCGAAGACCGGGATCGACTGGGCGCTGTCGATCGGCGAGCGGCCGGTCTACTCCGACGGCAACTCCGTCGTGACCGTGCAGATGAAGCGCGGGTTCACCTGGTCGGACGGGACCCCGGTCACCTCCGCGGACGTCAAGTTCTACTTCGAGCTGATGCAGGCGGGGAAGACCAAGACCGGCAACTACATCGCCGGCGAGCTGCCCGACGACATCAAGAGCATCTCGACGCCGAGCGCGTACAGCTTCGTCCTCCATCTGACCCGCTCGTACAACCCGACCTGGTTCACCGGCAACCAGCTCACCTGGATCTACCCGCTGCCCGCCCAGGCCTGGGACCGGACCTGCGCGAGCTGCAAGCCTGGCGACCCGGCGGCGACGGCGTCGGGAGCGAAGGCGGTCTTCACCTTCCTGTTCAAGCAGTCGAGCGACCTGAGGACCTACTCGACCAACCCGCTGTGGAAGGTCGTCGACGGGCCCTTCGTCATCAAGTCCTACGACCCGACGACCTACGCCACCGAGCTCGTGCGCAACCCGCGCTACACCGGGCCGGACAAGCCTCGTATCGCCGGTTACGAGGTCTACAGCTACCCCTCCGACACGGCCGAGCTCGACGCGCTCCGCTCGGGGAGCCTGACCTTCGGCTTCCTGCCCTTCAGCGACGTCGCCCAGTCGTCGTACTTCACCAGCCACGGCTTCAGCGTCAAGCCGTGGAGCGTCTTTTTCAACGAGGACATGGAGTTCGGGTACACGAGCAAGACCTGGGGGCCCCTCGTCCGGCAGCTGTACATCCGCCAGGCGCTCCAGCACCTAGTCGACCAGCAGCTGTACATCCAGCGGACCATGCACGGCTACGGGCTTCCCGACTACGGGCCGATCGCGGACTACCCGGGGTCCGTCTACGTCAGCCCCAAGCTTCGGACCAACCCCTACCCCTACGACCCGTCGCAGGCCGCCAGCCTGCTGAAGGCCCACGGCTGGGCGGCAGGCTCGGGCGGCATCGACGTCTGCAGGCGGCCGGGCGCGGGCGCGAGCGAGTGCGGGGCGGGGATCGCCAAGGGCACGCAGCTCAGCCTGTCCTTCATGTACTCGACCGGGACGCCCTCGTTCCAGACGGAGGTCGAGGCCTTCCAGACGGCGGCCCGCTCGGTCGGTATCGGCATCACGCTGAACGGGCAGACGGAGGACACGATGTTCTCCATCGCCGGCGTCTGCCCCTCCTCGCCGCCCTGCAACTACGGCATCGCCGGGTACTCGGGGTTCATGTGGGACTACGGCCAGTACCAGCTCGTGCCGAGTGGGGGCAACCAGTTCGGGAAGGGCAACTTCTGGGCGGGCGGCTACGACTCGCCCCAGGCCGACAAGCTCATCAACGCAGCGCACCTCAGCTCCGGCCTCCAGACCCTCTACGCGGACGAGAACTACCTCTCGAAGGACGTCGCATCCCTCTGGTGGCCGCTCGAGGACTACGAGATCGCCGTGGTGAGCAACAGCCTGAAGGGCTGGCAGCAGCTGAGCCCCTACGCGAACCCGAACCCCCAGGCGTGGTACTTCTCGAGCTAGCGGCTCTCTGCCGGGGAGCGGACGCGGACGGCGGCCGCCGTGGCTGACGGCGCCGACCTCGTCCTCTCCGGCGGGGTGGTCTGGACCGGCTCGCCGACCCGCCCCTTCGCCGAGGCGGTCGCGGTGCGGGCCGGCAGGATCGTTGCCGCCGGCACGGCGAGGGAGGTCCGAGAGGCGGTCGGGCCGGCGAGGCAGTTCGTCGACCTGCGGGGCAAGGCGCTGCTCCCGGGGTTCCAGGACGCGCACTGCCACCCGCTCGGCGGCGGCCTGCAGGCACGTTCGTGCGACATGGGCGAGGCCCGGACCGTCGCGGAGTGCCAGGCGACGGTCCTCCGCTACCTCTCGACCCACCCCGACGCCGCCTGGGTCGTCGGCAAGGGCTGGTCGATGGAGACCTTTCCCGGTGGCACTCCGCCCGCGAGCGCGCTCGACGAGGTGTGCCAGGGCAGGCCGGCGTTCCTCGTCAACCGCGACGGGCACAGCGCGTGGGTGAGCTCGGCGGCGCTCGAGCTCGCAGGTCTCGACGCCTCGACGCCCGACCCGGCCCACGGCAGGATCGAGCGGGACGGGCAGGGCAGGCCGCAGGGGACGCTGCACGAGGGGGCGATGGACCTCGTCGGCCGGCTCGTCCCCCCGGTCTCGGTCCAAGAGCGGGCTGCCGCGCTCGAGGACGCCCAGGCGCACCTGCTCTCCCTCGGCGTCACCGCCTGGCAGGACGCCGCGGTCGGCGAGGAGGAGGAGGAGGCGTATGCCGCGCTCGCCTCTGCCGGGAAGCTGCGCGCCCGGGTCCGGCTTGCCCTGTGGTGGGAGCGAGCGCGTGGCCTCGAGCAGGTCGAGGACCTCCTCCGTCGGCGCGAGCGCCTGGGGAGGCTCGGACTCTGCGCCGGGAGCGTGAAGATCATGCTCGACGGCGTGATGGAGACCTACACCGCGGCGCTGCTCGAGCCCTACCTCAGCCCTGGGGGGCACGTCCACGAGGGGTGCCGCGAGGAGCTGGGCAAGGGCCGGCTGTTCATCGAGCCCGAGCTCGTCGACGCAGCCGTCTCGGACCTCGCGGCCGAAGGCTTCCAGGTCCACTTCCACGCCATCGGCGACCGGGCGGTGCGCGTCGCCCTGGACGCGATCGAGCGAGCCGGGCCGGACGGCGGGCGCGACCTGCGCCACCACGTCGCCCACCTCCAGCTCGTCCACCCCGACGATGTCGCCCGCTTCCACCTGCTCGGCGTCGTGGCGAACGCCCAGCCGTTCTGGGCCTGTGTCGAGCCGCAGATGACCGAGCTGACGATCCCCTTCCTCGGCCCCGAGCGCGCCGCGTGGCAGTACCCCTTCGCCAGCCTCGCCGACAGCGGGGCGGTGCTCGCCTGCGGGTCGGACTGGCCGGTCTCCACTGCCAACCCGCTCGAGGAGATCGCCGTCGCCGTCAGCCGCGCGCTCCCCGCCTCGGCGCGCCTCGGCGCGGCGCGCGAGGAGCCCTTCCTCCCCTCCGAGCGGATCGGCCTGCAGGAGGCGCTCGGTGCCTTCAGCGCGGGGTCGGCCTACGTCAACCACCTCGAGGGCGAGACCGGGACCATCGAGGAGGGCAAGCTCGCCGACCTCGTCGTGCTCGACCAGGATCCCTTCGGCACCGGGATCGACCATCTCCCCGAGGCGAGAGTCGTGCTTACGGCCGTCGGCGGTGAGGTCGTCTACGACTCGGGGGTGGCCTGAGGATGCTCGGCTACCTCGCTCGACGAGTCGGTCAGGCCCTCGTCGTCATGCTGTTCGTGACCCTGATCGTCTTCGGCCTGCTCCACGCCCTCCCCGGAGGGCTCGTCCGCGCCCAGCTCGGGCCCAAGGCCACGCCGCTCGCCGTCCACGAGCTCGAGGTCCAGGAGGGCCTGAACAGGTCCCTGCCGGTCCAGTACGCGATCTGGCTCGGCAACGCCCTGCGCGGCAACCTGGGCTTCTCCTACCACCTCAACACTCCGGTCTCGACGCTCATCGGCGAGTACTTCCCCCGCGACCTGTTGCTCACCGGCGTCGCCATCTTCCTCGCCATCGCGATCTCCGTGCCCCTCGGCCTGCTCCAGGGGGCCCGGAGGAACAAGGGCGCCGACTACGTCCTGTCCTGGTCGCTGCTCGCGATGTACTCCATGCCGAGCTTCCTGCTCGGGGTGATCGGGATCATCATCTTGAACATCCAGCTCCCCCTGCTCCCCTCGACCGCCCAGAGCTTCGGACAGGGCATCGGGACCGACGTGCGCGTGCTCGTGCTCCCGGTGCTGACCCTGACGCTCGGCAACATCGCGTACTACAGCCGGTACGTCCGGTCCTCGGTGATCGACAACCTCCTCGAGGACTACGTGCGCACGGCTCGGGCGAAGGGCGTGCCCGAGCGGCGCGTCCTCGTGCGCCACGTCCTCAGGAACTCGTTGCTCCCGGTGGTCTCGCTGATCGGGATCAGCTTTCCCTACGTCGTGAGCGGCTCCCTCATCGTCGAAGCGCTGTTCGACTACCCCGGGATGGGGCTCCTGTTCTGGGACGCCCAGCAAACCCGGGACTATCCGGTGCTCCTCGGCGTCGTGCTCCTCGTCTCGGCCGCTGTGGTCGTCGGCAACCTCCTCGCCGACCTGGCCTACGCCGCCTTGGACCCCCGTATCCGCTACGACTGAGGTGGGGCGGTGAGCGAAGGCGCGTTGCAGGCAGGTGGTGGGTCGGTCGGGGTCGAGGCGCCGGCGCCGCCCTCGCTGGGGCGGGCGGCCCTGCTCGACGCGGTCGAGCTGGCCGAGGCTCCGAGGCGCCCGCTCTGGCGGGAGAACCTCGCGATCTTCGCGGCGAACCGCTTCGCCCTCGCCGGCGCCGCCTTCCTCGTGCTGGTGGTGCTGTTCTGCTTCGTCGGCCCGCTCGCCTACCGCACGGACCAGACGCTCACGAACGTGATCAACGCCAACCTGCCGCCGTCGGGGCAGTTCCCGCTCGGGACGAACCCGGAAGGCTTCGACATCCTCGGCCGGCTGATGGTCGGCGGCCAGAGCACGCTCGAGGTCGGGTTCGCCGCGGCGCTCGTCGCGACGGTCTTCGGGACGCTGTGGGGAGCGGTCGCCGGCTACCTCGGCGGTCTCGTGGACGCCCTATTGATGCGGGTCGTCGACACGATGCTCTCGATCCCGTTCCTGTTCTTCGTCGTGCTCCTCGGCACGCTCCTCCAGCCGACGCTGCCGCTCATCATCATCGCGATCGCGTCGGTCAGCTGGCTGTCGACTGCCCGGGTCGTGCGCGGCGAGACGCTGTCGCTGCGCACTCGCGACTACGTCGTCGCGGCACGGGGCTTCGGCAACCGCCATGCCCGACTCGTCCTGCGCCATCTCGTGCCGAACGCCCTCGGCGTCGTCGTCGTCAACGCGACGCTGAAGGTCGCCGACGCGATCCTGCTCTTCGCGTCGATCAGCTTCCTCGGCCTCGGGGTGCCCCCTCCGGCGACGAACTGGGGGCGCATGCTCACGACAGGCATCAACAACCTGTTCGACAACTACTGGTGGCAGCTGTGGCCGGCCGCCTTCCTCATCGTTGCCACGGTGATCGCGATCAACGCCGTCGGCGACGGGCTGCACGACGTGGTCGACAAGCGCATGGGCGCGGGGGAGGGGAAGTGAGCGAGCCTCTTGAGCTCAAGCTGTACGTCGACGGGCGTTGGACCGACGGCTCGACGGGCCGGCGCCTCGGGATCGTGAGCCCGGCGACGGGTGAGCTCGTCGCGACCGTCCCGGTGCCCGGGCCCGAGGACGTGCGGGCGGCGACCCGGGCGGCTCGCCGAGCCCAGCGGGAGTGGGCCGAGGTCGGTGCCCATCGGCGGGCGCTGGCGAGCCACCGGGTCGGTGACGCCATCTCGGCTCGAGCGGCCGACCTCGCGCGCCTCCAAACGCTCGAGCAGGGCAAGCCGTTGGCCGAGTCCGTGGCGGACGTCAACGAGGCGGCCGAGCTGTTCCACCTGCACGCGGAGGACCTCATGCGGCTGAACGGCGAGACGCTGCCGGTCCGCGACCCGGCGAAGCGGATGCTCACCTTCCGGCGCCCGATCGGGACCTGGGCGATCATCACGCCATGGAACTTCCCCGTGCTCATGGCGGCCGAGTTCGCGGCCCCCGGGATCGTGACGGGGAACTCGCTCGTGCTCAAGCCGCCGGCACACACCTGTGCCGCCGTCCTCGGGCTCGTCGAGGCGTTCGAGGCGGCCGGCCTGCCCCGCGGCCTCATCAGCGTGCTGCCGGGGGACGGCGAGGTCGGCGAGATGCTCGTGCGGGACGATCTGGTCGACGCGATCGGCTTCATCGGCTCGTCGGCCACCGGCGCGCGCATCCAGGAGATCGCCGGGCTGAAACGGCGCGTGATGGAGTGCTCGGGCAACGGCCCCCTCGTCGTCTGCGCCGACGCCGACATCGAGCGCGCCGCGCGCGCCGCCGTCTACGGCGCCTACTTTTGCGCCGGCCAGGTGTGCTGCGCCACCGAGCGGGTGATCGTCGACGTCTCCCGCCACGAGGAGCTCCTCGAGGCCTGCCTGGCAGAGGCGGAGAAGGTGCGCCTCGGCGACCCGTTCGACCCCGCGACCACGCTCGGCCCGCTGAACAACGAGGCCGTCGCGGCGAAGATGGACCGCCACCTCGCCGACGCCTCTGCCCGCGGCGCCAAGGTCCTGCTCGGGGGCGGCCGGCGTGACGGCATGCCGACCCGCCTGTACTACGAGCTCACGGTCCTCGACGGCGTGCGCCCGGACATGGCGGTCGCCCGTGAGGAGTCCTTCGGGCCGGTCGTGCCCGTGCTCGCCGCGGAAGGGGACGACGAGCTTTTGGCCCTGGCGAACGCCGACGTCCTCGGGCTCCAGGCAGCGGTCTTCACCAGGGACCTGAAACGGGCCTTCCGCTTCGTCGAGCAGCTCGAGGTCGGCCAGGTGATCGTCAACGACACGACCGACTACTGGGACATCGCCATGCCCTTCGGCGGTGCCGGCGGCAAGTCGACGGGCTGGGGGAGGATCGGCGGGAAGTGGACCTTGATGGACATGTCCGACGTGCGCACGGCGGTCATCGACCTGTCGTGAGCGACTCCGCCGTCGAGCGTTCGCTCGGCGGCGCCTCCCACGTCCCCCTGTGGCTGGACTCTCCGGCCCGCCCGGCGGCCCGCCCGCCCCTCGAGGGCGAGCACGAGTGCGACCTCGCCGTCGTCGGAGCCGGCTTCACGGGCCTTTGGACGGCGCTGCGGGCCCTCGAGCGCGGGGACGCCGGTTCGGTGGTCGTCCTCGAGGCCGACCGCATCGCCTCGGCGGCGAGCGGCCGCAACGGGGGCTTCGTCGAGGCGAGCCTCACCCACGGCCTCGACAACGGCGTCGCGCACTTCCCCGGCGAGATCGACCTCCTCGAACGGCTCGGCCGCGCCAACCTCGACGCGATCCAAGCGGCCGTCGAGGCCGAGGGAATCGACTGCGGCTTCGAGCGCACCGGCGCGATCGACGTGGCCACGGCCGCCTGGCAGCTCGACGCCCTCGCCGAGAGCGCCGAGCTCTCGGTTGCCCACGGGGCGCCCGCGCAGCTGCTCGACGCGGACTCGACGCGCGAGCGGGTGGCTTCCCCCACCTATCTCGGGGGCCTGTGGCGCCCGGCCGGCACGGCGCTCGTGGACCCGGCGCGCCTCGCCTGGGGGCTCGCCTCCGCCGCCGAGCGCCGAGGCGGGCGGATCTTCGAGCGCAGCCCGGTGCACGGGCTCGACTCCGCCGGCAAGGGCGCGCTTCGGCTGGCGACACCCCTTGGCGCGCTGCTCGCCCGGCGGGTGGTGCTCGCGACGAGCGCCTTCCCGCCGCTCGTCCGGGAGATCCGCCGCTACGTCCTTCCCGTCTACGACTACGTCCTCGCCACCGAGCCGCTCGGCCCCGACCGCCTCTCGGAGGTCGGCTGGAAGGGCCGCGAGGGGCTGTCGGACGCGGGGAACCAGTTCCACTACTACCGGCTGACGCCCGATGACCGGATCCTCTGGGGCGGCTACGACGCGGTGTACCACTTCGGCAACGCCGTCTCGAGCCGGCTCGAGGTCCGCCGTCGTACCTTCCAGCTCCTTGCTCGGCATTTCTTCACCACCTTCCCTCAGCTCGAAGGGGTCCGTTTCAGCCACGCCTGGGGCGGGGCGATCGACACGTGCTCCCGGTTCTGCGCCTTCTTCGGCACCGCCGAGTCCGGGCGCGTCGCCTACGCGGCCGGCTTCACGGGCCTCGGCGTCGGCGCCTCCCGTTTCGCGGCCGACGTGCTGGTCGACCTCGCCTTCGGCGCCGCGAGCGAGCGGAGCGGGCTGGACCTCGTGCGCAGCCGGCCGTTCCCCTTCCCCCCGGAGCCGCTGCGCTCGGCGGCTGTCGGGCTGACCCGATGGTCGCTGGCTCGGGCCGACCGTCATGACGGCCGCCGGAACGCCTGGTTGCGGCTGCTCGATCGCCTCGGGATCGGCTTCGACTCGTGATCCGTCATGGGGGCGGCCCTTCGGCCCGCGATTCGTGAGTCGATGGGCAGGCGACGACGATCTTCGAAGCAACGAGTGAGATCTGCGATGGATCCGGTACCAGAGGATTGCGCGAGGCTCGGGATGGGTGCCATCGTGGTACTGGCGCCGGGGGCGCCGGTGGCGAGGGAGCGTCGCAGGTCGACGCGGTGTCGATGAGGTGCGGCCGATGAGGATCGGGATTCCCCGTGAGCTGAAGGACAACGAGTTCCGCGTCGCGATGACGCCCGCCGGGGTGCGCGAGCTCGTCTCGGCCGGCCACGTCGTCGTCGTCGAGCGCTCGGCGGGCGCCGGCTCCTCGATCCCGGACGAGGACTACGAGCGTGCCGGCGCCGCGGTCCTCGACAGCGCCGACGAGGTGTGGGGCAAGTCCGACCTCGTCTGCAAGGTGAAGGAGCCGGTCGCCGAGGAGTACCACCGGCTGCGCCGGGACCAGGTGCTGTTCACCTACCTGCACCTCGCCGCCTCGAAGGAGTGCACCGACGCGCTGCTGGCGGCCGGAACGGTCGGGATCGCCTACGAGACGGTCCAGCTCGCCGACGGCTCGCTCCCGCTGCTCGCTCCGATGAGCGAGGTGGCGGGCCGGATGGCGCCGATGGTGGGTGCCGCCCACCTCCAGCGGCCCGCGGGCGGGCGGGGCGTGCTGATGAGCGGCGTGCCAGGCGTCAGGCCCGCCAGGGTCGTCGTGATCGGCGCCGGCGTGTCGGGGATGAACGCGGCGACGGTCGCCGCAGGGATGCACGCCGAGGTCGTCGTGCTCGACCAGGACCTCGCCAAGCTGCGAGCCGCCGACGCCGCCTTCCAGGGCCGGCTCCGGACGATGGCCTCGAGCGAGCACGCGATCGAGGAGGCCTGTCTCGAAGCCGACCTCGTGATCGGCGCCGTGCTCGTCCCGGGGGCGAGGGCTCCGCACCTCGTGAGCGACGATCTCGTCGCCCGGATGCTCCCCGGCTCGGTGCTGGTCGACATCTCGGTGGACCAGGGCGGCTGCTTTGAGTCGACTCGCCCGACGACGCACTCCAGCCCGACGTTCCAGGTCTTCGGCTCCGTCTTCTACTGCGTCGCGAACATGCCGGGCGCGGTTCCCCACACCTCGACCCACGCGTTGACGAACGCGACGTTGCCTTACACGATCGAGATCGCCTCGCTCGGCTGGCAGGCCGCGGTACGCGAAGACCCGGCGCTCGCTCGCGGGGTGAACACCGTCGGAGGCTCGCTCACCTACGCCCCGGTCGCCGAGGCGCACGGCCTGGCGTCCGTGGCGCTCGACGAGGTGCTCGCGTAGGCGGGGGCCGCCTGCCAGGATCTGCTCGAGGACCCACTCGGGCGGAGGCGGCCCGCCGGCCGGCCAGATCCGCTGCGGCGCGGCCGTGCCTGCGACGCCCGCCAGGGGCGGGAGGCCGAGGGCGGCGAGAAGGACGGGGACGGCGAGCTTCGGGGGACGGCGCGCCGGCGTCGGGCGCGAGCGGGTCGGCTCCCCCCTCACGAGCGCGGGCGGCGGGCCGGCGGCGAGGTACGCGCCTTCGGACGCGGCCGAGGTGGTGGAGCGGTACGCGCCGGCCGGATGCTGCAATCCTCTGCCCTCCTTGCCACCGGTGTGCGCAGGTCGACGGGCCGGGGTGGTGCCGCCTCGCGGCCGGCAGCCCCGAAGATGCTGTGCGGGCAGGCTTCCGCCGGCACTACCGCTGAAGCGGACCCCGGCGCGTCGCCGGCAGGACCCGGCCGACTGCGCCCCAGCGGGCGGGCGTCTCCCGGTGCCGACCTCGGGTCAACGGCAGATCGCGGCCTCGGCCAGCCGGCGCCGGTAGCTGAGGCTGCTCACGCTCTCGCCGGTGGCTGCCGCGAGCTCGGAGAGGCGGTAGCCGAGCACCCGGTTTGCCACGAGCAAGGCCGCGTCCTGGCGACCGATGCCGACGCCGGAGACGAGCGCGAGCGCCCGGGCGAGCTGGCTGAGGCCGTCCGAGCCCGGGCTTGCCAGCTCGGAGCAGCCTTCCGGCAGCGGCGCCTGGCGAGCCATGCGGCGCCGGTGACGATCGCGCTCGGTCCTCAGCGACCGTCGCACCCGCTCGACGACTGCCCGGCAGGGTCGCTCGGGCGGCTCGCCGCACTGCTCTGGGAGCGCGGTCCATGCCGTTGCGACGAGGTCGACCGCGAACTCGTCCCCGTCCTTCCATGGTCCGCCCGATCCCCAGCGCATCCGCCGGGCGACCCCGAGCAGGCCGGGAAGGACCATCCGGACGAACGCGAGGCCGACCAGCTCGTCGTGACCGAGCTGGCGGAGCAGTGCACGGGCG
>JAJYNS010000067.1 GCA_021786195.1 Actinomycetes bacterium | reverse complement strand
CCGGGCTGTCAAGGGTCGCTTCGGGGCTCCGCTTCGCTCCGTGTCCTCGCTCTGCGCTTCGCTTGCCCCTTGACAGCCCTGGTCGGTGCAAGCAGGGGGTTACCTCGCCGGTTGCGCCGGACGCCGCTGCGCTCGTTCGCTGTGGGGTTCAGCCGTTCAGGTGAAGGAGCGCCGTCGGTGAAGCCGCCCAATCCGATCGACCCGACCCACGGAAACAGCAGAAGACCCGGATTATCACCGCCGAGGGCCTCGTCAGCGACCTTCCCGGCGGCAGCTTGACCGTGCTTCGCTACTGGTCAAGCGAACGGACGCTCTGGCTCCGAGACGTCTTCGGCAAGCCGGAGCCGATCGCCGCGCCAGCGCTCTCGGGACGGGCCTCGGGGCTGCGCGGGATCGACGTCGCCGCGGGCAAGAAACGCCGTCTCTGACGACCTTCGCCACCGCTCTTGGCGAGCTTGGGCGAAGGGTTACAGACCTTCGCGGCCGCTCCAGGCGGCAGTCCGCACCGATGTGCACGGGCGCTGTGGCGGTGAGGTGGCGTCTTGTTGGCTCTCGGCCGTCGCTGTCCGCCTCGTGCACTCACTGCCTCGCCTGGAGCAGGCTCGCCGATGCAGTGCAACGAGTGCCGGTCGTACTGCCTAGGCGCGTTCAGCCCACTTGCCGGCATGCGCCTCGGCGTAGGTGATGGCGTGGTTGCTGTGGGCGGCAGGGGGAACGAGGATCGGGTCCTCCTCATCGCCCATCCGCGTGGGCTCTGGCGCCCCACGCTCCTGCCGAGGCGCGCGTGACGCGTCCAGGGGTCGGATCCCCAGAGCCGCCAAGGTGCCCCGCTCCAAGCTGCTCCTGGCACGCTTGGTCAGCCTTAGCTTCGCTTGTCGTAGCTCTCTGGGTGGCGCCGGCCCGACGCCTCGAGCCGGAGCGCTCGAAGGTCACCATCCCGCTCGGCCACGCTCGCCGCCGGGCGCCAGCTGGGAGCTCCCGGCTCGGGCTCACGAGGCCAGCCGGTCACGGTTGCACGACCGCCCATGGCCGAGGTGGTCGGCTCGGCCGCGAACGCTCCAAGTCGGCGGACAGGCCCCTGGGCTGGGAACATGCCGAGCCCGAGGTGGGATTTGAACCCACGACCTGCGCATTACGAGTGCGCTGCTCTGCCGCTGAGCTACCCGGGCGAGGCGTGCTTCGGGGACGGCCGAGCATGGTCGTGGCCTCGAGCTCCTCGAGGCCACGATCATATGCTCTGGATGGCACCCGCCTCGCGCCCGGCGGGCGACGGCCTGCCCGGGGCCGGCCGCAGCCCTCCTAGCTGGGTCCCTCCCCGATGGCCCGCTTCTCTGCCTGGACCTTCTCTCGGATCTCGTCCACCACCTCGGGGTTCGCCAGGGTCGTGATGTCGCCGACGTCGCCGAAGTTCGATATCCCTGCGATGACCCGGCGCATGATCTTGCCGGACCGGGTCTTCGGCATGTCCGGAACGATCCAGACGTGCTTCGGGCGAGCGACCGCACCGATCTCGGTCTGGATGGCGAGGGCGATCTTGTCCTCGATCTCCTTGCTCGGCGTCACACCCGGCTTCAACGCGACGTACATCTCGACCGCCCGCCCGCGAAGCTCGTCGGCGACGGGGATCGCCGCGGCCTCGGCGACCTCCTCGACGGTGACGGCCGCGGACTCGAGCTCCTTCGTGCCGAGCCGGTGCCCCGAGACGTTGATGACGTCGTCAACCCGTCCGAGTATGCGGAAGTACCCGTCGGCCGCCTGAGTGGCCCCGTCGTTCGAGAAGTACGGCCAGTCGTGCCAGTCTTTGCTGTCCTTGTCCCGGCAGTACTTCTCGTAGTAGGTGCGGACGAAGCGGTCCGGATCGCCCCAGATCGTCTGGAAGATCCCCGGCCAAGGGTTGCGGATGCACATGTTCCCGGCCCGGCCGCTCCCGGCCTCGACCTCCTTGCCTTCCTCGTCGAGGATGACGGGGTAGACGCCGAGCACGCCCGGACCACAGCTGCCCGGCTTCATCGGCTGGAGGGCGGGAAGCGTGCTGCCGAGGAAGCCGCCGTTCTCCGTCTGCCACCAGGTGTCGACGATCACTGCCTCGCCCTTGCCGACGACGTCGTGGTACCAGCGCCACACCTCGGGCTCGATCGGCTCGCCGACGGTCGTCATGTGCTTGAAGTGGTAGTCGTACTTCCGGGGCTCGTCCGGACCCACCTTGCGGAGCATGCGGATCGTCGTCGGGGCGGTGTGGAAGGTCGTCACCCCGAGCCGCTCGGCGATGCGCCAGGGCCGCCCGGCGTCGGGATAGGTGGGCACGCCCTCGTACATCACGCTCGTCGTCCCGAGCGCGAGGGGCCCATAGACGATGTAGGAGTGGCCGGTGATCCACCCGATGTCGGCGGCGCACCAGTAGGTGTCCTCTGGGTGGATGTCCTGGTAGAACTTCGAGGTGCCCGCCACGTAGGAGAGATAGCCGCCGGTCGAGTGCTGGCAGCCCTTCGGCCGCCCGGTCGTGCCGCTCGAGTACATGATGAAAAGGGGCGCCTCCGAGGGCATCGACACCGGCTCGACGAGCTTGTCGCGGAAGTCCGCCATGACCTCGTCGACGAAGAAGTCACGCCCCTCCACCATCGGGCTGGCGGACGCGTACTGGCCCTGGTGACGGCGGAAGACGAGGACCTTCTCGACCTCGACGCCTTCCTCCCTGGCGCGGGCGACCGCCTCGTCGGCCTTCACCTTGTGGTCGACGAGCTGGCCGTTGCGGTAGTAACCGTCCATCGTGACCAGGACCTTGCTCTGCGAGTCCGCGATGCGGCCGCCGCAGGCGGCGCCGGAGAAGCCGCCGAAGACCTGGGAGTGGATGACGCCGAGGCGAGCGCAGGCCAGCATCGCGACCGGCAGCTCCGGGACCATCGGCAGGTGGAAGGTGACCCGGTCCCCGGTCTCCACGCCGCAGAAGCCTTTGAGCAGCGCGGCGAACTCGTTGACCCTGCGGTAGAGCTCCTGGTAGGTGATCGACTCGGTCCGCTCCTCCTCCGGCTCGGGCACCCATATGAGGGCGGCCTGGTTCGGCCGGACTGCCGCGTGGCGGTCGACGCAGTTGTAGGAGGCGTTCAGGCGGCCGCCGACGAACCACTTCCAGAACGGCGGGTTAGAGGTGTCGAGCGTCGTGTGCCAGTACTTATCCCAGCTGAGGAGATCAGCGTACTCCTTGAAGCACTCCGGGAACCGCTCCTCCCTGAATCGCTCGAGGATCGCCGGGTCGGAGGCGTTCGCCTGACCGATGAACTTGGCGGGCGGGTAGACGTACGCCTCCTCGCGCCAGTGCACGGCGATCTGCGCCTCCGGGACTTCGGTCTCTCGTTCCGCGGCCATCGGCCCACCTCCCCCTCGACGATCCCCGCGCGTCCCTCGGCTAGACGAACGGGCCGGCCGGGCCCGGCGACGTGCCGAGGCGCGGCTCGCCCCCCTCCCGGCTCGGTCCGACCGCCAGGTCGCGGCGCTCGGGAAAACGGCTCGTGCAGCGCGTCGCAACCGCTACGGGGGACTTGCCAACGATGTGCTCGTGGGCCATCTCGACCACCATCAGGCGCGACGCTGCCTTGAACCTACGTCCCCGAGTTGCCCCCCGCAAGGCTCGGGCCTCGGCCCGGTAGCGTCGGGAGGTGGCCCCTCCGACCTCGCCCCTCACCCTGCTCGCCGTCCATGCCCACCCCGACGACGAGGCGTCGAGCACCGGGGGGATCCTCGCCCGCTACAGCGACGAGGGCATCCGGACGGTGCTCGTGACCTGCACCGGCGGCGAGCTCGGTGACGGCCCCGGCGGGGTCAAGCCGGGCGAGCCGGGCCACGTCGAGGCCGAGGTGGCTCGGACCCGGCGGGCCGAGCTCGAGCGCAGCTGCGAGCTGCTCGGCGTGAGCGAGCTCGAGATGCTCGGCTACCGGGACTCCGGGATGATGGGCTGGCCGCAGAACCTGGCCGAAGGGGCCTTCTGGGCGACACCGGTCGCCGAGGCGGCCGAACGTCTTGCCGTGCTCCTCGAGCGCCACCGCCCCCAGGTCGTGGTGACCTACGACGCCAAAGGCTTCTACGGACACCCCGACCACGTCCAGGCCCATCGCGTCACCGTCGCCGCCCTCGAGGCGACGCAGGTGGCCTCGAAGCTCTACTGCCCGGCGCTGCCCTGCTCGGCCATGGCCGACTTCGTCACCCTGTTCTTCGAGGACGGAGCGGACGCGGGCTCCTCGGGCGCGCCGCCGGCAGAAGCGCTCGAGGTCGCGACGCCCGACGAGCTCGTCACGACCTACGTGGACTGCTCGGCCTTCGCCGGCCGCAAGCGCGCCGCCCTGGCCGCGCACTCGAGCCAGGGCGACAACAGGCTCTTCCTCCGGCTCGACGAGGACAGGTTCCGGCAGCTGTTCGGCCGCGAGGCCTACGTCCGGCTGTCCGACACCACCGGCGCCCCGGTGCCCGAGGACGACCTGTTCGCCGGGCTGCGCTGAGCGAGCCGGCTCGCGCACCCCGGTCCCGAGGGCCCATCGGACCTAGTCCGGCACCCAGTCGCCGCTCAGCAGCAGGGAGGAGAACAGGCTCGCCGTGGTCGGGCCGTCAAGTGGGACCCGCTCGGTCCAGACACGGGCGTCGACGTCGAACTCCAGGAGCATCGAGGCGAGGAAGGCCCGGTCGGCGGCGAGGTCGGCCCGGTCGCGCACCAGCACGGCGAACAGCCCCGGCCGCAGCATCGCGATCACGTCCTCGTCGCCGAACACCGACCTCAACAGCGCCGCCGTGCGGGCCTGGAGGAACAGGCCCGTGTGGCGGTCGGGCGCGGTGGCCAGGCTGACGACGAGGAGCAGCCGATCGGAGAGGTGGCTGTGCAGCGGGCCCCTGGACGACCGCTCGAGCGCCTGCAGCTCCTGGATCCGCTCGACGAGGCTGGACAGGTTGGGTAGGCCGGTGATCGCGTCCCGGGTCGGCTCGGTCACCTGCGCCGCCTCCACGAGACCCTCCGTCGTCGATCCGAAGTCGCGCCACCGGGACCCGGCGCCCGGGGTCACAGGCGCCCGCGTCGACACTCGCCTACGCAGAGTGATCCTAGTACCGTCTCGGGGCCCGCCCCGGCCACGTGGCGCGCGGCCGACCGAACCCGCCGGCCCCGAGCCTCTAGCCTGGCAAGCCGTGTCGACGACGCTCGAGCCTCGCGCCGCCGGCGCGCCGGAGCGACCGCGAGCGAGCAGGCGCGGCCGCCGACGCCACCTCGTCGAATGGGCGATCGTGCTCGTCCTCGCGGCCCTCGTCGCCCTCGGCCTGAGGGCGTTCGTCGTCGAGACCTTCTACGTCCCCTCCGGCTCGATGGTCCCGACCCTCCAGGTCGGGGACCGCATGCTGGTCGACAAGCTCCCCTGGGTGCGGGACAACATCCACGCAGGCGACATCATCGTCTTCCACAAGACGCCGAAGGACACCTCCCCGGGGATCAAGGACCTGGTCAAGCGGGTCATCGGCACGCCCGGCGAGACGATCTGGTCCCGGGGCGACACGATCTTCGTCGAGGACCACGGCCGGACCCACGTCCTCGCCGAGCCCTGGCTGCCGAGGCTGACTGGAGCCTGCTACCAGAGCGCGTTCGGGATCAAGCGGACGACCGTGCCCCGGGGCGACTACTTCGTCCTCGGCGACTGCCGCGGCGACTCCTACGACAGCAGGTACTGGGGCTTCGTGCCGCAGTCCTACATCGTCGGGAAGGTCTTCGTCGTCATCTGGCGCCA
>JAJYNS010000092.1:4172-5802 GCA_021786195.1 Actinomycetes bacterium | reverse complement strand
TCAGCTGTCGAGGAACCGCAGGACGGCGATGACCCGGCGCTGGTGGCGCTCGTCGTCTGGCGGGAGGTCGAGCTTCAGGAAGATGTTGGACACGTGCTTCTCGACGGCGCCGGAGGAGATGACGAGCCGCTCGGCGATCGAACCGTTGGAGTGGCCTTCGGCCATGAGGGCGAGCACCTCGCGCTCCCGGGGGCTGAGCCGGGCGAGGGGGTCGCTCCGGTGCGTGCGGGCGAGGAGCTGGCGGACGACTTCGGGATCGATCGCGGAGCCACCGGCGGCCACGCGCTCGACGGCGTCCAAGAACTCGGCCACGTCGGCGACCCTGTCCTTCAAGAGGTAGCCCACCCCGCTGGTCTCCACCGCGAGCAGCTCGGCTGCGTAGCGCTCTTCGACGAACTGGGACAGGACGAGGAGGCCGACCGCCGGCCAGCGCCTGCGGATCTCGATCGCGGCTCGAAGGCCCTCGTCACGATGGCCCGGCGGCATCCGCACGTCGACGATCGCGAGGTCGGGCCCATGGGCTTCCACGGCGGCGAGGAGCGCGGCGGCGTCGCCGACCGCCGCGACGACCTCGACGCCACCTTCGGCGAGGAGCCGGGTGATCCCCTCGCGTAGCAGCACGCTGTCGTCGGCGATCACGGCTCGCACGGGATCACCGCCACGATCCGGGTCGGACCACCGATGGGGCTCGACAGGTCGAACGTCCCGTCGAGGGCGGCGACCCGGGCCGCCAAGCCGGCAAGCCCACCGCCGGGGTCGAGCCGCGCCCCGCCCTCGCCGTCGTCGACGACCGCGACGTGGAGCGCGCCGCCACGCTCGGCGACGGTGACCGAGGCCCGGCGCGCCCTGGCGTGCTTGGCCACGTTGGTGATCGCCTCGGCGACGACGAAGTAGGCAGCGGCCTCCCTCGTTGCCTCGGGGCGGCGGAGCAGGTCGACGTCGACCGAGACGGGGACCGGGCAGCTCGCGACGAGGGCCGACAGCGCGGCGTCGATCCCCCGCTCGTCGAGGACGGAGGGGTGGATGCCCCGGACGAGGTTGCGCAGGTCCTCGGCCGCGCGCTTGGCAGCCTCGTGGGCCCGCTCGATCATTGCCCGGGCTCCTTCAGGGTCCTTGTCGATGCGGGCCTTGGCCAGCCCGAGGTCGAGAGCCAGCGAGACGAGCTGGGGCTGGAGGCCGTCGTGGAGGTCGCGCTCGATGCGCCGGCGCTCTGCCTCGGCCGAGCTGACGGCGAGGGCGCGAGACTCGCTCAGGCGAGAGACCTCCGCCGCGAGCTGACCGCTACGGCTCGGACCGAGCAGGCGAGTCGCCAGCGCCGCGTCAAGCGTGGCCTCGGCTCGCACGAGCACGGGCCAGGCAAGCACGCCGAAGACCCCAGCCACGGCAAGGCCGGCCACGCCCGCCGCCCCGAGGTGCATCGGTCCGACGTCCCAGCCGACGACGAGGACCGGCCCGCTCGGCTGGGCGGCGGCGACGAAGCAGGCGATCGTCGCCCACCACCAGCCGACCGCGACGAAGGCCGCGGCCCCGGCGACCGGGAGGCGCACGAGCTGGTAGGCCGAGAGCGGCCAAAGCCATGTGGCCCCTCCCCAGGCGACCTGGCGCTCGCGAAGCGACGCTCCCGGTCCGG
>JAJYNS010000092.1:0-3615 GCA_021786195.1 Actinomycetes bacterium | reverse complement strand
GGGGGCATCCCTCCTGCGATCGTCCTCCGATCGGTGACCAGGCGCTACGGCCGGGCCCGCCGCGGCGTGCTGGCCCTCCACGATCTCAGCACCGAGATCCCCCGGGGCTCTTTCAGCGCGGTGATGGGGCTGTCAGGGTCGGGGAAGTCGACCTTCCTCCAGATAGCAGCCGGCCTCGACCGGCCGACATCCGGTGAGGTCCACCTGGGAGGCGTCGACCTCGCGACGCTCGGCCGGCGCAAGCTCTCGGTGCTTCGCCGCCGGCGCGTCGGCTTCGTCTTCCAGTCTCTCAACCTCATCCCGAGCCTCTCGGTGGCCGAGAACATCGCCCTGCCGCTCCGGCTCGACAGGCGGACAGTCGACAGGCACGAGATCGCGTCCCTCGCGGAGCTGGTCGGGATCGCCGGCCAGCTCCGCCGGCTCCCGGCGATGCTCTCGGGTGGGCAAGCCCAACGGGTCGCGATCGCCCGAGCTCTCGTCACCCGCCCCGAGGTGGTGTTCGCCGACGAGCCGACCGCAGCGCTCGACCCCGCCACCTCCGAGGCGATCGTCGCGCTCTTGCGCCGGGCTGTCGACGAGCTCGGCCAGACCGTCGTCGTGGTCACCCACGAGCCGGCGGTCGCGGAGGTTGCCGACCGTGTCCTGCTCCTCGACCGGGGACGGCTCGCCGGCAGCATCGAAGCGCCGAGCGCGGAGGAGCTGACCGACCGGATGCGCCGCCTCGCGGGTGCCGAAGTGCGGCAGGAGGTCTTCCCTTGAGACAGCTCCTCGCCACGCTCCGCCACCGACCGGCCCCGCTGCTCGGGGTCTACATCGCGCTCCTCGCCGCAGCGTCGATGGTCACGTGGGCGTTCTCGATCGGCAACGCGGCCAGCACCTCGACGCTGCCCACCGAGCGCCTCGCCGGGGCCACGGTCGTGGTCATTGGCGACCCGACGGTCTCGCTCACCACCGGGAGCGGGTACGCCGCCTCCACGACCCAGCTGCCCCTGACGAGCTACCGGCGGGTCCCCGCCGACCTCGCGACGGCTCTTCGCGCGCTCCCCGGGGTGCGCACCGCCGTCGCTGAGCGGTCGATCCCCCTCGCGCTCGTGCTGCGAGACGGCCGGGTCGTGACCGGCACCGGCACCGAGCCGACGACCGGCGAGGGCTGGCAGAGCGCGGTGCTCACGCCCTTCACCATTGGCTCCGGCCACGCTCCCCGAGCCGCGCACCAGCTCGTGGTGGGTGCCGGGCTCGCCCGCTCGGCCGGGCTTCGGCTCGGCACCCAGGTCCGCCTCGCCGGCCGGACGTCCCCGCCGTTCACCGTCGTCGGCGTCGCCGAGGCACCGAAAGGCGACGCCGCGGGCAACTGGACGGTCTTCCTCTCCGAGCCCGAGACCGACGCACTCTACGGACATCCCGGCCAAGCCGACCTCGTCGGCGTGGTGGCGAGCGCCGGCACCTCACCCTCCACTCTCGCGGCACGGGTGCGGGCCGCCGTCTCTGGCCGGCACCTCACCGTCCTCACGGGAAAGGGCCGAGCGGCGGCGGAGAACCTCGCCGGAGAGAGCGACCTGTCGGACCTCGCCTCGTTCGGGGGGACGGGCGTCATCTTCGTGCTCGTCTCGCTCTTCGTCGTCGCGAGCACCGTCGCGCTCTCGATCGCCGAGCGGGCGCGGGCGATGGCCCTCTTGCGCGCGGTCGGCGCCACCCCGGGGCAGGTCCGGCGCATGGTGATGGTCGAGCACGGCGCGCTCGGCCTGATCGGCGGGGTCGCCGGCTACCTGCCGGGCACCTGGCTGGCCTCGCTCTCGGTGCGCTACCTCGTCGCCCACGGGCTCGTGCCGTCCTCGACGCGGCCCTGGACGAGCCCCGTCGAGCTCGTCCCGTCGGTGCTCTTCGGGATCGGGATCGCCGAGCTCGCAGGGCTGCTCGCCGCCCGGCGGGCGAGCCGCGCCCATCCCGCCTCCGCGCTCGGCGAGGCGAGCGTCGAGCGTCGGCTGCCGAGGCCGGTCCGCCTCGTCCTCGGCCTGTGCGCCATGGGCGGCGGCGTCGTGCTCTGCGTCGTCACCCTCGACCAGGCCGACGCCTCGACTCAGCTGAACGACGCCCAGACTGTCCTCCTGGCCTTCATGGCCGGCGTCGCCCTGCTGGGTCCGTACCTCGTCAGCGTCGCCGAGGTCCTCCTCCGCCTGCCCCTGCGGCTCTTCGGTCGGGCCCCGGGCCGGCTCGCCTCGGCCGAGCTCCGGGCCCGCCCCCGCCGCATGGCCGCTGCGGCGGTGGCGATCGCCCTTCCGGTCTGCTTCGCGGGTGCCATCACCGTCATCGACGCCACTCAGGCCCACGGATCGGTGACCGAGTCCGGCCGGCGCCTGGCAGCCGCCGCGGTGGTGAGCGCGCCCGGTCCGGGGCTCGACCCCTCGGTGCTCGGTGCGATCCGCAAGGAGCCGGGCGTCGGCGCAGCGGTCGGCCTCGTCCCGACGATCGTCTACCTGGCCTACCAGGGAGGCCTGAGCGCCTCGGCCGAGGGCGTGACCCCGGGGCCTCTCGGGTCGCTCCTGCGCCTCGACGTGACCTCGGGCAGTCTCGCCCACTTCGGCCGGGGCGACATCGCCTTGAGCAGCCTCGTCGCCGGTGCGGGCGGCATGGGGGTCCACGTGGGGCAGACCGTCACGACCCACCTCGCCGACGGCACCGCCTATCGGGCGAGGGTGACGGCCATCTTCTCGCGCTCGCTCGGCTTCGCCGACGTCCTCGTGCCGACGGGCGCAGCCGGTGGCGGCCATCTCGGCGCCGAGACCCTCGGCGAGGTCCTCGTCGGCACCTCACCCGGCACCGGCGCAGCCGCCGCCTCGAAGGAGCTCAGCTCCCTGTCCGCCAGCTACCCGGGCCTCCGGGTCGCCAGCCGCAGCGTCGCCAACGCCCAGGACGAGCTGGTCGACACTCAGACCTCCGATGCCAACGACCTCCTCGACGCCCTCGTCGGTCTTCTCGCCGCCGTCGCCCTCGTCAACACCCTCGTCATGACCACGCTGGAGGGCCGCGACGAGCTCAGGCTCCTGCTCCGTGTCGGTGCGACCGCCCGCCAACTGGTCGCGAAGGCGGCCTGGGAAGCCGCCGCGGTCACGCTCATGGGCACCGTCTTGGGGGCGGGAGCCGCGAGCGCGGCGGTCGTCGGGGTCTCCGAGGCCATGACCGGATCGTTGGCACCGTCGCTACCGGCCGGCTCGTTGGCCGTCATTGCCGGGCTGGTCGTGGCGCTCACGAGCCTCTCCATGATCCTGCCCACCTTGCTCGCGCTGCGGGCGGGCGAGAGGAGGTGACGGCCATCCGTGGGGTGCGAGCCGGCTCGGCGGCGGGGCGTGAGCTGCCAGCGCCCGGCCCAAGGTGGCTGCCTGACGGCGCCGGCGGGAGGATCGGTGTGGGAGCGGGCGTCGAGGCTGAGCCGGGCGCCGGGACTCGGGCCCTCCTTTCGCACGATCACCCGCGAGCCGGGGCGCACCGTGGTCCCCTCCGCTCAGCCGCCAAGGGCCCGGCGAACCTCGGCGAGGCGGTCCGGGGCGAGCCGCCACCAGGTCCACCGGCCCCGCTTCTCACCGACGAGGATGCCGGCCTCTGCCAGCACCCTGGTGT
>JAJYNS010000133.1 GCA_021786195.1 Actinomycetes bacterium | reverse complement strand
AGCCACGGGACCTCCGACGCGCTGTCGCACTCCTTGCAGCACTCGGCGGGGATCGCGCACTCCAAGGGGATCAACACGAGCGAGAGCGCGACGAAGGGCACCTCCTCCACGAGGACCGACTCGGCCGCCACCTCCCACGGCGTCACTGACACCCAGGGGAGCAGCCAGTCGACGACCGACACGCAGGGAACCTCTCAGTCGGTGACCACGACCCACGGCAGCTCGCAGTCGGTGACCGAGACCCAGGGCCAGAGCGCGAGCGTGACCGAGACCCAGGGCCAGAGCGCGAGCGTGACGAACACGCAAGGGACGAGCCAGAGCGTCGGGTCGAGCACCTCGGCGAACGAGTCGGTCGGCACCTCGACCGGCACGAGCCAGGGGATCGGCACCAGCTCGGGCATGAGCGAGAACCTCTCGAACTCTGTCGGCGCGAGCTCCTCGGTCAGCCACGGCGCCTCGATCGCAACGAGCGTGAGCCACCAGGTCTCCACCGGCCAGAACGAGTCCTCGACGGCCGGGGTCGGGACCTCGGCCGGGGAGACGAGCTCGGTCGGGATCTCCCAGAGCCACTCGCTCCAAGGCAGCGAGTCGACCACGTCCGGGCGGAGCTACTCCGATGGGCTCGGGAACAACACCTCTTACTCCCTCGGCAGGAGCGCCGGGACGACGGGCGGCGCGAGCGAGGCGACGAACGCCTCGGCGTCGGCGTCGCGAAGCGAGACGGGGACCGGCACCCGGGGCACCAACCTCAGTCTGTCGGCCGATCCGGTCGGTGTCGGGGCCTCCGGGGCGCACAGCGACGCGACGAGCGTCGGCTCCTCGGGCCAGGTGGGCACCGGGGTCGGCCTCTCGCACACCGACTCGGCCCAGACGAGCCAGCAGACCTCGCTCTCCGGCGGCGGCGGGGCCTCGGCGAACGAGTCCTGGGCGCAGAACCAGTCCGCGGGCACCTCAATCAGCGCGGGCACGACGACCGGGTCGAACGCCGGCCTTTCCCACTCGGTGGGGGTGAGCACGAACAACTCGGACACGACGGGGTCCTCGGTCGGCGTCTCGAGCGGGACCGGCGTGAGCCAGGGGCTGTCGGCCGCGACCTCGACGGGCAAGTCGGCGGCGGTCTCGTTCGGGGAGGGCGCGAGCCAGGCCAACAGCACCTCGGCGGGCATCTCCTCCTCGCACTCGTTGACCGACGGCTACGGCAGCGGCGTGAGCGAGACCCAGGGGAGTTCGCAGTCGGTCGGGGTGACGCAGGGGACCTCGTCCTCGGTCGGGGTGACCCAGGGCGTCTCGGACTCAGTCGGCGTGACCCAGGGCACCTCGCAGTCGGTCGGGGTGACCCAAGGGACCTCGTCCTCGGTCGGGGTGACCCAAGGCAGCTCGGCCTCGACGGCGCTCAGTCGCAGCGAGACGACCGGGGTCGCGGAGGCGGCGGGCACCTCGAGCTCGCTCGGGATCTCCAAGGGCGACAACTTCGGCCTTGCGACCAACAGCGGCGTCGCCTCGGGCGTGTCGACCCAGAGCGGCACGAACGCCTCGACGGCGATCAGCCAGGGCACGAGCCAGGGGTCCAACCTCGGCGTCGCGACCAACCTCGGCCAGGGCGTGTCGTCCTCGCAGTCGGTCGCGAACGGGGTGAGCGACTCCCAGTCCAGTTCGACCCAGCAGTCGGTCTCCTACGCGAGCAGCGAGCAGACGGGGACCTCGACGGGCTCCTCGCTCGGGGCCTCCTGGGGCATGGCGGGCTCGATGGGCATCGCCCCGATGGTGTCGCTCAGCCTCGCGAAGAAGCTCTACGACGAGCACAAGCGGGCCGTCGCGACGACGCTCACGACCCAGCGCAACCGGATGATGACCGCTCGGCAGGAGGGGGCCTTCCAGGGCTTTTGCTACCTCGTCACGCCCGACCCGCTCACCAAGGAGCAGTGCGTCGCGGCGGCGATGTCCGCGTTCTGGGGCCCGGCGGAAAAAGGCGAGCTCCCGGTGCGCTTCCACGCGCTGAACGACCTGCCGAAAGAGGAGGCGGCGCACCTGCTCGCGCACGCCCGGACCTTCTCCGCCTGCCGGGTGCGCGAGCCCTCGCTCGAGGCGCTCGAGGCCTACGCCTACTCGACCGTGCTCACCACCTCCGAGCTCGCGGTGCTCTCCCACCCGCCGCGCATCGACCTGCCGGGCATCCAGTCGAGCCTCGAGCCGGTGCCGGCGTTCCGGGTGCCGACGACCGAGGACGGCCAGATCCACCTCGGCCACGTCGTCAACGCGGAGATCGACGAGGTGACCGACTACCGCTTCGGGCTGCACGCCGAGCACCTCGCGCACATCCTCGTCGCCGGCGAGACGAACATGGGCAAGACCGTCACGGCCCAGCAGCTGTTCGCGAACTACGTGAACCTCCCGCCGAAGTCCGTCGCCGTCCTCGGCGAGGGCGGCGAGGTGCGCGAGGAGCTGCGCCACTACGGGGGGCTCGTGTTGGACTGGAAGCGGACCTGGCGGGGGATGCTGCACCATGTGCCGAGGGACCGGTTCCGCTTCGTGTCGCTGTGGGACCCGAGCCTCGGCTTCAAGTACAACTTGTTGCAGGTGCCGGCCGGCGTGCCGGTGAGCGTGCACCAGGACATGGTCTGCGAGGCGCTCAGCCTCGCGATGGGTCTCGGCCAGCGCGGCCGGGGGATCCTGCGCTCGCTCGTCGGCAACCTCTACCGCCGGCCGATGTCGCTTCGCTACCTCGACCCGGACGCGGCGCCGGGCGCGGAGAGCAACGTCATGCGGACCCCGGCCCTGTCGCGCTTTGTCGGGATGGCCGACCTCTACGAGGAGGTCTGCGACGCGATGACCGACAAGGGCCGCACCCAGATCGGCAACAACCTGCGCGACGGCTACCAGGTCGTCCAGATGCGCCTCCAGCAGTTCGCGGCACAGGAGGAGATGGCGAAGATCTACACCCGGGACACCTGCGAGGTCGAGCTCGCGGAGAAGCCCGCGATCGCCGAGCGGGCCGAGGAGGGCGAGTTCACCCTCGACGGCTGCCTCACGATCCACGACCTCGTCGCGCCCGGCGAGGTCGTCGTGATGGAGGGCGGCCCGCTCGACCCGGGCCTGAAGAAGGCGGTCATCACCTCGCTCGTGACCTCGATCTTCACCTGGGCCCGCATCCAGGGCGACCGGGCGTTCGACCCGGCGAAACTGGTCGTGCTCGAGGAGGCCCACCAGGTGCTCGTCTCCGGCGACGACGCCGACGCACAGATCGGCGGGATCGGCGAGACCATCTGGGAGCAGATGTGGAACGAGGGCAGAAGCTACGGCATCAAGCTCATGGCGATCTGCCAGATGCCGGACAAGATGCCCGACAGCGTGGTCGCGAACTCCGGGACGATGATCTCCCACGCCGTGTCGACCCCGAAGGCGCAAGAGACGGTGATGACCAAGATCGGCAAGGACCTGCGCATCGACCACCGCCAGTACGGGCGGTTCCTCGCGAAGATCCCCCAGGGGCGGGCGATCGTCTGCTCCAAGGGCCGCGGCGGCTACCTCGACGCGGACCCGGTCCTCGTCGCGCCGGACCTGTTGGACCACGAGCCGCCCTCGGACGAGGTGCTCCGCCGCTACGCCGTGCGCCCGCGGCGCAAGGACGCCGGCAGGTAGTGAGTGCGATCGGCCCGCAAACTGCGAGCCGACGCCTCCATGTGCAGCTAGAGACCGCCGGCAGCCGGCACCTGCGCGGCCCTGGTGTGGGGCGCCGATAGCAGTGCTGGCCCGGTCGAGGCGCGCCAAGGCGGGCGCCGACAACGACGCGTGGAGGAACGGGCCATGTTCTACATGCCGGGGCCGTCGCCCGGGCATGCGCGGTCCTGGGCGAGGTGCGTCCAGGTCAAAGTAGTGAAAAGGAGCAGCAGGCATGAAGACACGAACCCTTCGCCGCCTCGGCCTCGCCGGGGCGCTCGGCCTCGCCGGGGTGATCCCCGCCGCAGCCGCCGCGTCCGCGACGTCGCCGGTCACGACCGGGTCGCCGACCGCGACTGCGGCGGTGACGGCCGGGACGCTCAGCTTCGTCTCGACGCCGGGGAACATCACCTTCCCCTCCCTCGTCCTCACCGGCCTCGACCAGACGACGACGGAGCAGGTGCCGATCGACGTCTCGGACTCGACGGGCTCGGGCGCCGGCTGGAACGTCACGGCGACCTCGACCCAGTTCAGCAACGGCACGAACACCCTGCCCGACAACTCAGTGACGGTGCAGGACGCGCCGAGCGACACCTGCGACAGCGGGGCGACCTGCGTGCTCGCGTCGAACTCGATCAGCTACCCCTACACCCTGCCCGCGGGCACGACCGCGCCCACGGCGACGAAGATGTTCGACGCCGCGGTGAACACCGGCATGGGGAACCAGACCGTGACCCCGACGTTCACCTTGTCGGTGCCGGCGGGTGCCTACTCGGGCACCTACACCTCGACGGTGACCTTCTCCTTGGTCACCGGCCCCTGAGCCGACTGCCCTTGGAGCGGTCTGACCCCGGTCTGGCGAGCGCCGCCGGGGTCCGACCGCTCCAGGCGTCGGCCTGAGCAGAAGAGGGAGGAGAAAGGTGTAGCTGCTCTTTCTTCTGCGCCGGGTGATCTCAGAACCTTGACCGTGGAGCACGCCATGCCCCTCACCAAGACAGCGGTCATCGCCCGCCTTCTCGGCGCGCTCGGCCTCGGCATGCTCGCTGCGCTCGTGCCGATCGTCTCGGCGAGCGCGGCGAGCTCAGGGACGCTGCGCTTCTCCTACACCGGGTCCGCGCAGTCCTGGACGGTGCCGGCGGGGGTGAGCTCGATCACGGTCGACATGGCCGGTGGGGCCGGTGGCGCGGGCTACGACGGCGGCGCCGGCGGGGACGGCGGCCGGGTCGAGGGCGTACTCGCAGTCTCGCCGGGCGAGGTGCTGACGATCGCCGTCGGCGGAGCGGGCGAGGCCGGCACGAACGACTCCTGGACGACGAGCGCCTACTACGGCGGCGGGGAAGGTGCCGGCGGGAACTCGCAGTACGCGGTCTCCGGCGGAGGTGGGGGTGGGGGTGCGTCGTTCGTCGAGGACGCGGCGAGCTCCGCGCTCCTTGCCGTCGCCGCCGGCGGCGGTGGCGGCGGCGGCGGGTCGGCCGGCACCGCCGGCGGGATCGGCGGCGGAACGACCGGTGCTGACGCGACGAGCTCCGGCGGCTGCGGTGGGGGGACCGGCGGGACCCAAAGCGGCGGCGGGATCGGCCAGTGCGCGGGGACCAACGGCTCCTCGCTCGCCGGTGGCAGCGGGTCGAACACCGTCGACAACGAGATGCACTACAGCGCCGGCGGTGGCGGTGGCGCCGGGTACTACGGCGGCGGGGGCGGGGGCAGCGACGACAACTCCGGGGGGACCGGCGGCGGCGGTGGCTCCTCGCTCGTGCCCAGCGGCGGGGTCACGGTCGCGGGCTATGAGTCGGGGAACGGCTACGTCACGATCTCCTACGGCCTCGCGGCCGCGCCGAGCTTCAGCTCTGCGGCCACGGCGAGCTTCGTCGAGGGCGAGGCCTCGAGCTTCACCGTGACGGCCTCCGGCTATCCGACACCGGAGATCACCGAGTCGGGGACGTTGCCGACGGGCGTGAGCTTTTCCGAAGGGTCTGGCAGCGCGACGATCTCGGGGACCCCGACGCAGGCGGGCACCTACCCGCTCACCTTGACGGCCGCGAACGGCGTCAGCCCGGACGCGACGCAGGACTTCACCCTCGTCGTGAGCACGACGGGCATAGCGGCCGGTGCGGGGACCGGCAACGCGACCGCGACCCTCACCCCGGGCGTGCTCTC
>JAJYNS010000013.1 GCA_021786195.1 Actinomycetes bacterium | reverse complement strand
CCACCGGCCGGCCCCTCGTCGGGGAGAACGCGACGCACGAGCCGGGGGTGAAGACCGCCGGGTCGATCGCCGCGCCCGAGGGGCTCTCGACGAGCCGGTCCCGGGCGGCACCAGGAGCCGGCCCCCCCCGGCCGGAGGACGCCGAGGCGCTCGGCACGGCCTCGTCCGAGGCAACGTCGCCCCCCCCGTGCCCCGGCCCGCGCCGGGAGGGGAGCACCAGGGCGAGCACGGCCCCGGCCGCCGCGGCCACGAGCAGCGCGGCAAGGGCTCTGCGCCGCCGCGCCCGGATGCGGCGGGTGCGGCGGGACGCCGCCCGAGTCGCGACGGCGGCGCGCGCGCCGCCGCCTGGATTGTCGGAGATGCTCGGCAAGTTCGGTCCTCTGCGGCCGTGGCTCGAGCGGAGGCTACCTTTGCCGAGGGCGGGTCCGGCGTCGCCGGGCGCCCTCGGCGCCACGCCTCAGCCGGCGGCGAGGGACCTGGCGCGCCAGCTCGCCGGGTCGTCGAGGACCCACCTCAGGGCGGCGACCCCGGCGCCGCGCGCCGCGGCGCCGCCCAGGGAGGAGGTCCCGAGCTCGACCGGGGCGAAGGACCTCGCGACGACGCGGCGGTCGAGCTCGGTGGCCAGCGCCGCGGCGAGCCATGGCGAGAGCTCGGAGTAGATCCCGCCGAGCACGACCGCCGGGACGTCGAGCAGGTTCACGAGCGAGGCGAGCGCGACGCCGAGGGCCTCCCCGGCGCGCTCGATCGCCGCGAGCGCGCGAAGGTCGCCGGCGCCGGCGCGCGCCGCGAGGGCCCGCCCCGCAGGACCTGCGACCGTGGAGATGCCCGCCCCGGCCAGCAGGGCCTCCTGGCCGGCGACCTGCTCGAGGCACCCTCGCGCGCCGCAACTGCATGGCGGCCCGGCGGGGTCGACGAGGACGTGGCCGATCTCGCCCGCGAGCCCGCGCACCCCCCGGAAGATCTCGCCGGCGACGACGATCCCGGCGCCGACGCCGATCTCACCCGACACCAGCACGAAGTCCCGCCGGGCCTCGCCGTTCGAGACGAGCTCGGCGAGCGCGGCGAGGTTCGCCTCGTTGTCGGCCACGACGGCGAGGTCTTCCCGGCCGAGCGCCTCGAGGAGGCGGGCGCCGACGTCCTCGCCCTCGAGCGCCGGAAGGTTGGGCGCGCGCCTGAGCACCCGAGAGGAGTCGACCAGGCCCGGCAAAGCGACGCCGACCCCGGCCAGCGGCCGCCCGGCGGCGGCGGGCGAGGCGAGGCAGGCGGAGGCGGCGGAGGCGGCCCTGCCGACGACGAGGTCGCCCCGCCGCCGCCGGTTGTCCCCGGCGAGCGTCGAGGTGACGAGGACCTCGCCAGCGAGGTCGACGAGGCAGGCGGAGACGTAGTCGACGTTCACCTCCACCCCGAGCCCGGCCGGGCCCGCCGGGCTCAGACCGATCGGGCTCCCCGGCCGGCCGACGGCGCCGGGCTCGGGAGGGTCCTCGACGAGGATCCCGGAGGAGACGAGGACGTCGACGAGGCTCGAGACGGTCGCCTTCGTGAGGCCCGTCCGCTCGGCGAGCCGAGCCCTCGGCGGTCGGCCCCCGGCGGCGACCTCCCGGAGGACCAGGGCCAGGTTGGCCCGGCGGATCGTACCTGGGCGAACCGGTCCGGCGGGGACCGCCGGGCCGGAGGCGCCGGACCCCCGCCCGCTCAGCGCGCCCCGAGGACGTGCTCGACGGCCAGCTGGTCCAGCCGGGCGAAGCCGTAGCCGTGGGTGGCGGCCCGCTCGACGTCGAACCGCTCGTAGGCCCCTTCGTCCGCGAGCAGCTCGCGGTACGACTCGCCGGCGGCGAGGGTCGGCGTCGCAAGCTCGTCGACCTGGCTGGAGCGGAGGGCCTCCTGGACCTCCGGGTCGGCCCGGAAGGCGGCGGCCCGCTCCTTCAGGATCAGGTAGGTCCGCATGTTCGCAGCCGCCGACTCCCACACCCCTGCGGCGTCCTCGGTGCGGAAGGGCTTGTAGTCGAAGTGCCTCGGCCCGTCGTAGGCGGGCCCCCCGCCTGGGGCGCCGTTCTCCAACAGGTCCACGAGGAAGAAGGCGCTCAGCAAGTCGCCGTGGCCGAAGACCAGGTCCTGGTCGTACTTGGCGCCGTGCTGCCCGTTGAGGTCGATGTGGAACAGCTTCCCGTGCCACAGCGCCTGGGAGATGCTGTGGACGAAGTTCATGCCCGCCATCTGCTCGTGCCCGACCTCGGGATTGACGCCGACCATGTCGCGGTGCTCAAGGGAGGAGATGAAGGCCAGCGCGCTGCCGACCGTCGGGAGGATGATGTCCCCCCGCGGCTCGTTGGGCTTCGGCTCGATGGCGAAGCGGATCTGGTAGCCGCGGTCGACGACATAGGCGGCGAGGGTGTCGATCGCCTCGCGGTAGCGCTCGAGCGCCGCTCGCACGTCCTTCGCCGCGTCGGTCTCGGACCCCTCTCGGCCGCCCCAGAAGACGTAGGTCCGGGCGCCGAGCTCGGCTGCGAGGTCGAGGTTGGCCATCACCTTGCGCAGCGCGTAGCGCCGCACGCCCCGGTCGTTGCTCGTGAAGGCGCCCTCCTTGAACATCGGGTGCGTGAACAGGTTCGTCGTGACCATCGGCACGACGAGGCCGGTCGCGTCGAGCGCGGCTCGGAAGCGCTTGATCCTTCCCTCCCGCTCGGCGGTGGAAGAGCCGAAGGGCACGAGGTCGTCGTCGTGGAAGGTCACGCCGTAGGCGCCGAGCTCGGCCAGCTTGTGGACGGCCTCTACGGCGTCGAGCGGCGGGCGGGTCGCGTCGCCGAAGGGGTCTCGAGCCTGCCATCCGACTGTCCAGAGCCCGAAGGAGAACTTGTCGTCGCGAGTCGGCTTCCCGGGCATGGCTCCTCCTCAGGCCCCGGGCCGTCCCGGCGTCCGTCCGACGCCGGAGGGGCCCGAGTTCGTTTAGATGTTGAACTTATGCCCGGGCCGCCGGGCTGTCAATGGGCCGGCGCGCTCGCGACGTCGCTAGCCTTCCGCCGGGTCCCGCCGGGTGCGCGGGCCGGAGGAGGTCGTGATGGAGCTTCGGGCGCTCGGGGGGGAAGGCCTCGTCGTCTCGGCGGTCGGTCTCGGCTGCATGGGGATGAGCGAGTTCTACGGCCCTTCGGACGAGGACGAGTCGATCGCGGTGATCCACCGCGCCCTCGACCTCGGGATCACGCTCGTCGACACCGCGGACATGTACGGTCCGTTCACCAACGAGCTGCTCGTCGGCCGGGCGATCGCCGAGCGTCGAGAGGAGGTCGTGGTGGCGACCAAGTTCGGCAACCAACGCCTGCCCGACGGTACCCGGCTCGGCATCAACGGCCGGCCCGAGTACGTCCGTCGGGCCTGCGACGCCTCCCTGGAGCGCCTCGGCGTCGAGGTCATCGACCTGTACTACCAGCACCGCGTCGATCCGAGCGTCCCCATCGAGGAGACCGTCGGCGCGATGTCCGAGCTCGTCTCGGCGGGCAAGGTGCGCTTCCTCGGGCTGTCGGAGGCCGGTCTGGCGACGATACGGCGAGCGCACGCCGTCCACCCGATCTCGGCGCTCCAGACCGAGTACAGCCTGTGGAGCCGGGAGTGCGAGGACGAGGTGCTGCCGACGGTGCGCGAGCTCGGCATCGGCTTCGTCGCCTACAGCCCGCTCGGCCGTGGCTTCCTGACCGGGGGGATCACCTCGACCGAACAGCTGGCCGAGGACGACGTCCGCCGCACCAGCCCTCGCTTCGCCCCAGGCAACCTCGAGACCAACCTCGCCCTGGCCCGCGCCGTGGGCGCCCTCGCCGAGCGCAAGGGATGCACCCCGGCGCAGGTCGCGATCTCCTGGGTGCTCTCCCGGGGGGACGACGTCGTGCCGATCCCGGGCACGAGGCGGCTCGCGCACCTCGACGACAACCTCGGCGCCCTCGGCGTCGAGCTCGGCGCCGAGGACCTCGACTTCCTCGAGGCTCGGATCCCCAAGGGCGCCGCCCTCGGCGAGCGCTATCGCGACATGGGCCCGATCGGCAGATGACCCCCGGCGGGTCCGGCCTCGGCCGCCCGCCGGCTCAGGCCGGGCCGGAAGGGTAGGTTCCGGAAGTGGACGACGTGCTCCGGTGCGCGGAGCAGGCGCTCGCCTCGCTCCGTGCGGCCGTCGACCGGGTCGAGGCCGCGGTGAAGGACCTCGAGGCCGAGCGCCTCGAGGCCGGGTCGGACCCGGCATCGGATCCCGCCGATGACGGCGGCACTTGGCCGCCGGCCGAGGGCTAGACGAGCCCGGCTGCGCGGCCGGCGGCCCGCCGTCAGGCCTTCTTCGTCTCCCAGAAGATCTTGTCGATCTCGGCTATCCCGTCGAGCAGCCTGTTCGCGACGGCGACGTCGTTGGTCTTCTTCGCCTCGCCGGCCGCCTTCGTCGTCTTCCAGAACAGCTCGTGCAGCTGCGGGTACCTCTCGAGGTGCTCGGGCTTGAAGTAATCCGTCCAGAGCACCCAGAGGTGGTGCTTGACGAGCTCGGCCCGCTCTTCCTTGATGGTGGTGGCGCGCTCGCGGAACACCGGGTCGTCCGACGCGTGCCACTTCTCCATGATCGCCTTCACCGAGTCGGCCTCGATGCGCGCCTGGGCCGGGTCGTAGACGCCGCAAGGCAGGTCGCAGTGGGCGTGAGCCGTCTCGGGGGAGCGGAAGCGGTCGACTACGGTGAGAAGGCGCGAGGTCAGCTGCATGCCAGGACTCCTTGGGTCTTCGATGCCGAGCTCCCCTGACCGGCGGGGTGCTGCCGCCGCGACCGGCGGCGTCCCCGACACTACCTTCCGCCCCCGCACCGCCCGGCCCCCCTACCCGGTCGGCCGGGGTGCGCTCGTTGGGAGCTCGCTCCTGGCGTCGGCCGCGGGCGTGCTCGCGTGGCGGGCGCTGTGCGCGAAGCGGGTGGAGGTCGAGGGGACGAGCATGCTGCCGACGCTCGCACCAGGCGACCGGCTCCTCGTCGCGCGCCGGCCCTTCGGGCAGGGCGCACCGAGGCTCGCCCCCGGCGACCTCGCCGTCGTCCAGGACCCCGAGGTGGCCGGCCGGCTCCTCGTCAAGCGAGTCGGCTCGGTCGAGCAAGAAAGCGTCGTCGTCCTCGGCGACAATCCCGCGGCGAGCAGGGACAGCCGCAGCTTCGGCCCGGTGCCTCGTGAGCTCGCGCTCGGGCGGGCCTGGTACCGCTACGCGCCGGCCCGCTCTGCCGGGCGCCTGCGCACGCGGCAGGCGGCAGCTCCTCGGGCGCCGCGAGCGCGTCGCGGCGACAAGGCGGGGTCGCGGTGAGCCCCGGGCCGTCCGGGGGGCGCGACCACCTCGGCGACATCGGGAGCTTCATCCGCCAGCAGCGCGCCGTCGCCCGCCTGTCGCTCCGGCGGCTCTCGGAGCTCGCCGGGGTCTCCAACCCCTACCTCAGCCAGATCGAGCGAGGGCTGCGCAGGCCGTCTGCTCGGATCCTCCAGCAGCTGGCCCGCGCCCTTCGCATCTCGGCCGAGACGCTCTTCATCGAGGCGGGGATGCTCGAGGACCGCCCGGCGGAGGACGACTTGGACCGGCGCATCCTCGAGGACCCGCACCTCAGCGAGGAGCAGCGTCGAGCGCTCCTGCTCGTCTACCGCTCCTACCGCCACGCGGGTGCCGGGGCGGACGGGGGCGAGGGCTCGGCGGGCCCCGAGCCGCCCGACGAAGGGGTCTGACCGCCAGCGGGAGCCGGTACGCTCGGCGGGAATGCGCAGGCTCGCCGTGCTGTCGATGCACACCTCGCCGCTCGCCCAGCCGGGCGTCGGTGACAGCGGGGGGATGAACGTCTACGTGCGCGAGCTGTCCTCGGCGCTGGCGCGCGCCGGTGTCGCCTGCGACGTCTACACGCGCTCGAGCGGGCGGAAGGACCCGCCGAGCGTCGTGGTCGAGCCGGGCTTCGTCGTGCACCACGTCGAGGCGGGGCCGCGTCGAGAGGTCGACAAGTCGGCGCTGTGGCAGCTGGTCCCCGCCTTCGCCGAGGGGGTCGCGGCGCTGCTCGACGAGCAGGCCGAACGCGGCGCCGTCACCGACGCCCTCCACGCCAACTACTGGCTGTCCGGCGTCGCCGGCCACGCCCTCAAGCACCGGCTCGAGCTGCCGCTCGTCGCGACCTTCCACACCCTGGACCGGGTGAAGGCCGAGGCCGAGCCCGAGGAGCGGGACGGCCGGGCCGCCGGTCGGCGCGCCGCGGCGGAGGCGGAGGTCGTCGGCTGCGCCGACGCGCTGCTCGCGAGCTGCGCGGTCGAGGCCGAGCAGCTCGTCGAGCTCTACGGCGCCGACCCGGCCCGGATCGAGATCGTCGCCCCCGGCGTCGACCGGGCTGTCTTCTCGCCCGGCGACCGGGGCCAGGCGAGGCGGGCGCTCGGCCTTGCGCCGGCTGGCCCGCTGCTGCTGTTCGTCGGCCGGATCCAGCCGTTGAAGGGCGCGTCGATCGCGCTCGGCTGCCTGCAGGCGCTGGACGCGCTCGGCGTCGAGGGGTCCGAGCTCGTGCTCGTCGGGGGACCGAGCGGGCCCGAGGGCCCGGGAGAGCTCGCCCAGCTGCGCTCGAAGGCGCACGCCGCCGGACTCGAGCGGCGAGTCCGCTTCGTCCCGCCGCAGTCGCGCGAGCTGCTCTCGACCTACTACCGGGCGGCAGACGCCTGCCTCGTGCCGAGCAGGTCCGAGTCCTTCGGCCTCGTCGCGCTCGAGGCGGCCGCCTGTGGCGTGCCCGTCGTCGCCTCGGCGGTCGGCGGCCTCACGACCCTCGTCGAGGACGGCCTGACCGGCTTCCTCGTCGAGCTCTCCGGCTCGCCCGAGGCGATATCAAGGGAGTTCGCGGCACGCGTCGCGCAGCTGTGGGCCCGGCCCGGCCGGGCCCGCGAGATGGGCGCGGCAGCGGCTGCACGTGCCGGCGGCTACACCTGGCCGGTCGCTGCGGCCCGTCTGCGTCGCCTCTACCAGGAGCTCACTGCCCGCAGCCTCGTCGACTGCCGCTGAGCGCCCGGGTAGCGTGGGGGCGTGGCGCCTCGGCTGCTCCTGCTCGGCGGCGGCCGCATGGGCTCGGCGCTGCTCGAGGGCGTCCTGCGCAGCGGCTGGGCGGACCCGTCGAGCTGCGCGGTCGCCGACGTGCGCCCCGAGGCCCGCGCCGCCCTCGGCGAGCGCTTCCCCGGCGTCGCCGTCCTCTCCGAGCCCCGCCCCGCCGAGTCGCTCGTCCTCGCCGTGAAGCCCCAGGACGCCCCGACCGCCCTGGCCGCGTTGCCGGGGGGAGGTTACCGGCGGGTGCTGTCCATCGTCGCCGGCATGACGACCGCCGCGCTCGAGGCGTCGCTCTGGCCGGGCGTCGCGGTCGTACGCGCCATGCCGAACACCCCGGCCCTTCTCGGCGCGGGCGCCTCGGTGCTCGCCGGCGGGAGTGGAGCGAGCGAGGAGGATCTCAGCTGGGCTGAGTCGGTGCTCTCCTCCGTCGGGGTCGCCGTCCGCCTCCCCGAGCGGCTGCTCGACGCCGCGACCGGCCTGTCGGGGTCGGGACCGGCCTACCTCTTCCTCGTGGCCGAGGCCCTCGTCGAGGCGGGCGTGCTCGAGGGCCTCGACCGGGAGGTGAGCCGGGCCCTGGTCGTGCAGACGATCGTCGGGGCGGGACGCATGCTCGCCGAGAGCGGAGAGCGGGCCGAGGCGCTGCGCGCGGCGGTCACCTCTCCGGGCGGGACGACCGCGGCCGGCCTGCGGGCGCTCGAGTCCCGGGCCGTGCGGGCCGCGCTCCTCGAAGCGGTCAGCGCCGCCGCGGCCCGCTCACGCCAGCTCGGGGCGCCCGGCGGCTCGATGGGCTGAGCCCGAGGGTGCCGCGGCCGCCGGGCCTCCCGGGCCGGCGTGGGCCATCGGGCGCGTTCCTCACCTGCCCCAGTTTCATCACCAGCCCCACCGGCCTACAGTTTGAGCGGCGGAGAGGGGTGATGAGGCTGAGCCTGCACTACTCGGGATCGCAGTACCTCACGGTCGGTGAGGTCGCGCGCATCCTTCGCGTGTCGAACATGACGGTCTACCGTCTCATCGGCTCCGGCCAGCTGGCCGCCGCGAGGATCGGCAGGTCCTACCGGCTGCGTGTCGAGGACGTCGACCGCTATCTGGCCGAGCGGTTCACCGAGGCCGGCTGAGGCGCGGCCGAGCCCGCCCGGTCGGGCGGCCGGCGGGCTGGCGCGCGCCCGAGGCTCGGGATGACCTCGGCCGGGGCGGCGGGTCGCGCCCCGAGGGGCCGCATCCCCGAGCCGACGGTCGCCCGCCTGCCCGTCTACCGCCGGCTGCTCGCCTCGCTCGTCGCGGGCCGGATCCGGACCGTCTCCTCCACCGAGCTCGCCGCCGCCGCCGGCGTCAACGCCGCGACGCTGCGCCGGGACCTCTCCCACCTCGGGACCTACGGCACGCCGGGGACCGGCTACGACGTCGTGCGCCTCGGCGAGATGGTGGACCGGGCGCTCGCGCTCGGGCGGGACTGGCCCATCGTCATCGCGGGTGCCGGCAACCTCGGCCGTGCGCTCGCCCGCTCCCGGGGCTTCACCACCGGCGGATTCAGGGTCGTGGCCCTCGTCGACGTCGACCCGGGCCAGGTCGGGCGCACCATCGAGGGGGTACCGATCGCCCACGTCGAGCAACTCGCCGAGCTCGTCGTGCGCGAAGGCGTCGCGCTCGGGGTCGTCGCGACCCCGGCGAGCGCCGCCGCCGACGTCGCACGCCGCCTCGCCGACGCCGGCGTGCGCGCCATCTTGAACTTCGCGCCGGCCGTCGTGCCCTCGCCCGGGGGGGTCCTCGTCCGCAGCGTCGACCTCGCCGCCGAGCTGCAGGTGCTCACGTTCCACCTCGCCCGAGCCCGGGGCGAAGGCGCGAGCCTCGGCGAGGAGCCGCCCGCGGGCGGGACGGCCGACCGGCCGCAGTAGCCTTTCGGCCGCGGGAGGAGGTTGTGGCCATGTCGCTGGTCGCTGTCGGGCTGAACGGGCGCGAGGCGCCGCTCGACCTGCTCGAGCGTCTGGCGATCGGTGGCAGAGAGCTTCCGAAGGCGCTCGCGAGCCTCTGCGACAGCCCGCACCTCTCGGAGGCCGCCGTGCTGTCGACCTGCCTGCGGACCGAGGTCTACGCGGTGCTCGACCGCTTCCACGACGGCCTCGAGGACGTCAATGCCTTCTTCCACGAGCGGGCCGGCACCTCCCCGGCCGGCGTCTCGGCGCTGGAGGAGCACCTCACCGTCTACTACGACGATGCCGCGGCGAGGCACCTGTTCGAGGTCGCCGCCGGCGCGGACTCCGCGGTGCTCGGCGAGGGCGAGATCCTCCGGCAGGTTCGTGACGCGGGGGAGCAGGCGAGGGCGGAGCGGGCGTCGGGCCCGGTGCTCGGCGGCCTGTTCCGCCACGCGGTCGAGGTGGGCAAGCGCGCCCGGAGCGAGACGGGGATCGCCCGGGGGGTCACCTCGCTCGCGCACGTCGCGGTGGCGCTCGCGGCCGAGCGCCTCGGGGACGGCCTGGGAGGAGCGAGGGTCCTGCTCGTCGGCACCGGCAAGATGGGCGAGCAGATGGCCTCGGCGCTCGGCTCGATGCGGGGCCGCCCCGAGGTCGTCGTGCTGAGCCGCTCTCGCGCCCGGGCCGAGCGGCTCGCCGCCGGCCTCGGCGCACGTGCCGCCGAACTGGACGCCCTGGAGCGAGAGCTCGGGGCTGCCGACCTCCTGCTCAGCGCGACCTCGGCGCCCGGGGTGCTGCTCGACGCCTCCGCGGCGAGGCGGGTGCTGCGGTCACGAGGCGGGCGGCCGCTGCTCGTCGTCGACGCCGCCGTGCCTCGCGACGTCGACCCGGAGGTCGGCCGGCTCGACGGCGTGACGCTGGTCGACATCGACGCCCTCGGCGAGCACGCCGAGGCCGGGGTGCGAGCACGCCGGGGCGAGGTCGAGCGCGTCCGGGAGATCGTCGAGGAGGAGCTGGAGCGCTACAGGACCCAGGTCGTCGGCCGGTCGGCCGCCCCGGTCATATCGAGCCTGAGGGCCGCGGCGGAGCAGATCCGGCAGGCCGAGCTGCAGCGGATGGCGAGCCGCCTCGAGCGGCTGGACCCGGCCGACCGCAAAGCCCTGGAGTCCTTCTCGCGCCGGCTCGTCGCCAAGCTGCTCCACGAGCCGACGGTCCAGCTGAAGCTCGCCGCCGGATCCGCCCGAGGCGAGCGGCTCGCCGAGGCGCTGCGGCAGCTGTTCGACCTGTAGGGGCGGTGGGGCAGCCGGCGGCCCCCGCGCCCGGGGGCCGGGTCCTCGGCAAGGCGCCGCTGAGGCTCGCCACTCGGGGGAGCGAGCTCGCCAGACGGCAGGCGGAGCTCGTGGCCGAGCTCCTCCGACCGAGGCTCGAGGGGCGGCGCGTCGAGCTTGTCGTGGTCGAGACGACCGGCGATCGCCGGGCCGACCTCCCGCTCTCGGCCTTCGGCGCCACCGGCGTGTTCGTCGCCGAGGTCGAGCGAGCGGTCCTCGAAGGGCGCGCCGACGTCGCCGTCCACTCCGCGAAGGACCTTCCCTCCGGGGCCCCCCCGGAGGGCCTCGTGCTCGAGAGCGTGCCGCTGCGCGACGACCCCCGCGATGCCCTCGTCGGTCGCGGCCTCGACGCGCTCGGACAGGGCGCGCTCGTCGCCTCCGGCTCGCCCAGGCGGCGCGCCCAGCTCGCCGCCTTGCGGCCCGACCTGCGCTTCGTCGAGCTCCGGGGCAACATCGCGACGCGTCTCGCGAGGGTTCCCGAGGGCGGCTCGATCGTCGTCGCCGCTGCCGCGCTGCGCCGCCTCGGGCTGGCCGACCGCGCGGCGGAGGTGCTCTCGACCTCGACGATGCTGCCCCAGGTCGGTCAGGGCGCGATCGCGCTCCGCTGCCGGCAGGACGACGCCGGGCTGCGCGCCCTCCTGTCGGGGATCGACGACGTCGGGGCGCACCGCTGCCTCGCTGCCGAGCGCGCCTTCCTCGCCCGGCTCGGTGGGGGCTGCGATGCTCCGGTCGCGGCACACGCACGCCTGGTCGGGACGGATCCGGCCGGCGCCGAGGTCCTCCTCGAGGCCATGGCCGCCGGGGCGGGCGACGGGGAGCTGCACCGGGCTCGGGACCTTGGCGGGGACCCCGAGCGGCTCGGCGAGCGGCTCGGCGAGCGCCTGGCGCGCGCCGTGGGGGGGCCGGCGTGACCGTCTACCTCGTCGGCGCAGGCCCGGGCGACCCGGGTCTTCTCACGACTCGTGGCGCCGAGCTGCTGGCCGCGGCCGACGTCGTGGTCCACGACCGGCTGGTCGATCCTCGGGTCCTCGCGCTCGTGCCGGACAGCGCCCGGCTCGTCGACGTCGGCAAGACCTCGGGTGGCCCGGCCCCCCCGCAGGAGGAGGTGAACGCCCTCCTGGTGGAGCTCGGCCGCGAGCCCGGCGTCGTCGTGCGCCTGAAGGGCGGCGACCCCTACGTGCTCGGGCGCGGCGGGGAGGAGGCGGCGGCGCTGCAGGCCGGGGGGGTGGACTACGAGGTCGTGCCGGGCGTGACGGCTGCCGTGGCGGCGCCGGCGCTCGCCGGGGTCCCGATCACCTCGCGAGGGCTGTCCTCGGGCTTCACCGTCCTCACCGCCCACGACGCCGCCTCGGCGGGCAGTGCCGACTGGGAGCTCGCCGCTCGCCTTCCCTGGAGCCTCGTCCTGCTCATGGGCGCGAAGAGCGCCGCCGCCGTGGCAGAACGGCTCCTCGCGGCGGGGCGTGACCCGGCGACACCCGTGCTCGTCGTCGAGTCGGGGACCATGCCGTCCCAGCGAGCCCGCCGGAGCTCGCTCTCGGGCCTGGGGGTGCTCGAGATCGAAAGTCCCGCCACGATCGTCGTCGGGGAGGTGGCTCGCCTGAGGCTGTGGTCCCGCGAGGACCTGCCGCTCTCGGGCTGGCGGGTCGTCGTCACCCGGCCCGCCGGCCAGGGAGGGCGCCTCGCCTCGCTGCTCTCGGTCGCCGGGGCGATGCCCGTCCTGCTCCCGACGGTCGAGATCGTGCCGCCCTACGACGGCGGCTCGGCGCTGCGGGAGGCGGCGGCTCGGCTCGGCTCCTACGACTGGATCGTGCTCACCTCGGCGAACGGCGTGGAGCGGCTGTTCGAGGAGCTCAAAGACGCCCGAGACCTCGCCTCCGCCAGGGTGGCCGCGATCGGCTCGGCGACCGCGGAAGCGCTGAGGAGCCACGGCGTCGTCGCCGACCTCGTGCCCGGGCGCTTCGTCGGCGAGGCGCTCGTCGAGGCGTTCGCAGAGCTCGAGCCGGCGGCGCGGGGGCGTGGGCGAGTCCTGCTCGCCCGGGCGGCCGGAGCGCGTGACGTCGTCCCGGAGGGGCTCGGGGCGCTGGGCTTCGAGGTCGAGGTCGTCGAGGCCTACGCGACCCGCACGGCCAGGCCCGCCGCCGGCGCGTGGGATGCCGCCCGAGACGCCGACGCCGTGACCTTCACCTCGCCCTCGACGCTCTCCGGCTACCTCGACCTGGCGGGCGGCACCCCTCCTGCGGGCGCGGTCGTCACGATCGGCCCGGTCACCACGGCCGCCGCCCGCCGGGCCGGCGTGCGAGTCGACGCCGAGGCCTCGGAGCACACCGCCGAGGGGGTCGTGGAGGCGCTCGCCGGTCTCGCCGCACGGCGCCCGAGGCCATAGGCTCGGCCGCCGTGGGCTTCCCGGCGCGGCGCATGCGCAGACTCCGTCGGACGCCCGCGCTGCGCCGGATGGTCGCCGAGACCCGCCTCGACGTCGCCGACCTCGTCGCGCCGCTGTTCGTGCGGGAGGGGCTGGACCACCCGGTCCCGATCCCGTCGCTCCCGGGCGTGGTGCAGCACAGCCGGGCTTCGCTCCTCGCCGAGGCCAGGCGGCTGGTCGCGCTCGGCATCCCGGCCGTCGTGCTCTTCGGGGTGCCAGCCCGCAAGGACCCCATCGGCTCGGGCGCCTCCGACCCCTCCGGCGTCGTGCAGCTGGCGTTGCAGGAGCTACGTGACGCCCTCGGCGACGACCTCGTCCTCATCCCCGACCTCTGCCTCGACGAGTACACCGACCACGGCCACTGCGGGATCGTCGGTCGCGACGGGCTCGTGGACAACGACGCGACCCTGGAGCGCTACGCCGAGGTCGCCGTGGCCCAGGCGGCGGCGGGCGCCGACCTCGTCGCGCCGAGCGGGATGATGGACGGCCAGGTGGCGGCGATCCGCTCCGCCCTCGACGCCGCCGGCCACCCTGGCGTCGGCATACTCGCCTACGCCGCGAAGTACGCCTCGTCGCTCTACGGTCCTTTCCGCGACGCGGTCGACGTGCGCATCGCCGGCGGGGGCGACCGCCGTGGCTACCAACAGGACCCCGCGAACCGCCGAGAGGCGCTCGCCGAGCTGCGCCTGGACGTCGAGGAGGGCGCCGACATCGTCATGGTCAAGCCCGCGCTCACCTCCCTCGACGTGATCGCGGCCGCTCGGGCCGAGCTCGAGCTGCCCGTCGCCGCCTACCAGGTGAGCGGCGAGTACGCCATGATCGCCGCCGCCGCCGAGCGCGGCTGGCTGGAGCGCCGGTCGGTCGTGCTCGAGACGCTCGGTGCCATCCGCCGGGCCGGGGCGGACATCGTCCTCACCTACTTCGCCGCCGAGGTCGCCGAGCTGCTCCAGCACGGCAGTGGCTGAGCAGGAGGGCGGGGTCGCAGGGCCGCGCAGCCTCGCCTTGTTCGAGCGGGCCTGCTCGCTGATGCCGGGCGGGGTGGACTCGCCGGTGCGCGCGTTCGGCGGCGTCGGCGGGACGCCCTGGTTCGTCTCCCGGGCCGAGGGCGCCTACGTCGTCGACGCGGACGGCAGGCGGCTGCTCGACTACGTCCAGTCCTGGGGCGCCTCCATCCTCGGCCACGCCCATCCGGCGCTCGTCGAGGCCGTCCGCGAGGCCGCGCGCTCGGGGACCACCTTCGGGGCGCCGACCGAGGGCGAGGTCGAGCTGGCGTCGAGGGTCGTCGAGGCCGTGCCCGGCTGCGAGATGGTGCGCTTCGTCTCCTCCGGGACCGAGGCGGCGATGACGGCGATCCGCCTGGCCCGGGGCGCGACCGGCCGTGACCGGGTGGTGAAGTTCGCCGGCTGCTACCACGGGCACGCCGACGCCCTGCTCGCTGCGGGCGGCAGCGGCGTGGCGACCCTCGGGCTTCCCGGATCGGCCGGGGTCCCCGAGGCCGCCGTCGCTGCGACCCTCGTCGCGCCCTACAACGTCGTCCCCGAGCTCGACGAGCGGGTCGCCTGCGTCATCGTCGAGCCGGTGGCGGCGAACATGGGGCTCGTCGCACCCCTCCCCGGCTTCCTCGAGGGCCTGCGCGCCGCGTGCGACGAGGCGGGCTCGCTCCTGGTCTTCGACGAGGTGATCACCGGCTTCAGGCTCGGGCGAGCCGGGGCGAGCGGGAGGTGGTCGGTCCGGCCGGACCTGTTCTGCTTCGGCAAGGTGCTCGGCGGCGGGCTGCCGCTCGCCGCGGTCGGCGGTCGTCGGGAGCTCATGGAGCTGCTCGCGCCGACCGGCCCCGTCTACCAGGCCGGGACGCTCTCGGGGAACCCGCTCGCGACGGCGGCCGGGATCGCGGCGCTCGAGCTGCTGACGCCCGAGGTCTACTCGGCGATCGAGTCCCGGGTGGGCGAGCTCGCCCAGGGGCTCGAGGACGCCTTCGCCCGGGCTGGGGTGCCGGCGCAGGTTCCGGTCGTCGGCACGCTGCTCGGGATCTCCTTCTCCGCCTCGCCGGTGCGCGACTTCGACGGGGCCCGCCGGGCGGCAGAGGGGGGCGAGTACGCCCGCTTCTTCTCGGCGATGGCGAGGCGCGGCGTCGCGTTCGCCCCGAGCCCCTACGAGGTCGTGTTCACCTCGCTCGCCCATGGCGAGGACGAGGTGGCGCGGACCGTGGAGGCCGCCCGGGACGCCGCGAGGGAGCTCGCCAGCGCCGCGGCGCGATAGGCGGCCTCCGGCGGGCCGAGCTCGGAGTCGCGGAGCAGGTTCGACATGATCCTCAGCACCCAGGACATGACCGTGGCGGAGCGCATCCCGGTGCCGACGAGAAGCCGCATCGTCCCCTCGCGCCCGAGCAGCCTGGAGAAGGCGCTCCCGACGCGGTAGTAGGGGCCGTAGGCGGCCTCGAGCCGCGAGCCGTACTCGGCGAGCGCCTCGGGCCTGCCGGAGCCCAGGGCCTCGTCGACCACCTCGGCGGCGAGCCGGCCGGTCTCGAGCGCGTAGGCGATCCCCTCGCCGTTGAAGGGGTTGATCGAGCCGCCGGCGTCGCCGGCGAGGAGGTAGTCGGGTCCGGCATGGGGGCCCACCGAGAGCCCCATCGGCAGCCTGCCGCCCGTCGGGGGCCCGAGCGAGGACTCCGGGGTGAGGCACCACGACGCCGGCGCCTGCTCGAGGAAGGCCTCCATCAGGCGCGTCGTGTTGGCGCCGCGCCAGCGGTCCGAGGTCGACAGCAGCCCGACGCCGACGTTCACCCTCCCGTCCCCGAGCGGGAACACCCAGCCGTAGCCGGGGACGACGGCGCCGTGCCGGTCGCGGATGTCGAGGTGGGACTCGATCAGCGCCTCGGCGTGGCGGGGCGAGCGGAAGTAGCCGCGAAGGGCCAGCCCGAGCGGCCTCGAGCGGTCTCGCCGTGCGCCGAGCTCGCGCCCGAAGCGGGAGAGCGCGCCGTCGGCGACGACGACATAGCGCGCCCGGACCTCGCGCAGCCGGCCGCTCGAGGCGTCACGGACGACGGCCCCGCCGGCCGGGGCGGCGGCGCCCTGGGTCGCGGAGGCCCGGGAGGCGGTCCTTTTCCCGCCGAGGAGGGGGGCGACCGCCTCGGCCCCCTGCCAGAGCGTCGCCCCGGCCCTCTCGGCGTGGGCCGCGACGAGCGCGTCGAGCTCCGCTCGGGTGACCACGTAGCCGTGGCCGGGGAAGTCCGGGTGGCTCGGCCAGGCGAGGACGAGCTCGCGGCCGAAGGCGATCGCCCGCAGGCCCTCGTAGCGGTGGAAGCGGGCGATCTCGTCGCCGAGGCCCATCTCCTCCAGCTGGCGGACGGCCCGGGGCGTGAGCCCGTCGCCGCAGGTCTTCGCCCTTGGGAAGTGCTTCTTCTCGAGGACGAGCACGTCGTGGCCGGCCCGGGCGAGCCAGTACGCGGCGGCGGAGCCCGCGGGCCCCGCCCCGACGACGAGCACGTCGCAGCCGAGCTCGTCCCGGCCCGGCGGCACCTGCTCGAAGGCGACGTCGCCGGGCACGGCCAGACACTACCGGCAGTGGCGGATGTGCCTGCGGGCGCCGGGCCGTGGTAGAACCGACCCGAGCCATGGGCAGCCTCGACAGCTACCTTCCGATCTTCGTCTTGTTCGTGCTGGCCCTCGCGTTCGCGGGCCTGTCGGTCCTCGCCTCGCGCCTGCTCGCACCCCGGCGCCCGACCGCGGCGAAGGAGGCGCCCTACGAGTGCGGCATCGTGCCCACCTACGAGCCGGCTCAGCGATTCCCCGTGCGCTTCTACGTCGTGGCGATGATCTACGTGATCTTCGACATCGAGATCGTCTTCCTGTTCCCCTGGGCGGTCGTCTACGGCCAGCTCGGGCGCTTCGGGCTCGTCGAGATCGTCGTCTTCGCCGCCTCGGTCTTCTTCTCGCTCCTCTACCTGCTCTCGACCGGGTCGCTCGACTGGGGCCCCGTGAAGCGCGTCCGTCCTCTCGCCGGGCGGCTAGAGCGTACGACGGCCTCGACCGTCCGGCGCCACGGCGCGACCGGGACGGGTGACGAGGGCTCGGGACGCGCCGCGTAGGGGTGCCGATGGCGACCTGGAGCGGGCTCGAGTCGCTGAGCCACAACTTCCTGACCGGCAAGCTCGAGGAGTTCGTCAACTGGTGCCGGGAGCACTCCATGTGGCCGGCGACCTTCGGCCTGGCGTGCTGCGCAATCGAGATGATGGCTGCCGGCGCCGCCGACTTCGACCTCGCGCGCTTCGGCATGGAGGTGTTCCGGCCCTCGCCTCGGCAGGCGGACCTCATGATCGTCGCCGGCCGGGTCTCTCAGAAGATGGCGCCCGTCCTCAGGCAGGTCTACGACCAGATGGTCGAGCCGAAGTGGGTCATCTCCATGGGCGTGTGCGCCTCGACCGGCGGGATGTTCAACAACTACGCGATCGTCCAGGGCGTCGACGAGATCGTCCCGGTCGACGTCTACGCGCCGGGCTGCCCGCCGAGCCCTCAGACCCTCATCCACGCGATCCTCACCCTGCACGAGAAGGTGAGGACCGGGGAGATCACGAGGCGCCGGTCCGACTCGGGCTCGGGCGCCGGGGTCGACCTCGCCGCCGAGGTTCCCGGCTGGACCCAGCCTCTGCCGCGGCCGGTCCACCTCGGGACCCCGCGGTGATGCTCGACACCTCGCCCCCCGAGGGGGTCGAGCCGGTCTCGGCCTCGGTCACCGGCCTGGAGGGCATCCCGGCGGCGTGGTCCCGGGGCGACGAGATCCTCTTCCCGCCCCTTGACCGCTACGTGCCGGCCGCGGCGGCGCTCAGGCGGGGGGGCTTCCTCACCTGCATCGACCTATGCGGCGTCGACTACCTGCGCCACATGGGCCGGGCGCTCCCCGCCGGCGTGGCGCCCGAGCGCTTCGAGGTGGTCGTCCAGCTCCTCAGCCACGAGCGTCGCCGCTACGTGCGGCTGCGGGTCCAGGTGCCCGAGGCAGACCCGGTCGTGCCGACGCTGTTCCACCTCTACCCGGGCTCGGAGAACATGGAGCGCGAGGCCTACGACCTGTTCGGGATCCGCTTCGAGGGTCACCCGGACCCGACGCGCATCCTCATGCCCCAGGACTGGGAGGGCCACCCGCTGCGAAAGGACTACGGGGTCGGCCGAGTCCCCGTCCAGTTCAAAGAGGCGCCGGGCCCGAGATGACCGGCCAGCTGACCCACGGTCCGGGGAGCCGGGCGCCCGGTGCCCCGACGGAGCCGCCCGACGAGGTGGAGCCCGGCGTCGACCTCGCCGGCGAGCTGGACGCCGACGTCGAGGCGCGCCTCGAGGCCGAGACCAGCGAGGGTCCCCAGGAGCTCGCGCCCGAGGAGGCGACCGAGGAGGTCGAGCTGCTCATCGAGCAGGGCTCGGTGCTCCGCCTCCCGGAGGACTCCGCCGCCGAGGCGCCCCTCGACCCCGACCGCGACAACGTGCGCTTCGGCGAGGGCGAGACGATGATCATCAACCTCGGCCCCCAGCACCCCTCGACCCACGGCGTGCTGCGCATGATGCTCGAGCTCGAGGGCGAGACAGTGCTGCGCTCCAAGCCGGTGATCGGCTACCTGCACACCGGGATGGAGAAGACGGCCGAGGAGCTCACCTACTTCCAGGGCGCGACGAACGTCACGCGCATGGACTACCTCGCGCCGCTGAGCAACGAGCTCACCTTCAGCCTCGCGGTGGAGAAGCTGCTCGACGTCCAGATCCCGCCGCGGGCCACCTGGATCCGCATGCTGATGGCCGAGCTGCAGCGCATCTCCTCGCACGTGATCTGGGCGGCGACGAACGGCATGGACCTCGCCTCGACGACGATGATGATCTTCGGCTTTCGCGAGCGCGAGCTCCTGCTGTCCTTCTTCGAGAAGGTGACCGGGCTCAGGATGAACCACAACTACATCCGGCCCGGCGGCGTCGCGGCCGACCTTCCCGACGGCTGGGAGGACGACGTCGAGGTGATCTGCGACACGATCGAGGCGCGAGTCGGCGACTACGACGAGCTGCTCACCGGCCAGCCGATCTTCCGGGAGCGCACCGAGGGCGTCGGCGTGATCAGCCCCGAGCTCGCGGTCGCGTTGTCCGCGACGGGCCCGATCTTGAGGGCCGCCGGCGTGGCCTGGGACCTTCGACGCTCGATGCCCTACCTCGCCTATGGCGAGGTCGACTTCGACGTCGTCGTCGGCACGGTGGGCGACACCTTCGACCGCTACGCCGTGCGGCTGAACGAGATCCGCGAGTCGATCCGGATCGTCCGGCAGGTCCTCGAGAAGATGCCCCCCGGCGACTACAGGGTGCAGGACAAGAAGGTGACGCCGCCGCCGAGGGCGCGCATCGACGAGTCGATGGAGGCGCTCATCCACCACTTCAAGCTGTTCACCCGCGGCCTCGAGCCGCCGGCGGGGGAGGTCTACGTGGGGACGGAGTCGCCTCGGGGCGAGGTGGGGTGCTACCTCGTCTCCGACGGATCGAACAAGCCCTACCGGATGCACTGGCGGGCGCCGAGCTTCGTGAACCTCCAGAGCGTCCCGGCGCTGCTCCGGGGGGGCCTGCTCGCCGACGCGATCGCCATCCTCTCCTCGGTCGACCCGGTGCTCGGGGAGGTGGACCGCTGATGGGGCACCTCGGGGAGGAGCAGCTCGAGCGGGCGCGCCGGCTCATCGCCCTCTACCCCGAGCGCCGCTCGGCGCTGATCCCGCTGTGCCACCTCGCCCAGGCCCAGCACGGCTGGTTGACGCCGGAGGCGATCGAGGACATCGCCGGCCTGCTGGGGATCACCCCGGCCGAGGTCCAGGGCACGGCGAGCTTCTACGACATGCTGCACACCGAGCCGGTGGGCCGCCACGTCGTCGCGGTCTGCACCAACATCGCCTGCATGCTCGCCGGCGCCTACGAGCTGCTCGAGCACGCCGAGGCCCACCTCGGCGTGCACGTCGGCCAGACGACCGAGGACGGCGAGTTCACCCTCGAGGAGTCCGAGTGCCTGGCCGGGTGCGACATCGCCCCGTGCGCCCAGGTGAACCACCGCTTCTTCGGCCCCCTGGACGAGGCCGGGTTCGACGCCCTCGTCGCCGAGCTGCGCGCCGGAACCCTGTCCGAGGTCGTTCCTCCCCACGGGGTGCTCTGCCGGGTCGAGCGGGCCGTCGGGCTGCTCGCCCACCGGCAGGAGGGGCCGGGAGACGGGGCGGCAGAGGAGGGCGGGGCGGGCGGCGAGGGGCTCGGAGGCGGCCCGGGCGGAGGGGGTGCGAGGCCGTGATCACCGACGCTGCGCCCATCGTCACGAGAAGGGTCCGCCAGGAGGGCTCCCACACGCTCCAGGGCTATCTCTCGACGGGCGGCTACGAGGGCCTTCGGGCCGCCCTCTCGATGGCTCCGGAGGCCGTCCGCGAGGAGGTCGACAAGGCGAGCCTGCTCGGCCGGGGCGGCGCGGGGTTCCCCGCCGGGCGGAAGTGGTCGATGCTGCGCAAGTCTCCGACGACCTACCTCGTCGTGAACGGCGACGAGAGCGAGCCGGCGACCTTCAAGGACCGTCTCCTCATCGAGCACGACCCCCACCAGATCATCGAGGGGGCCGTCATCGCTGCCTACGCGATCGGCGCGCGCCAGGCGTTCGTCTTCTGCCGGGGCGAGTTCGCGCTCGGGCTGGAGCGCCTGCAGCAGGCGTGCAACGACGCCTACGCCTACGGCGCGCTCGGGCCGCGCATCCTCGGCTCGGAGTTCTCCCTCGACCTCGTCGTCCACCCCGGGGCCGGCGCCTACATCTGCGGCGAGGAGACCGCGCTGCTCGAGAGCCTGGAGGGCAAGAGGGGCTTCCCCCGCATCAAGCCCCCCTATTTCCCCGCGGCGATCGGCCTCTATGGCGAGCCGACGGTCGTCAACAACGTCGAGACGGTCTCGAACCTGCCCTGGATCGTCCTCCACGGCGGCGAGGCCTTCGCCGCGCTCGGGCAGGGCTCCTCGGCCGGCACGAGGCTGTTCGCGCTCTCGGGCAGGGTCGAGCGGCCGGGCTGGTACGAGCTCGAGATGTCGAAGACGACCTTCAGGGACCTCGTCTACGACCCCTCTCTCGGGGGCGGGGTCCGCGGGGGGGCAGCGCTCAAGGCCTTCATCCCCGGAGGCGTCTCGGCGCCGTGGTTCGGTCCGGAGCGGCTCGACCTCGGCCTGGACCAGGAGGCCGTCGGCGCGGCAGGCTCGATGCTCGGCTCGGGCTCGGTCGTCGTGATGGACGAGACGAGCTGCGCCGTCCGGGCGGCCTGGCGCATCTCGAGGTTCTTCTGGCGGGAGTCCTGCGGCCAGTGCACCCCTTGCCGCGAAGGGAGCGGCTGGATCGAGAAGATGCTGCGGCGGATCGAGCTCGGCGCCGGGCGGGAGGAGGACCTGGACGTCTTGATGGACGCGTGCGACAACATCGCGCCGGGGGTGTCCTGGCCGCCGAGGCAGACCACGATCTGCGTCCTCGGGCCGTCGATCCCCTCCTCGGTGGCGTCGGGCATCCGGATGTTCCGGGACGAGTTCCTCCTCCACGTCAAGGAGGGCGCCTGCCCCTACGGCGCCGCAGGAGAGGGTGGGCGGCGATGAGCGACCCCTCGGCCGCCGGCGTCGGCGAGAAGGCGGCGGTGCAGGTGAGCATCGACGGCTCCCTCGTCTCGGCTCGGCCGGGCGAGCTCATCATCGAGGTCGCCGAGCGGGCGGGGGTCTACATCCCCCGCTTCTGCTACCACCCGCACATGGAGCCGGTGGGCATGTGCCGGATGTGCCTGGTCGAGGTCTCCGGGCCGCGCGGCTTCAGCTTGCAGCCGGCGTGCTTCACGAGGGTCGCCGAAGGCCAGGAGATCCTCACGCGCTCGGCCCCCGCTCGAAAGGCCCAGGAGGGCGTGCTCGAGTTCCTCCTCCTCAACCACCCGCTCGACTGTCCCGTCTGCGACAAGGGCGGGGAGTGCCCGCTCCAGGACCAGGCCCTCTCGCACGGGCCAGGGGAGAGCCGCTTCCTCGAGGAGAAGCGGCACTGGGCGAAGCCGATCGAGATCGGCCCGCTCGTCTACCTGGACCGGGAACGCTGCATCCAGTGCGCCCGGTGCACGCGCTTCGCGGAGGAGGTCGCTGGCGAGGCGCAGATCGACTTCCTTGGGCGAGGGGACCACATAGAGGTCGCGCCCTTCACCTCGGTGCCCTTCGGGTCGTACTTCAGCGGCAACACCGTGCAGATCTGCCCGGTGGGCGCCCTCACCTCGCCCGCCTACCGCTTCAAGGCGCGCCCGTGGGACCTCGAGCAGGTGGAGACGACCTGCACGACCTGCGCCCTTGGCTGCCGGATGGTCGCCCAGTCCTCCGCCGGAGCGCTCGTGCGCAACCTCGGGGTGGACTGCGTCCCGGTCAACCAGAGCTGGCTGTGCGACAAGGGCCGCTACGGCTTCGAGGCCGTGGCGTCGCCTGCACGGCTCACCACCCCCCTGGTGCGGCACGAGGGCGAGCTGGTGCCGGCGAGCTGGCACGACGCGATCGGCGTGCTCGCCGACGAGGCCCGCCGGGCCCGGAGCTCGGCCAGAGGCTCGGCGATCGGGGTGATCGGCGGCGCCAGGCTGTCCAACGAAGACGCCTACGCGTGGTCCAAGCTCGCCCGGGCCGTGCTCGGCACCGACTCGCTCGACGCGCAGCTCGGCGACGGGCTGCCTGCCGAGCTCGTCCTCGGGCTGCCGCGGGCCACGATCGACGAGGCCTGCTCGGCTCGAGCCGTGCTCCTCCTCGCCGGGGACCTGCGCGAAGAGCTCCCCGTGCTCTACCTGAGGCTGCGCGCCGCGGCGAGGTCGAGGGTCGCCCTTGTCGAGTGCTCGCCGGTCCCGACCTCCCTCTCGCCGCTCGCCGAGGTCCTGCTCAGGCACCGGCCGGGAGAGGTGGCGCAGCTCGTCGCCGCGCTCGCGCCGGGCGCGCAGGCGCAGTCCGAGGCTGCAGGCGTCGGGGCGGCGGAGATCGAGGCGGCTCGCGCCCTCCTCGCCGGCGCGCCCGGCGGCGAGGAGGCCGGTGAGGGGAGGCACTCCCTCCATGGCGCCGGCGTCGTCGTCGTGCTCGGGCGCCAGTCGACGGCGGAGTCGGCGGCCGCAGTGGCGGAGTCCGCCGCCTTGCTGCACGAGGCCCTCCCCGATGCCCGCTTCCTGCCGGCGCTGTGCCGCGGGAACGTGCTGGGGGCGCTCGACATGGGGCTGTCGCCCGGCGTCCTGCCCGGGCGGGTGGCGCTCGGGGAGGGCAGGGAGTGGTACTCCCGGGCCTGGGGCGCCGAGCTGCCCGCCGCTCGAGGCCTCGACACCGAGGGCATGCTGCGAGCGGCGGCTGCAGGGGAGCTCGAGATGCTCCTGCTGCTCGGGGCCGACCCCCTGCAGGACTTCCCCGACCGGCGCCTGGCGCGCGAGGCGCTCGAGGGCGTCGGGTTCCTCGTCTCGGTCGGCACGCACGCCGACGCGTCCTGCGAGCTCGCCGACCTCGTCCTTCCCGTCGCGGGCGATGCCGAGCGCGCCGGGACCACGACGAACGTCGAAGGGCGGGTCAGCCGGCTCGCCCAGAAGGTCGTCCCTCCCGGCCGGGCCTGGCCGGCGTGGGTCGTGGCCGCCGAGCTTGCCCGGCGGCTCGGCTCGGACCTCGGCCTCGACGGCGTCGAGGGGATCACCGAGGAGATCTCCCGCCTTGCCCCCGCCTACCGGGGCCTCGACCCGGTCCTGCTCGGAAGCCCGGCAGCGCGAGACGGCGTCGTCGTCCCGCTCCCGCCGGGCCATGTCCCCTCGAGGGGCCCCGCCGTGCCGAGGAGGATCGACCCGGTCGCAACCCCTGGGATCGCCTCGGTCGAGGAGCAGGGCGCGCCGATGCGCGCCGGCGCGGCCGAACCGCCGGCCGGCGAACACCTCGACGGGGCGTCACCGGCTCCCCGGCGGTTCGAGGAGCCGGCGGTGGACCGGCCGCCCGTGCTCAGCGCCCCGCCACCGCTCGGCCTGCCGGCCCCGCCCCGGCTCGACGCCTACTCCCAGCGGTTGGTCGTCCGGCGCCGGCTGTACGAGGGCGGCACGCTCGTCTCGAAGAGCCCTTCGCTGGCCCCGCTGGAGCCGAGGGCGGAGCTGTCGGCACATCCGGCGGAGCTCGCGAGGCTCGGCCTCGGCGACGGCGACCGGGCGCGGGTCAGGTCGGCCCGGGGCGAGCTCGTCGTGCCGGTCGCCGCCGACGAGCACCTCGAGCGGGGCGTGGTCGTGCTCTCGGCGGGCTCCGGAGGCTCGGCGTCCGAGCTCATCGACGCCTCGGCGGCCGTCAACGACGTCAGGCTGGAGACCCTGTGACGGGCGACCCGCTCTTCGCCCATGGCGTCGGCCTCGCGGTCGTCCTCATCGTCATCGTGAAGGCGGTGGTCGCCTTCGTGGCGCTGCTCGTCTCGACGATGCTCATGGTCTGGTTCGAGCGCAAGGTGATCTCGGACATGCAGGACCGCATCGGCCCGAACCGCGCCGGGCCCTTCGGCATCCTGCAGTCCCTCGCCGACGGGACGAAGCTGTTCTTCAAAGAGGACCTCCTGCCCTCCCGCGCCGAGCGCGTCGTGTTCCGCCTCGCCCCATTCGTCGCCGTGGTCCCGGCCTTCCTCGTCTTCGCGGTCGTGCCCGTCGGCGGGGTCGTGACGATCGCCCACCACGTCGTCGAGCTCCAGGTGGCCGACCCGCCCATGGGCATCCTGTTCGTGCTGGTGATGAGCTCCATCGCCGTCTACGCGACGATGCTCGCCGGCTGGTCGTCGGGCTCGAAGTACCCGCTGCTCGGCGCCGTGCGCGCCTCGGCGCAGATGATCTCCTACGAGGCGGTGATCGGGCTCACTGTCGTGATGGTGATCCTCGAGTCGCACTCGCTCTCCACGAGGGCGATCGTCGAGTCACAGGCGCAGCACTTCTGGCAGTGGAACGTGATCCGGCTCGGGATCGTGCCGTTCGTCCTCTTCTTCATCGCCTCGACCGCCGAGATGAACCGGCCGCCTTTCGACCTCGTCGAGGGCGAGCAGGAGCTCGGCGGCGGGTTCAACACGGAGTACTCCTCGCTGCGCTTCGCGCTGTTCTACCTCGCCGAGTTCATGAACACGATCACGATGTCCGCCGTCGCCGTGACGCTGTTCTTCGGCGGGCCCGACGGGCCGGGCTTCCACGTCGTCCGCTGGCTGTGGCCGATCCTCTGGTTCGTCGGGAAGACGACGATCTTCTGCTACGTGCAGGTCTGGATCCGCGCCGCGCTCCCTCGCCTGCGCTACGACCAGCTCATGGACCTCGGCTGGAAACGGATGATCCCGCTGTCGCTCGGCTGGTTGCTCATCGTCGCCGGGGTCATCGTGTCCGTGTCGTGGGGCTTCGCGCTCATGGGCGCGCTGCTCGTCGGTGCGGTGCTCGTCTGGCAGGCGGCCAGGCTTGGCCGCAGGAGAAGGCTCGCCGGCCTGGAGCCGGTGACGGGCCCGGGGGCGAGGGGCTAGGCATGGGCTTCTTCGACGACCTCCGCTTCTTCGGCGGGTTCAAGCAGGCGATCATCCAGGTGCTCGAGCCTCGGGTGACGACGGAGTACCCGAAGCAGAAGCGCCCGAAGCCCCCCCGGCTGCACGGCCGGCACGTCCTCAACCGCTACGAGGACGGGATGGAGAAGTGCATCGGCTGCGAGCTGTGCGCGGCCGCCTGCCCGGCGGACTGCATCTACGTCCGCGGCGCCGACAACGACCCCGAGAACCCGAACTCGCCTGGAGAGCGCTTCGGCTTCGTCTACGAGATCAACTACCTCCGCTGCATCCACTGCGACCTCTGCGTCGAGGCGTGCCCGACCGAGGCGATCACGGAGTCCAAGCTCTTCGAGTTCTCCTTCACGAGCCGGGCCGACGCGATCTACACGCGCGAGGAGCTGCTCGTCGACGACACCGGGGCCGTCCGGCGCCAGCCCTGGGAGGACTGGCGCGAGGGGGAGGAGCAGCACACCTCGGGATGGATGCGGGCGACGGCGCCGGCGGGCGCCGCCGAGTACGAGGGCGTGGTGCAGTGGTCGGGAGAGCTCGGCCACGGCGTGCGGCCCCCCGAGGGGGGCCAGAGCGGCCGCCGGGACGACTCGGCGACCGGCAACATCTCCATCCGCGAGGTCAACCGAGCCAAGATCCCCGTCCGCTTCGGGGGGAGGGTGAGATGACGCCAGGCGCTCCCGCCCTTCTCGCCTCGGCGACGATCCCCGACGCGCTGACCTTCGCCGTCGCCGCGGTGATCTGCGTCGTCGGGGCGCTCGGGGTGGTGCTGATGCGCAACCCGGTGCACGCCGCTTTGTCGCTCGTCATGACGCTGTTCGGCATCGCCGTGCTGTTCGTCGAGGAGGACGCGCAGTTCCTCGCGGCGATCCAGGTGATCGTCTACACGGGCGCCATCGTCGTGCTGTTCCTGTTCGTGATCATGCTCCTCGGCGTGGACCGAAGGGAGCGGGTCACGGCGGACGTCTTCCGGGGCCAGCGCGTCGTCGCGCTCGGGCTCGGCCTGATGGTGCTCGCGGAGGTGGTGCTGCTGGCGAGGACGCGCTGGGTGACCGGGGCCCGCTCGGCGACCGGGGCGCTCGAGGGGCCGGGGACGAACGTCGCGAAGCTCGGGCGGGCGGTCTTCACCGCCTACCTGGTGCCCTTCGAGGTGACCTCCGCGCTGCTCGTCCTCGCGGTCGTCGGCGCCGTCGTGCTCGCGAGGCGCCCTGCTCGCACCGAGCCCCGCCGCGGCGCCGGGGCGAGCCCGGGAGGCGAGCCGGGCACGCCCTCGGGCGAGGGGCCCGCGGGCGACCAGGCGTCCCAGGAGGTGCCGCACGCGGGGGATGCCGGTGGTGCAGGCCGGCGGGGAGGTGGGGACGGCGCCGACCAGGTGGGCGACGGGGGCGGCGCCCGCCTGGAGCCGGAAGAGGTGGTGCCGCGATGAGCGTCGACGCGAGCTGGTACCTCACGCTTGCCGCGGTGCTGTTCAGCATCGGGGTCGTCGGCCTGCTCGTCCGGCGCAACGTCATCGTGATGTTCATGTGCGTCGAGCTGATGCTGAACGCCGCGAACCTCACCTTCGTGACCTTCGCCCGGGCGCTCGACGACGTCGGGGGCCAGGTCGCGGTGTTCTTCGTGCTCGTCGTGGCGGCCGCCGAGGTGGTCGTCGGGCTCGGGATCATCGTCGCCATCTTCCGCCGCCGGGTCGGTGCCACGGCAGACGACGCGCACGTGCTCAAGGGCTGACTGAAGGGCTGACGGGACCGACGTGATCCACGCCGCATTCCTCATACCGCTGCTTCCCCTCGCAGGGTTCGCGATCCTCGCGCCCTTCGGACGGAGGCTCGGCAACCCCCTCGCGGGCTGGGTCGCGACCGCGCTCGTGGCGGCCTCCTTCGTCGTCACCGTCATCGTGTTCGTCGGCCTGTTCCAGCAGGCGCCGGCGCACCGCGAGCTCACCCAGTCCTGGTTCACCTGGCTCGGTGCCGACCGGCTCTCTGTCGACGCGGGCATCCTCGTCGACCCGCTCTCGATGACGATGGCGGCCTTCGTCACCGGCGTGAGCTCCCTCATCCACCTGTACTCGATCGGCTACATGGAGCACGACGAGCAGTTCCCGAAGTTCTTCACCTACCTCAACCTCTTCGTCTTCGCGATGCTGATGCTCGTCCTCGCGGACAACTTCCTGCTCTCCTTCCTCGGGTGGGAAGGCGTCGGGGTGTGCTCCTACTTCCTGATCGCCTTCTGGTTCGACCGCGACGAGGCGGCGAGCGCGGGCAAGAAGGCGATGATCTTCAACCGCATCGGCGACGCCGGGTTTCTCATCGGGATGTTCCTCATCTTCGAGCGCACGGGCAGCCTGCAGTACACGACGGTCTTCGCCCGCCTGGGGCACGTCGGTACACCGAGCCTCGTCGCCATCGCGCTGCTGCTGTTCCTCGGCGCCGTCGGCAAGTCGGCGCAGATCCCTCTCTTTCCCTGGCTCGCCGACGCCATGGCGGGCCCGACGCCGGTCTCCGCGCTCATCCACGCCGCGACGATGGTCACCGCCGGCGTGTACCTCATGTGCCGGATCAACCCCCTGCTGCACCTCGCGCCGGACGCGGCGCACGTCATCGCCTGGTTCGGGGCCGCGACCGCCTTCGTCGGCGCATCGGCTGCCTGCGCCCAGAACGACATCAAGAAGGTCCTCGCCTACTCGACGGTCTCCCAGCTCGGCTACATGTTCCTCGCGGCTGGCTCGGGGGCCTACGTCGCGGCGATATTCCTCATGCTCACCCATGCCTTCTACAAGGCGCTGCTCTTCCTCGCGGCCGGCTCGGTCATCCACGCGATGGACGAGGACCAGGACATCAAGCACATGGGCGGGCTCGCCCGGCTGATGCCGGTGACCTCTCTCACCTTCCTCGTCGCCTGGTTCGCGATCGGGGGAGTCCCGCCGTTCGCCGGCTTCTGGTCCAAGGGCGACGTCCTCGAGAACGCATGGGCGGTCACTCCGGCGCTGTGGGTCGTCGGCGCGGCCTCGGCGGTGCTCACGGCCTACTACATCGGCCGCGAGTTCTTCCTCGTCTTCCTCGGCGAGCGGCGCTGGTCCGAGGCTCGCCCGAGCGGCGACGGGCACGGGGGCCACGGCCCGGTGGCGGCCCAGGCCGTGGCGGGCGGGCCGCCGGCGCTCCGCCGCAGGCCCCAGGACCCGTCCTGGCACATGTCGGCGCCGCTCGTCGTCCTGGCGGTCCTGTCGGTCTTCGGCGGCTTCATCAACCTGCCCTTCCATCCGAGCTTCGTCTTCCTCGAGCGCTGGCTCGACCCCGTCGTCGGCCCGGCCCTGCGCCGGCTCCACTACAGCGTCGGGCAGGAGTGGCTCTTCGGCGTGGTCGACGGCGTCATCGCGCTCACCGGGGTCGCCGTCGCGGCCAGCCTCTGGCGACGCGCCGTCGACCGTCCGGCGTTCGAGCCCCGCTTCCTCTCCGCGGCCTGGTTCCTCGACCTCGCCGAGGACCGGATCGTCGCGAGGACGGGCACGGCGCTCGCCACCTTCACCGCCTCGGTCATCGAGTCGCGCATCGTCGACGGTGCCGTGAACGGCGTCGCCTCGCTCGTGCGCCTCTTCGCCGACTGGGCGAGGAGGGCCCAGAACGGCTACGTGCGCGGCTACGCGCTCGGCATCGCCGGCGGCGTCGTGGCCGTCGTCGCCTACCTGCTCGTGAGGGTGGTCCAGTGACGCTGAACGTCTCCGCCTACGGCCCGATCGTCTCGACGGGCCTCGACTCGGGTCAGCGCGCCTTCCCCTACCTCACCGCGCTCGTCCTCGTCCCTGCCGGGGCGGCGCTCCTCGTGCTGCTCCTGCCGCGCGCCCGGGTCGCCGTCGTGCGGGCCGTGGGCTTCGCAGCGTGCACCGGCGTGCTCGGCATCGCCGCCGCCGTGCTCGACGAGTTCCGCTCCGGCTACGGCGGGTACCAGATGATGAGCGAGCACCCCTGGGTGGGGGCGTTCGGGTTCTCCTGGACCCTCGGCGTGGACGGGATCTCGCTGTTCCTCGTGCTGATGACCGCCGTGCTGTTCCCGGTCGCGCTCGCCAGCGGGATGCAGCGGCGCGACCCGAAGTCGTTCACCTTCTGGGTGTTGCTGCTCGAGTCGGCCTGCCTCGGGAGCTTCCTGTCGGTCGACTTGCTGCTGTTCTTCCTCTTCTTCGAGGCGACGCTCGTCCCCGTCTACATGCTCGTCGCCGGCTGGGGCCACGAGCGGAGGGGGTATGCCGCGGCGAAGTTCTTCGTCTACACCTTCGCGGCATCGGCCTTCATGCTCGTCGGGATCCTCGCCCTCGTGTTCATCCACCAGTCGCAGACCGGCGTGACGACCTTCGACATCCGCCAGCTCGCGAACACCCGGCTGAGCGGTCCGGCCAACGTCCTGTTGTTCTGCGCCTTCACCGCCGCGCTCGCCGTCAAGGCTCCGGTCTTCCCCTTCCACACCTGGTCGCCGGACGCCTACTCCGAGGCGCCCGCGGCAGGCTCGGTGCTGCTCGCCGGCGTCATGGCGAAGCTCGGAACCTACGGGATCATCCGCTTCGACCTCGGCCTGTTCCCCCACGCCGTCGTGGAGCTCGCGCCGGTGCTCTTGACTCTCGGCGTGATCGGGATCATCTACGGCGGGATCGTCGCGGCGGTGCAGAAGGACCTGAAGCGCCTTGTCGCCTTCTCCTCCCTCGCCCACATCGGCTTCATCGTCGTCGGGCTCTTCGCCCTGACGGGCGAGTCGCTGTCGGGAGCGGTGATCCAGATGGTCAACCACGGCCTGTACACCGCGGCGCTGTTCATCCTGATCGCGATGATCTACGAGCGACTCGGGACCTTCCAGCTGCCGAAGCTGCGGGGCCTGCAGCACTCGGCGCCGGTGATGGCCGGGGTCTTCACCCTCGTGATGCTGGCCTCGATCGGCGTGCCGGGGCTCAACGGCTTCGTCGGCGAGTTCCTCATCCTCTCCGGCGCCTTCCTCACCCACCGCTGGTGGGCGGTCGTCGCGACCGGCGGCGTCGTGGTCGCGGCCGTCTACCTGCTCTGGGCCTACCAGCAGGCCTTCCACGGCAGGCCCCTGCCTGCAGCGGTGTCGGGCGGGTCCGACGGGCCGATCGGGACCGGCTCGGCCGACCCCGGGCCGCCGACCGGCGGAGCGAAGGCCGCACCCTTCCGCGAGATGACCTGGCGAGAAGGCCTTGTCCTCGCCCCGCTGGTCGTGCTGATCGTCCTCCTCGGCGTCTACCCGCGGCCGGTGCTGGAGCGGATCACCCCGACGGTCAACCAGCTCGTGCTCCATGCCGAGAGCGCCGCCCACGCCCGCATACCCGCGCTGGGCCGTCCCGGCCTGACGAGCTACCTGCACGTGGCCGGGGCGGCCAGGACGCAGGGGGCGGAGCGGTGATCGGGCTCGAGAGCCTGCGGGGGCTCCAAGGGGCGCTCCTCGGCGCAGGTGGGATCGTCCTGCCGCACATCGACTACACGGCCATCCTCCCCGAGCTGATCCTCCTCGGCGGGATGCTGCTGCTCCTCGTCGTCGCGGCGCTCAGCCCACGCCGGCTCGCGACGGAGTTCTACGCGACGGCCACGGTCGGCATCGGCATCGCCTCGCTCGTCGCCTCCCTCGTGCTGTGGAAGGACGTGGTGAGCCACGGCCCGTTCACGGCCGTGGCGAAGAGCCTGGACATCGACGGGTTCGCCGTGCTGTTCCTCGTCCTTGTCTCCTGCGTGCTGATCGTCGCCCCCATGCTCGCCGTCGGCTACCTGCGCCGGGAGGGCATCGAGGGGTGCGAGTACTACGTGCTCGCGCTGATCTCGGGGTCGGGGGCGATGTTCATGGCCTCGGCGAACGACCTCGTCCTCGTGTTCCTCGCCCTGGAGGTCCTGTCGCTGCCGCTGTACGTGCTCGCCGGGTTCGACCGGCGCCGGGCGGCGTCGAGCGAGGCGGCGATCAAGTACTTCGTGCTCGGGGCCTTCTCCTCGGCCATCTTCGTCTATGGGATCGCGCTCACCTACGGCGCCACCGGCTCGACGAACCTCGGGCAGATCGCCGCCTTCCTCGCTCGCAACGTGCTGACCTCGAACGGCGTCCTGCTCGGCGGCGTCGCGCTGCTGCTGTGCGGGTTCGCCTTCAAGATCGCCGCGGTCCCGTTCCACATGTGGTCGCCGGACGTCTACCAGGGCGCGCCGACCCCTGCGACCGGGTTCATGGCGGCGCTCGCCAAGGCCGGCGGGTTCGCCGCGCTCCTCCGGGTCTTCGTGACGAGCTTCCCGACGCTGCGCAGCTCGTGGCAGCCGGTCATCTGGGTCGTGGCGATCCTCACCCTCGTGCTCGGGGCGAGCTTCGCGGTCGTCCAGCGCGACATCAAGCGGATGCTCGCCTACTCCTCCATCAACCACGCCGGCTTCATCCTGCTCGGCCTCCAGGCGGCGACGGCCCAGGGCGTCGCCGCGAGCCTGTACTACCTGTTCATCTACGCCTTCCTCGTCCTCGGCAGCTTCGCCGTCGTCACGCTCGTGGCCGGCCGGGGCGACGATCAGCACGACCTGTCGCGCTACCGGGGCCTGGCTCGCCGGCAGCCGGTGCTCGCAGGGTCCTTCACCGTGCTCCTCATCGCCCAGGCTGGGGCGCCCTTCACGACCGGGTTCTTCTCGAAGCTGTACGTCCTGCAGGCGGCAGTGGCCGCGCACAGCTACGCCCTGGCGGCCGTCGCGATGGGCTCGGCGGCGATCGCCACGTTCTTCTACCTGCGGGTGGTCTTCCTGATGTACTCCGGCTCGGCGCCGGTCGAGGCGGGCGTCTCGCCCGAGCTGGTAGAGCCGGGCGCAGCCTCCCTGGCGGCGCCTGCGCTCGCCATGGCGGCGCCATCGGGCCAGGCGCTCGCGTCGGGGCTGGTGGCCGCCGGGGGCGCAGGGGTCGAGCCGGCCTGGGCGAAGCGGTCGGGCGGCGGCTCGGGGGCCTCGGGCGAGGGCGACGGCGCCGAGCCCCCGGGTGAGGCCACCACGGGGGTGCCCGAGACGCCCCTGTCGTCCTCGCCCTGGACCGTGGCAGGGCTCGGGATCTGCGTCGGGGCGACGGTGCTGTTCGGGATCTGGCCCGAGCCCATCATCGAGTTCGCGCGGCTCGCGACCACCATCTTCTGAGCGTGGCGGCCGCCTCGGGCGGCGGGCGGCGCCACCCGAGGGCTGTCCGGCGTGTCGCCGGGTCCGGCCCGCTCAGTCGCGAAAGTTCCTGAACTGCAGCGGAATGTCGAGGTCCATCGCCTTCAGGTGGGCGATGACCGCCTGGAGGTCGTCGCGCTTCTTCCCGGTCACCCGGATCTGGTCGCCCTGGGCCTGGGAGGTCACACCCTTCAGCGCGAGGTCCCTGACGGCCTTGTTGATCCGCTTGGCGTGGTCCTGGGAGATGCCCGCCGAGAGCTCGGCTCGCTGGCGGACCGTGCCCTTGGCGGCCTGCTCCACCTTTCCGTAGGAGAGGGCCTTCAGCGGGACGTTGCGGCGGACGAGCTTCTCCTCGAGGACCTGGACCAGCGCCCGGAGGCGGTCCTCGGTCGGCGCGTCGAGCTCGATCTCCCGGTCCCGGAGGACGACGGCGGCACCGGTGTCCTTGAAGTCGAAGCGCGTCGAGATCTCCCGACTCGCCTGGTCGACGGCGTTGCGGACCTCCTGGAGGTCGACCTCCGAGGTCACGTCGAAGCTCGGCACCTGCTCAAGCTACCTCTCGGCCGGAGGCTCGGGGCGGGCTTCCAGCCGCCGGCGGTCGGATATCGTGTCGAACCGGAGGGTCGGTACCCAAGTGGACAAAGGGAGCAGACTGTAAATCTGTCGGCGCAGCCTTCGTAGGTTCGAATCCTACCCGGCCCACTGCGTACCTCAGCGAGTCCTTGCCGGTCATGCCGGTCGCTTCTCGGGCAGCCCCTGGCGGAGCCGAGCTGGCTGACGGTCACGGCATAGGGACCGCCTCGAAGCGCTGCCGTCCTCGGAACCGGTGGATCTGGAAATCGGTGTCGAGCGGGAGGCTCAGCTGATCGAGCGCGTCCACGCACGACGGATCGAATGGACGGAGGCCTTCCCGCGGGCGGCCTCGCGTCGCTGTTCGAACCGCCAGGACCCTGCGGTCGCCGGAGGACCGTTCGTCGTGCGGTCAGATCGCGACGATCTCGATCAACCCACCGAGCCCGTCGAAATCGTCCGGGTTCCGCGTGTACAGCGGCAGGTCGTTGGCATGCGCCGTGGCGGCGATGAGCAGATCAGCGGTGCGACGGCGGTGAGAACGGCCCGTCTCGGCGGCGGCGACGACGACCTGGCCGTAGCTGCGGGCAGCCGAAGCGTCGAAGGGGATCGCCTCGAAGGTGGCTTCGACCTGTTGCAGGCGAGCCTGGCGACGCGCGCTTTCGCCTCTGGCCGCGGCCAGATGTGGGCCGGCGGTCAGCTCGGCCAAGGTGATCGCACAGATTGCCGCCTCGTCCGGGAGCGCAGCGGCGACGTCGGGGGCGTCCCAGTCGATCACGACCGAGGTGTCGAGGAGACCGGTCGACATCTACAGGCTCGGGTCGACGATGCGATCGAGGTCTGCCCTGAACATGGCGGCGTCAAGGTGCGGTCCGGCAGCGGTGAGAGCCTGGAGCTCGACCTTGGGCACGAACCGTCGACGTGGCCGCTGCACCGGCCGGAGCTCGGCCACGGGCACGCCGTTGCGGGTGACGAGGAAGGTCTGGCCGGATACCACCTCGTCGATGACCCGAGCATTGTCGTTTCGCAGCTCCCGTTGGGCGATGGTCTTGGTCACGAGATGAGTGTAGAACATGGGGCTACGAGGTGCTACGGACCCACCCGGAGCGCGCACGAAGCGGTCTTCGCAGGTCGCCGAGGTTCGAGCAGGACCGCCCGCCGAGGCCCTCAGCGATCCGGAGGGGCGGTGCTCTCCCTTACGACCAGGTCGGTGGCGAGCTCGACCCGCCGGTGGCTCGGCTCGCCGCCGTCGGCGCTCTCGAGCAGGATCCTGACGGCGAGCGCCGCCATCTCCGTCAGGGGCTGGCGGATGGTCGTGAGCGGGGGAGACGCCCACCTGCTGAGCGGCAGGTCGTCGAAGCCCACTACGCTCAGCTGCTCCGGCACCCGCAGGCCGGCCTCCCGGGCGGCCTCGATCGTCCCGAGCGCCTGGAGGTCGCTCCCCGCGAAGATTGCCGTCGGCGGTTGCTCGAGGGCGAGCAGGGCGGTCGTCTGCTCGTAGCCGCCGCCGACGTAGAAGTCGCCCTGCCGGAGCAGCTCCTCTTCCACCGGCAGGCCGGCCGTCTCGAGCGCCGCCCGGTAGCCGTCGAGCCTGGCTCGGCTGCAGAGCAGCTCGGGCGGTCCGCTGATGAAGGCGATGCGCCGGTGGCCGAGGTCTATCAGGTGCCGCGTCGCCGCCAGGCCGCCCGCCCAGTTGGTCGCGCCGACCGAGGCGACCTCCGGCCCGGGCTCCGCGGCAGGGTCGATCACGACGAAGGGAAGCTTGCGCGAGTGGAGCTCGCCCTGCTGGTGGGCGGTCAGCTGCGACAGCAGCAGGATGATCCCCCGAGTTCCCCGAGAGGTGATGTGGTCGAACCAGACCTTGCGCTCGTCGCCCTCCGCGAGCGAGGTCAGTGCCACGGTCAGGCCCCGCTCCTGGGCGGCGGCGATCGCGCCGCGCACCAGCTCGACGGCCCATGGGCTGTCGAACTCGTTGAACACGACGTCGATGAGCGGGGGCGCCGCCGAGCTGCGGTAGCCCCGGCGGCGGTAGCCGCGCTGCAGGATGATCTGCTGGACGCGCGACCGGGTGCCCTCGGCCACGTCCGGCCGCCCGTTGAGCACCTTCGAGACCGTTGCGACCGACAGGCCGCTCTCCTCGGCGATGGCGGCGATGGTCACCCGGTCCTTGGCGGCGAGCCTGCCCCTCGCCGGGCGGCGTCTCGCCTCGGTCGGCATCGCCGGCGGCCCGGCCGCCGGCTGCTCCGGCACGGTGTCGGGCACGGTGCCGGGCGGGGTTGCCACGAGAACAGCATATTCGATTGTTTCGGACCCCGGGGACGCTCCGGGGGGCGTCAGGGCGGTCAGCGTCTCGGTGCGCTGATCGGCAGCCTCACGCGCGTCGCGTTGACTTCGGCGGCCCCGGGGCGTAGCATCACATTCGTAACATAACAGTCCAGGCCCGAAAGTTACGACACCGTCGTCTGGTGCCCGGGAGGGTCCAGGGGACTCGGGCCGCGTGAGCGAAGGGGGGAATGTGCAGACATTCCTGAAAGAACAGCAGGCCCGGCGGGCGCTGCGGCGCCTGACGCGGCCGGCGGCGGCCGCGCTGGCGCTGCTGCTCGGGGCGTCGCTCCTCGCGACGACCGGCGCGGCGGCGAGCACGGCACGCCGGACCCACAAGAGCAGCGAGCCGACGGCGCACATCACGGTCTGGTTCGTCACGAACCCGGGCCCGGTCAACAATTACATGACGGCGCTCGCCAAGAAGTTCGAAGCCGACCACCCCGGTGACCAGGTCACGATCGACTTCATCGCCAACACGCCTTTCAAGCAGAAGATCCTCCTCGCCATGGGGGCCAACAAGCCGCCGGCGCTCTTCTTCTCCTGGGGGGGCGGCATCCTCCAGCAGTACATCAAGGCTGGGGACGTCACGCCGCTCGGGTCGACGAGCGTGAGCTGGGCGCAGCACATGCTGCCGTCGGCGCTCGACCCCGTGAGCTACAAGGGTCAGCTCTACGGCGTGCCCGTGCAGGGGACCCAGCCGGTGTTCTTCTTCTACAACAAGCCGGTGTTCGCGAAGTACCACATGACCTTCCCGAAGACCTGGCCGCAGCTGCTCAGTGACGTCGCGGCCTTCAAGAAGGCCGGACTGTCCTCGCCGATCGCGCTCGGCAACCTCTCCGGCTGGGAGGGGCTCATGTACCTCGAGTACCTCACCGACCGCATCGGGGGCCCGACCGTCTTCGACAACATCCAGGCGGGCATGAAGAACGCCTGGGACAACCCCGCGATCATCCAGGCGCTCACCGACATCCAGGACCTCGTGAAGGCTGGCGCGTTCCAGACCGGCTACGACTCGGTCGACTACAGCTCGGTCACCGACGCCCTGCTCTACACCGGCAAGGCGGCGATGACGCTGATGGGCAACTGGCAGATCTCCAGCCTGCTCGGCGACGGGTCGGCCGGGGCGAGCTTCGTCAACAGCGGCCAGCTCGGCCAGGCACCGTTCCCGACGGTCCCGGGCGGCAAGGGCAACCCCGCCGACCTGGCGGGCAACACCGCGGACTACCTGGCGGTCGCGAGCCACATCACGCCCGCCCAGAAGTACGTCGCCGAGCAGTTCCTCGAGGGCTACTTCACGACCCCGAGCATCGCCCAGACCCAGATCGCGGCGGGCGAGGTCCCGGTGATCAAGGGGTCCGGGGCGCTCCTCGGCAAGGCGAAGCTGGCGAAGTACCTCGTCCCGGAGTACAACGCCGTCTTCCACGCGCCGCACTTCCAGTACTCCTGGGACCAGGCGCTCGGCTCGACCCGAGCGACGCCGATGCTCACCAACCTCTCGAAGGTCTTCGAGCTGACCGAGACGCCCCAGCAGTTCGTCTCGATCCTCGACAAGACCTCCTAGCGGGACTGCGACCGTCGAGTGCCTTGCAGGCCCGGCCCCGGCCCGGCTCCGGCCGGCCGGGGCCGGGCCTGCGCTCCGACCGGTGAGCTGAGATGATCGAGGTCATGGCGCGTCCCGAGACGCGAGGTACAGCCGCCGGCCGGGTGCCGAGCGCGCGGCGGGGCCGGAGGGGTGACCACCGGCCGGTGGGCGCGAGGACGTACCGGATGGCGGACTTCGTCGGCTTCGCGCCGACGATGGTGCTCTACGGTGGGCTGATCCTGCTCCCGATCGGGCTGGCCGTCGCGCTCAGCTTCTACAGCTGGAACGGCATCGGCAAGATGCGCTATGTCGGCGGGGCGAACTGGGCGCAGTTCTTCCACGACCCGATCGCCGGCCACTCCCTCGAGGTCACAGGGGTCCTCGTCCTGGCGAGCTGGCTCGTGCAGACGCCGCTCTCGATGGCGCTCGGGATGTTCGTCGCAGGCCGCCAGCGCTACCGGGCCGTCTACGCCGCCTTCTACCTCCTTCCGCTGCTGCTGTCGACGGCGGGCATCGCGCTGATGTGGCAGTCGCTGCTCGACCCGAACTTCGGCGGCATCGCCTGGCTCGGCGAGCACCTCGGCATGCCGTTCCTCCACCAGAACTGGCTCGGAGGCAACTCCACGGCGCTGTGGACGATCGTCTTCCTCATTGCCTGGCAGTTCGTCCCCTTCCACACGCTCCTTTACCAGATGGGCCGCAAGCAGATCCCCGACGTGCTCTACGAGGCGGCCGCCCTCGACGGCATCACCCCCTGGCAGCAGTTCCTCCACATCACCTTGCCCCAGCTCCGCTACACGATCGTCGTGTCGAGCACGCTGATCGTGGTCGGCTCGCTCACGTACTTCGACATCATCTACATCCTCACCGTCGGCGGCCCGGGCTACACGACGAGGGTGCTCTCGCTCGACATGTACCTCGAGGCGTTCACGAACCTGAGCTTCGGCTACGCGAGCGTGCTGGCCGTCGTGCTCGGGGTCATCGGGATCGCCGTCGCGCTCGTCCTCGTCAGGATCACGGGATTCAGCTCGATGGAGAGCCAGAGGGAGGGCATGGCATGAGCGTCTCCGCGCCGGGCCTCCGGCTGCGCGCGTGCGCTCCGGCGCGGCCGGGGCTGGCAGCGCGCATGCGGCGCGCCGGGCACCACCTGCGGGCCCGGCCCGGGCGTGCCGTGGCCTTCGTCCTCGGCACCGTCTGGCTGGTCGTCGTCCTGGCCCCGATCTACTTCATGGTGCTCTCGAGCCTGAGGAACGAAGGGACCTACATCACGGCGAACCCCTGGGTCCCGACGGGGGGATTGACGTTCAGCGAGTACTCCACCGTGTTCCACGCCGGGCTCGGCACCTACTTCGTGAACAGCGTGATCGTGACCGGCTCGTCGGTGGTCCTGACGCTCACGCTCTCGCTCGCGATGTCCTTCCGGGTGATCCGCCGGACGTCGCGCTTCGCCGGATGGTCGCTTCGCCTGGTCATCTTCGGGCTCGCCATCCCGATCCAGGCGCTGATCGTGCCGCTCTACGTCATCATCCTCAAGCTCGGCATCTACGACACGCTCCTCGCCTTGATCCTCACCCTGAGCGCCTCCGCGATCCCGGTCGCGGTGCTCATCATGCTCAGCTTCATCCGTGACATCCCCCGGGAGCTGATCGACGCGATGGCCGTCGACGGGGCCGGCGAGTGGCGCATATTCGGCCGGCTGATCGTGCCGCTCTCCCGCCCGGTGCTCGCGACGCTCGGCATCTACACCGGGCTGAACGTCTGGAACAACTTCCTCATCCCGCTCGTGCTCACCCAGAGCAACGGCACGGCCGTCCTCCCCCTCGGCCTGTACAAGTTCCAGGGCGAGTACGGCATCGACGTGCCGGCCATCATGGCCGCCGTCCTCCTCTCGGTCATCCCGCTCGTCGTGCTCTACGTCGCAATGCGCCGGCAGTTCGTGAGGGGCCTGAGCGGCGTCGGGCTGCGGTGAGCGTCGCCGCCTGGGTGGCGGACCGGAGGACCGGGACCATCGGGGGCTCAGGGGGATCTCAGAGAGGTTCAGAGAGAAAGGACGCTCGATGACCGAGCAGGTGTACAAGGACGCCTCCAGGGGCGTCGAGGAACGTGCCGAGGACCTCCTTTCGCGGATGACGATCGAGGAGAAGGTCGCGCAGCTCGGCTGCGCGTGGATCACCTCGCTGATGGACTCGCAAGGCTTCAGCCCGACGCTCGCCCGTGAGGTCGCGCCCCACGGGATCGGGGAGGTGACGCGCATCTCCGGGGCGACCGCCCTGCGACCCGCGGAGAGCGCCGCGATCGCCAACGACCTCCAGCGCTACATGGTCGAAGGCACTCGGCTCGGCATCCCGGCGCTCGTCCACGAGGAGGGCACCGGCGGCTTCCTCGCGCGCGACGCGACGGTGTTCCCCCAGGCGATCGGGCTGGCGTCGACCTTCGACCCGGGGCTCGTCGAGGAGGTCGCGACCGTCATCCGCGAGCAGCTGCTCGCCGTGGGCGCCCGGCACTGCCTGGCGCCTGTGCTCGACGTCGCCCGCGACCCTCGCTGGGGCCGGGTGGAGGAGACCTTCGGGGAGGACCCGGTGCTCGCGGGAGTGCTCGGGACGGCCTACGTGCGGGGCCTGCAGGGCGAGGACCTCGCCGGGGGCGTGCTCGCGACCGGCAAGCACTTCCTCGGCCACGCGCTCCCCGAGGGCGGCCGCAACCACGCCCCGGTGCAGCTCGGCCCGCGGGAGCTGAGGGACGTGCACGCCGAGCCCTTCGCCATGGCGATCTCCGGCGCTCGGCTCGGCTCGGTGATGAACTCCTACAGCTCGGTGGACGGGCTTCCCCCTGCAGGGTCTCGTGCGATCCTGACCGACCTGCTGCGCGAAGAGCTCGGCTTCGAGGGGGTCGTCGTCGCCGACTACTTCGCGGTCTCGTTCCTGATCAGCCACCACCGCGTCGCAGCCGACAAGCGGGCGGCGGCAAGGCTGGCACTGCACGCCGGGCTCGACATCGAGCTCCCGGAGACCAGCTGCTTCGGTGAGCCCTTGATGGACGCGATCGGCGCCGGCGAGGTGTCGATGGAGCTGATCGACACCGCCGTGCGCCGGGTGCTCTCGGCCAAGCTTGCCCTCGGGCTCTTCGAGCACCCCTTCGTCGACGCCGGCCGGTCGGCCGTCGTCTTCGACACGCCCGAGCAGCGCGCGCTGGCGCGCCGTGCCGCCGAGGAGTCGATCGTGCTGCTCCGCAACGACGGGGTGCTCCCGCTCCGGCCCGGCTTGCGGCGGATCGCCGTGATCGGACCGGGTGCCGACGACCCGCGGCTGCTGCAGGGCGACTACCACTACCCGAGCCACCACCGCCTGCCCGCCGAGTCGGGCGCCAAGGCGGCGGGCGGCGGGCCCTCCGCGGACGCCGCGGCGCACGACGGGGAGGCGGCGGGCCCGGCGGTGGAGGACATCGACTCGCTGCTCCCTCCGGTGACCGGTGAGTGGCAGCCCGGCGCCTACTACACCCCGCACGTCACGCCGCTTGCAGGGATCAAGGCGCTCGCCGGTCCCGGGACGTCGGTCGAGCACGCCGCGGGGTGCGCCGTCACCGGCGACGACCGCTCCGGCTTCGAGGAGGCCGTGCGAGCCGCCTCCGGCGCCGAGGTCGCAGTGGTCGTCGTCGCCGGGCGCTCGGGGCTCAGCCTTGCGAGCACCGTCGGCGAGGCTCGGGACGCGACGAGCCTGGCGCTCACCGGGGTGCAGGAGGAGCTCGTCGAGGCGGTCGCCGCGACGGGCACGCCAACGGTCGTCGTCGTGCTCAGCGGGCGGGTGCACGCGCTCGAGCGCGTCGGGGCCGTCGCGAGCGCCCTGGTCCAGGCCTGGCCGCTCGGCGAGGAGGGCGGCTCCGCGCTGGCCGACGTGCTCTTCGGCGTCGTCAGCCCCTCGGGACGGCTGCCGGTCAGCCTGCCGAGGCGCGTCGGCCAGGTCCCCCGCTATCTCGGGCATCGTGCCGGAGGCTCGACGGCGATGTTCTACGGCGAGTACGTGGACAGCCCGACCTCCCCGCTGTTCCCCTTCGGCCACGGGCTCGGCTACACGAGCTTCGGCTATGGCCCGATCCGGGTAGAGGCGAGCGACACCCTGACGCCGGTCTCGGTCGGCGTCGACCTCAGGAACACCGGCGAGCGGACCGGAGACGAGGTCGTCCAGCTCTACGTCACCGACCTCGTCGCCTCCGTGGCGCGCCCCGAACGGCAGCTCGTCGGGTTCACGAGGGTCCGTCTCGCGCCGGGGGAGTCCTGCCGGGTCGAGTTCTCGGTGCACCCGAGCCGTCTCGGCTTCTTCGACGAGCGGCTTCGCCGGGTCACCGAGCCCGGCCAGTTCCGCTTCGACGTCGGGGCCTCCTCGGCGGACCTGCGCTCCGGCGCGACCGTCTCGCTGGGCGGGGAGGTCGTCGAGTACCCGATCTCCTCGCTGCGCCCGACCACGGTCTCGGTCGCCACCTCCACGGGCTCTCGGCCCTGAAGTCGGGCGGGAGCGGCACGAGGCTCGGGCGGGCAAGGCTGGCTGCGCGGCGCCGGCCGCCCTTGTTCCACGTGATGCTCGCATGCGCCACACGCCGGCCGGCCGGCGGTTGCGACGGTACGATCTCGCCGTGGGCGCCCGCCGGCTCGAAGACCTGAGCGCGCCCTTGCAGGGCCTGCCCGATCGCCTCGCGCGCCGCGCCCGGTCGGTCTCGGCGAGGGCGGGCCAGATCTGGGCGGCGTGGTCGGAGCGCCAGTCACGCCGGCATGTCCCCGAGCCCGAGAAGGTCCCTTTCGTGCCCGGGGTGACCCGCCTGGCCCCGCTTCTCGCCCGCCCGGCGATCCTGGGCTTCGTCGCCTCGGCGGTCATCGTCGCGGGCGCGAGCCTTCCCACCTCGCCCTTCACGTTGAAGAGCGTCCCGGGGGCGTGGTGGTTCGGGGTCCCCGCGCCGACTGTCCTGCCGAGCCTGTCGGCGTCCGGCTCGGCGATCTTCGACGTCGCGGCTGTCTACGCCGGCATGGTCCTCATGCTCAGGGTCTGGTACGACATCGTGCGCGTCTGCAGCCGTCATCCCGGCATACCCGTCCGGCGCCTGGTGCCGACCTTCGTCGCGTGGCTGCTCCCGCTGCTCGTCGTCGCCCCGCTGTTCAGCAGGGACCTCTACAGCTACGCCGCCCAGGGCTGGATGGTCGCGCACCACCTCAACCCGTACACCTACGGTCCTTCGGTCATGGGCCAGGGTCCCTTCGTCGGGCTCACCGACCAGCTCTGGCGCAACGTCGGCTCGCCGTACGGCCCGGTCTTCCTCACCTTTGCCGGATGGATCGTGCAGGCGAGCCGGCAGGACGTGCTCGCGTCGGTCGAGGGCCTGAGGCTGCTCGCCCTCCTCGGCACGGTGGCCTTCGTCGCTGCGGTGCCGGCGATCGCCCGATCCTTCGGGCGAGACGGGGCGACGGCGTTCTCTCTGGTCGCGCTCAACCCGCTCGTGCTCCTCCACCTCGTCGGAGGCGGGCACAACGACGCCCTGATGCTCGGGTTCCTCCTTCCCGGCTACCTTCTCGCCCGCCGGGGACATCCGGTCGCCGGCATCCTCGTCTGCGCGGTCGGCGCTGCGGTCAAGGTGCCGGCGATGATCGGCCCGGTGTACATCGGCTGGGAGTGGGCCGGCCAGGGTCGCGGCGTCAGGGAGCGGGTCTGGCCGGTGGCGAAGGCGATGGCGCTGACGCTCGCCACGATGGCCGGGCTCTCCGCGCTCGCGGGCCTGGGTTGGGGATGGATCGCGGGCCTGACCAACCCGGACACGGTCCGGTCGTGGTTCTCTCCGGCGACCGCGGTCGGCCTGTCCCTCGGGAAGCTCGTCGCGCTCGTCGGGCTCGGCGACCACACCCACGCGCTGCTCACCCTCGCGAGGGGGACGGGTTTCGCCCTGGCGGGCGTCATCGGCGTCGTCCTGCTGCTGCGCTCCGAGCAGATCGGACCTTTGCGGGCCCTCGGCTGGAGCCTCATCGCCGTTGTCGCCCTGAGCCCGGTGGTCCAGCCGTGGTACATGGTGTGGGGCATCGTCTTCCTCGCGCCCGTCGCCGAGCGCGGGGTGCGGCGGCTGATCGTCGGGTACTCCGCGGTGGCCTGCTTCCTCGGGCTTCCCGGCGCGAGGGTCCTCGTGCGCGAGCTCGAGCTGGCGAGCCCGCTCCGACTCGGGGCGGCCTCTCTGGTCCTCGTCGCCTTCATCGCGCTCGTCCTCGCCCCGCGACTGCGCCGCGGCACCCTCAGGAGCGCGTGACCACCCGCTTGCGGGCAAGCCGGGGGGGCCGGCTCGTGCGGACGAAGCCACGGGAGACGTCGAGCGCCCAGCCAAGCGCCTTGATCGAAGCCCGGAGCAGCATGTGCTCGCTCAGGCCGGCCCGGACCGCCTTGTCGAGGTTGCCCAGCTGGGAGTCGATGACGTCGCCGACGATGCGCCCCACCTCGGTGTCCTTGGCCAGCACCGCGTCGTGCAGCTCGGCGTCGAGCGGCAGGGAGATCAGGATCTCCTCGAGCCGCATCCCGAGCAGCAGGTCGAAGCTCGACACCAAACCGGCGGCGAAGGCGAGACCGGAGAGGTGCGGGCAGATCTCCAGGGCGAGGAGCTCGGACATGCGGGCTCTGGCCAGCGCGGTCACGACCTCCTCCTCGGAGGTCTCCCCCTTGCTGGTGAGCAGGAGGAAGCCGATCCAGCTCTGGAGCTGCCGCCAGCCCACGATGACCAGCGCCTCGCGCAGGGTCTGGACTCGTCGCCTGAAGCCGTGGTCGGCGCCCACCCCGGCCATCTGCAAGAGCTGGTAGGCCATCGCCGGCTCGGCTCGGATGATCTCCTCCAGCTGCGCGGCGCTGCACTCGCTGGAGACGAGCTGCGCGGCGAGCTGCAGCCGGGCGACGCTGGAGGTGTCGAGGGTGCGCCCGGGCACGAGCCTCGGCCGGGAGAGCACGTAGCCCTGGAAGTAGTCGAAGCCGAGCTCCTTGCAGTGGTTGAGCTGCTCTGCCGTCTCGACCCGCTCGGCGACGAGGCTCAGCCCGAAGCGCCGGCAGCGCTCCATGAGCTCGGGCAGCCGTTCCAGGTCGACGAGGTGGAGGTCGATCTTGGCGAGCGAGGCGATCTCGAGGAGCGGCTCGAGGTGTTCGGTCCACCGGAAGTGGTCCAGGGCGAGCATGAACCCCTGCTCGACGAGACGCCGGCAGCCGTCGAGGACCTCGTCGTCCAGGGCTACCGACTCGACCACCTCGAAGACCGTGCGCTCGGGGGTGAGCACGACCGGGACGGACCCGGTGAGCAGCCCGCGGTCGGCGTTGCAGAAGATCGTCTTGTCCCCGACGAGCCGGTTGACACCGATGCCGACCGAGCTGAACAGCACGGCGGTCGTCATCAAGTCGCCGTCGAGCTCCGCCGCGGGGCCGCCTTCGACGGGCCGGAAGAGCAGCTCGTAGCCGACGACGGTCAGGTCGCGATCGAACACCGGCTGACGCCCCACCACGATGTCCAGCACCGCCACCGTCGCACGCTCCTCGCTCCCGTAAGCGAACGACGCTTCGACCGCCCCGCTTTAGCGGCTCGACCGGCGACCGGCGCAGGGCGGGTCCTCGAGCCCGGTGGTGCGGGGCCTTCGGATCAGACGAGCTGCTGGAGGATCGCGACGTCGAGCCAGCGGCCGAACTTGCGGCCCACCTCACGCTCGACCCCGACGAGCTCGAAACCGAGCGAGAGGTGCAGGCCGATGGAGGCCTCGTGGTGGCCGACGACGCGTGCGATGACGGAGTGGAACCCGTGTGTGCCGGCGAGGCGGACGACCTCGGCGACGAGGGACTTCCCGATCCCCCGGCCGCGGTGCTCGCGCCGGACGTAGACGGAGTCCTCGACCGTCGTCGCGTAGGCGGGGCGCGGGCGGTAGGGCGACAGGGAGGCGAACCCGACGACGAGCCCTCCCTCGACCGCGACGATGGCAGGATAGGCACCCCCGTGGGCGTCCATCCACGCCCGCTGCTCCTCCTCGGTGCGCGGCACGAGGTCGAAGGTGACCGTCGAGGAGACGACCTCGACGTTATATATCGCGCGTATCGCCTCGGCGTCCTCGGGGCGCGCCGGCCGAAGGTCCACCGGCGGCACACTACTCGCAGGTCACCGCCCCGGACGGCCCCCTGGCCGGCGACGAGGGCGGCCCTTGCGGGTATGCTCGACGCTCGGCAGGGCGCACCCCCGCCGGGTGACGCGCCCCCTTAGCTCAGTCGGCAGAGCACAGCCATGGTAAGGCTGGTGTCGTCGGTTCGATTCCGACAGGGGGCTCGAGGTGCATGGCGGCGTAGCTCAGTTGGTCAGAGCACACGGCTCATAATCGTGGGGTCGCCGGTTCGAGTCCGGCCGCCGCTACCATTTCCCGGACCGGCGTCCGAACGCCGTGCCTCGAGCACAGCCAGGAGCAGCGAGTGGCGAAGAACGAGAAGCGCGTCAAGGTCACCCTCGAGTGCGAGAAGTGCAAGCGTCGCAACTACATCACGACGAAGAACAAGCAGAACGACCGAGAGCGCATCGAGATGCGGAAGTACTGCCGCTTCGACCGGCAGCACACGAACCACAAAGAGACCCGCTGAGCCGCAGCGACGAGGAGCTCGAGCTCCTCGCGGCACGGGCCCGCCTGGGGGACAGGGGCGCGTTCGAGAAGCTTGTCGTCGCGACCTCCGGGCAGGTCTACGCCCTGGCGCTCCGGCTCGTCGGCGACGAGGACGACGCCGCAGACGTGGTGCAGGAGACCTACCTCCGCGCCTTTCGCTCGATCGCCCGCTTCCGGGGCGACGCCGCCGTGTCGACCTGGCTCTACCGGATCGTGGCGAACTGCTCTTCGAGCTACCTGAGCCGCCGCGCCCGCTCGCGTTCGAGGCAGACGCACCTCGACGAGGGTCTCGGGGTCGCCGAGCCGCGGACCGAGCGCGACCTCGAGGCGGTCGTCGGCGCCAGCGTCGACCGGGACGCCCTCGTGACGGCGCTGCGCAGGCTCCCGGCGTCGCTGCGCGCCCCGGTCGTGCTCCGGGACGTCTACGACCTGCCCCACGAGGCGATCGCGAGGGAGCTCGGGATCTCCAAGACTGCGGCGAAGGTCCGGCTGCACCGCGGCCGGCGGCGGCTGCGCGAGCTGATCTATCCCGACGCCCGCCCGGCGCCCGGCGCCCGGCGCCCGTCCGTCTCTGCGCCGCCGGCGCCTGGAGCCGATCAGCGGGGCTTGAACCGACGTGCGCAAGCGCTGTGACGCGCTGGCCGGGGTCCTCCCCGCGCTCATCGAGGGGGCGGGCTCGGCGCGCTGGCCGGCGTCCGGGCGGGACGCACGCCACGTCGAGACCTGCCTTCGCTGCCAGGCGGAGCTGGCGCGCTATCGGCGCATCAGCCGGCTGCTCGCGCAGCTGAGGGAGGAGCGGGAGGTGCTCCCCCCGGGCCTGGTCCGCGACGTCCTCTCCTCCGTCGAGCAGGTCGCCCTCCGCCGAGCACGGCGAGGGGCACGGAGGGGGCGCCTGGCGCTCGCCGGCGTGCTCGTGACCGCCGCGGCGGTCGCGGGGGCGCTGGCCGCCGGGCTCGGTCGTCGTGCCGCGGCGCGCACCTGAGCCGGCGTCTAGCCTCGCCAGCGGGTCGCTCGGGCGCCCGGCCGTGTCGCTCCCGCGGCCGGGGCGTGCCGGCGGCCTGGGCCGCCCCGGCCGGTGCTAACCTTGACCTGCTCCGCAGAGCTGGCGTGGAGCATCCCCCTTCCGGCCGGAAGGCGCCGGCCTGCTCGGAGGGCAGTAGCTCAATTGGCAGAGCACCGGTCTCCAAAACCGGCGGTTGGGGGTTCGAGTCCCTCCTGCCCTGCAGGGAGGAAGAGCAAGTGGACGGAGAGCCGAGTCAGACGCTTAGCCGCCAGGGGCAGCTCAGGCCCGAGGGGACGGTCGCGCCTCGGCGCGCCGCGACCGGCGCGCCGCAGGGGCGCTCGCCTGGCGGGCGTGTCAGCCCGGGGCGGTGGCTGGCGGAGTACCTGAGGGACGTGCGCGGCGAGCTCGGCAGGGTGCTGTGGCCCAAGCGAGCGGAGGTGGTCAACTACTCCTGGGTCGTGTTCACCACCCTGGTGCTGATCGCCCTGCTGATCTTCGGGCTGAACTACCTCTTCGCCCGGGGTGTCCACTTCCTCTTCGCGTCATAGACGAGGCGTGAGGCGAACGGCGATGGTGATGACCGCAGACGAGCACGGCGACGGGCCGGCGACGGCCGAAGCGACCCGGGTCGCCGCCCAGGATGCCGGGGCGACCGACCGGGAGGGGGCCGAAGAGGAGCTCGAGGAGCTCGAGCCGAGGCGGCCGCCGAGCCCCTTCGACCGCCCCGGGAGCTGGTACGTCGTCCACACCTATGCCGGCTATGAGAACAAGGTGAAGTCGAACCTCGAGAGCCGCATCTCCTCGATGAACATGGAGGAGAGGATCTACGAGGTCGTCATCCCGATGGAGGACGTCGTCGAGTTCAAGGGCGGCAAGAAGGTCACCGTGCAGCGCAAGGTCTTCCCAGGCTACCTGCTCTGCCGGTGCGAGCTCGACGACGAGTCCTGGTCGGTCATCCGCCAGACGCCCGGGGTGACCGGCTTCGTCGGCCCGGGCACGAAGCCGACCCCCCTGTCTCGGGCCGAGGTCGAGGGCATCCTCCAGGTCCGCGACACCGGGCCGGAGGGGCCGAAGCGCCAGCGTCCGCGGCTCGAGCACGAGGTGGGGGAGACCGTGCGCGTCCGAGAGGGCCCCTTCGCCGACTTCACCGGCCAGGTCGCCGAGATCAACGAGGACCAGCTCAAGCTGAAGGTGCTCGTCAACATCTTCGGCAGGGAGACACCGGTGGAGCTCGAGTTCAGCCAGGTGGCGAAGCTCTAGCCCGCGGGGGCGGCCGCCTCCGGCGCCGTGCGGCGCCGCAGGGCACCCCCGGGCCGTGCGGGCCCGGGCGCAGCGAGGATCAGTACGCAACCGAGTCAGGAAGAAGAGCCCGATGGCACGCAGGCGCGTGATGGCAGTCGTGAAGATCCAGCTCCCGGCCGGCGCGGCGACGCCCGCGCCACCGGTCGGCACCGCGCTCGGGCCTCACGGCGTGCAGACGATGGAGTTCTGCAAGCAGTACAACGCGGCGACCGAGTCCCAACGGGGCACGATCGTGCCGGTCGAGATCACCATATTCGAGGACCGGAGCTTCACCTTCGTCCTGAAGACCCCCCCGACCACCGTGCTGTTGCGCGAGGCGGCCGGGCTCGCCAAGGGCAGCGCCACGCCGGGGAGGGAGCGGGCGGGGACGATCACGGAGGCCCAGCTCGCCGACATCGCGACCACAAAGCGGCCGGACCTCAACGCCAACGACTTGGAGAGCGCGAAGCGCCAGGTCGAGGGCACGGCGCGCTCGATGGGCATCACCGTCGCACGCTGAGGCGGCAGGAGCTCGCGCAGAGAGGTACGAGGAGAGGACGTCCGATGACGCACAAGGGAAAGCGCTACCTCGACGCCGTCAAGCGGCTCGACCGGCTCCAGCTCTACTCCCCGCTCGAGGCCGTGGACCTCGTGAAGAGCCTGGCGACGGTGCGCTTCGACGAGACCGTGGAGCTCGCCGTGCGCCTCGGGGTCGACCCCCGCCGAGCCGACCAGATCGTGCGCGGCTCGCTGAGCCTGCCGTCAGGCACCGGGCGGTCGGTGAGGGTCGCAGTCTTCGCTGCCGGCGACCAGGCGGCGGAGGCTCGGGCGGCCGGTGCGGACGTCGTCGGCGCCGACGACCTGGTGGCCCGGGTCGAGAAGGAGGGCTTCCTCGCCTTCGACGTCGCGGTCGCGACGCCCGACCTGATGGCCCAGGTCGGACGGCTCGGGAGGATCCTCGGTCCCCGTGGCCTGATGCCGAACCCCCGGACCGGCACCGTGACGCTGGACGTCGGGCGGGTCGTGCAGGAGTACAAGGCTGGGCGAGTCGAGTACCGCACCGACCGGGTGGGCAACGTCCACGTGCCCATCGGCAAGGTCTCCTTCGAGACCTCGTCGTTGCTGGCCAACGTCCGCGCCGTCCTCGACGAGCTCCAGCGGGCGAAGCCGGCCGCGGCCAAGGGCCGCTACATCCGCTCGGTGACGCTGTCCTCGACGATGGGCCCCGGGATACGAGTCGACCCGAACCGGCTCCGTGTCAGCGACGAGGAGCTCGCCCGGAGCGCCTGACCCCGGCCGCCGGTCGGAAGGGCGAGCCTGGAGCCGGCGCCTCCGGTCCTGTAGTAGGGTTCCAGACCTGCCGCCGGCCTTCCCGGAGCGGGAGGGCTCGGGCGGGCGCCGTAGACCTCAGGTGCCTAGCGCGTAATGGGCCGGTCCGACGACCGTCCCGCCTGACGAGGCGGAGCGCCGCGACGTCGCGGCTCGCCTCCCCTGCGGCCTCGCTCCCGGCGGCGGTGCGGCGGGAGGAGATCGAGCGTGGCAACGAGAGGGGCGGCGACCAAGCCGCCGAGAGCGGAGAAGGTCGCCGTCGTCGAGGAGGTCCGCCAGCGCCTGCAAGGCGCGAGCGGGGCCATCCTCACCGAGTACCGCGGGCTGCCGGTCTCGCACATGGAGGCCCTCCGCCGTCAGCTTGCTGCCACGGGCGGCGAGTACAAGGTGTACAAGAACACCCTGGTCCGCAGGGCGGCACGCGAGAGCGGGCTCGAGCCGCTCGAGGGGCTGCTCGAGGGGCCGACCGCGATCGCCTTCGCCGGTGGCGACGTCGCCGCCGTCGCCAAGGTGCTGCGGGAGTTCGCCCGGAGCCATCCCGCGCTCGTCGTCAAGGGCGGCCTCGTGGGCAGGAGCCTCCTCGACGCCTCCGCGACGGCGGCGCTCGCCGAGCTGCCCTCGAGAGAGGTCCTCCTGGCACAGCTCGCCGGGGCCTTTGCCGCCCCGATGCAGCAGTTCGCGCGGCTGTTGGCGGCGCTGCCGCAGAAGTTCGCGTACGCGCTGTCCGCGCTCATCGAGGCACGGCGCTCCTCGGAGGCCGAGGGCTAGGGGCCCGCGGCCCGGGACCGGCGGGCGACCCGGAGCGGAGCAGGCCCGAGAGGCACAGGTGCAAGAGGCAAAGGAAGGACAAGGAGACCATGCCGACCAAGGAAGAGATCCTCGACGGGATCGCGCAGATGACGGTGATCGAGCTGGCCGAGCTGCTGAAGGAGTTCGAGGAGCGCTTCGGCGTCACCGCGGCGGCCCCCGTGGCCGTCGCCGCCCCGGCCGCCGGCGCGTCGGCGGCGGCCCAGGAGGAGGTCGTCGAGGAGCAGGATGAGTTCGACGTCGTGCTGGCTGCGGCCGGGGACAAGAAGATCCAGGTCATCAAGGAGGTCCGGGCGCTCACGAGCCTCGGGCTGAAGGAGGCGAAGGACCTCGTCGACTCGGCGCCCAAGCCGGTCCTCGAGAAGGTGTCGAAGGAGGACGCGGAGAAGGCCAAGGCGCAGCTCGAGGCCGCCGGCGCGACCGTGGAGCTGAAGTAGCGGCCGCGGCGGCACGCCACAGGTCCCTGACCTGGGCCTCTGGCAAAGACGCAGGCCGGAGGCTTGACCTGCCGGCGCAGTTCACCTACCCTGCTGGGCAGGCGCGCGGTCGCGTTGCCTCCGCGCTGTCGCGCGCCTATGCTGTTCGATTGCCGTGCTCGTCGACCGCGCCGTTGTCTCCGCTCTCGCGTGGTGACGCGCGCCCTCGTCGCGACGAGCGCGGCTGCCGCCCGCCGCACCCGCTCTCGCGAGGAGTAGACCCTTGCCGTCTCGTTCCCGCACGCCCGAACGCTTCTCGTTCGCGAACCTCGACGAGGTCCTGCCGCTTCCCGACCTCGTAGCGGTCCAGCGTGACTCCTTCGACTGGCTTCTCCAGAAGGGGCTTGCCGAGACCTTCGCGGACATCAGCCCGATCGAGGACTTCACCGGACAGCTGCGCCTGGAGCTCGAGTTCGACGCGTCCGACCCGGACCTGCGCCCCCCGCCGAAGTTCACCATCGAGGAGTGCAAGTCCAAGGACATGACCTACGCCGCGCCGATCTTCGTGCGGGCGCGGTTCATGAACGCCTCGACCGGCGAGATCAAGGAGCAGACGGTCTTCATGGGGGACTTCCCCATGATGACCCCGAAGGGGACCTTCATCATCAACGGCACCGAGCGTGTCGTGGTCAGCCAGCTCGTCCGTTCCCCGGGCGTGATCTTCCAGCCCGGTCGGGATGCCAAGACCGTCGTGACCGGGACGATCCACCCCTACCGGGGCGAGTGGATCGAGTTCGACGTCGAGGCGAAGCCGAACCGGGACATCACCGCCGGCACCAGGGTCGCGCGCAAGCGCCGCCTGTCGCTCTTCGTGCTGCTCAAGGCGATCGGCTACGAGGACGCCGCCTTCCTCGACCGGTTCGTCAGGCACTTCGACTTCCTCCAGGGCCAGTGGGAGAAGGAGCGGGAGCTGATCGGCTCGCGCGAGGACGCGCTCGTCGAGATCTACAAGCGCGCCCGCCCCGGCGAGCCGCTCTCGCTCGAGTCGGCTCGAGCCTATTTCGAGAACGCCTTCTTCAACCCCCGCCGCTACGACCTCACCCGGGTCGGCCGCTACAAGCTCAACCGCAAGCTCGGGCCGGAGATCGAGAAGATCTCCGAGCTGCTCGACGTCGAGCTCGAGCGGCCCGCCGAGGGGCAGGGGGTGCTGAGCCCGAGCGAGATCCTCGCGGCCTCGACCTACATGCTCCACCTCGCGAACGGCGAGAGCGGCTACCGGCTCGACGACCAGGACCACTTCGCCAACCGCAGGATCCGCTCTGTGGGTGAGCTCATCCAGAACCAGGTGCGCATCGGGCTCTCCCGCATGGAGCGGGTCGTGCGCGAGCGCATGACTACCCAGGACGTCGAGGCCATCACGCCCCAGACGCTGATCAACATCCGTCCCGTCATCGCGGCGATTAAGGAGTTCTTCGGGACGAGCCAGCTGTCCCAGTTCATGGACCAGCACAACCCGCTGTCCGGGCTCGCCCACAAGCGCCGCCTCTCGGCGCTCGGCCCGGGGGGGCTGTCGAGAGAGCGGGCAGGGTTCGAGGTCCGTGACGTGCACACGTCGCACTACGGCCGGATGTGCCCGATCGAGACGCCCGAGGGCCCGAACATCGGTCTCATCGGCCACCTCGCGACCTACGCCCGGGTCAACGAGCACGGCTTCATCGAGACGCCCTACCGCAAGGTCGTCGACGGTCGGGTGACCGACGAGATCGTCTACCTCGCCGCCGACGAGGAGGAGGAGTACGTCATCGCCCAGGCCTCCGCCCAGCTGGACAGCTCGGGCCGGTTCATCGGCGACCGCGTGCTCGTGCGGCGAGGCCCTCAGGGCGCGGGGGTCCGAGTCGGCGCCACCTCGACCTCCTACGGCACGACGAGCGAGGTCGACTTCGTCCCTCCCGCCGAGGTCGACCTGATGGACGTGTCGGCCAAGCAGATCGTCTCGGTCTCCACCGCGCTCATCCCCTTCGTCGAGCACGACGACGCCAACCGAGCCCTGATGGGTGCGAACATGCAGAAGCAGGCCGTCCCCCTGCTCGTCCCGGAGGCCCCCTACATCGGCACCGGGATCGAGGCCCGCGCCGCGCAGGATGCCGGGGAGGTCGTCGTGGCGGAGGGCCGCGGCCGGGTGGTCGAGATCTCCGGCGATCTCGTGACCGTCGAGTACGAGCCCGGCCAGCGCGACCACGCCGGGTCCGAGCTCGGGCGCAGGGTCTACCCGCTCGCCAAGTTCCGCCGCTCGAACCAGAACACCTGCATCAACCAGAAGGTGCTCGTGGTCGAGGGCGACGCCGTCGAGCCGGGCGACATCATCGCCGACGGACCCTCGACCCACAATGGCGAGCTCGCGCTCGGCAAGAACCTCCTCGTGGCCTTCATGCCCTGGGAGGGCTACAACTACGAGGACGCCATCATCCTCTCCGAGCGCCTCGTGCGCGACGACGTGCTGACCTCGATCCACATCGAGGAGCACGAGGTCGACGCCCGTGACACCAAGCTCGGCGCGGAGGAGATCACCCGCGACATCCCGAACCTCTCCGAGGAGATCCTTGCCGACCTCGACGAGCGGGGGATCATCCGCATCGGCGCGGAGGTCGGGCCGGGGGACATCCTCGTCGGCAAGGTCACCCCGAAGGGTGAGACCGAGCTGACCCCCGAAGAGCGCCTGCTCCGGGCGATCTTCGGGGAGAAGGCTCGCGACGTGCGAGACACGAGCCTCAAGGTCCCCCACGGCGAGGACGGGAAGGTGATCGACGTCCGCGTCTTCTCTCGCGACGACTCCCACGAGCTCCCCCCGGGGGTCAACCAGCTGGTGCGCGTCTACGTCGCGCAGAAGCGGAAGATCTCCGAGGGGGACAAGCTGGCCGGCCGGCACGGCAACAAGGGCGTCGTGTCGAAGATCCTCCCGGTCGAGGACATGCCCTACCTCGCGGACGGCACGCCGGTCGACATCATCTTGAACCCTCTCGGCGTGCCGAGCCGGATGAACGTCGGCCAGGTGCTCGAGGCGCACCTCGGCTACGCCGCGCGCTGGGGGTGGGAGGCCGACGGCGCGGACGAACCTGCGGCGCAGCGGGCCACGGCGGGCGACGACGCTCGTGGGGCCGGGGGGCGCGGGCAGCGGAAGACGAGCCCTCGCACGGACCCCGCGGTGTGGGTCTCGACGCCGGTCTTCGACGGGGCCCACTGGGACGAGGAGTCGAGCGCCGGCCGGAACCCGACGATCAAGCAGGTCTTCGAGCGGCTGAGGCCCGACTCTGCGTCGAGCGGTGAGCGCCAGATCCGCCCCGACGGCAAGGCGGTCCTGTACAACGGGCGCACCGGCGAGCCCTACGACAACCCGATCAGCGTCGGCTACATGTACATCCTCAAGCTCGCCCACCTCGTGGACGACAAGATCCACGCCCGCTCCACCGGGCCGTACTCGATGATCACCCAGCAGCCGCTCGGCGGGAAGGCCCAGTTCGGCGGCCAGCGCTTCGGCGAGATGGAGGTCTGGGCGCTCGAGGCGTACGGCGCCGCCTACGCGCTGCAGGAGCTGCTCACGATCAAGTCCGACGACGTGCTCGGGCGGGTCAAGGTCTACGAGGCGATCGTGAAGGGCGAGAACATCCCCGAGCCGGGGATCCCCGAGAGCTTCAAGGTGCTCATCAAGGAGATGCAATCCCTCTGCCTGGACGTCGAGGTGCTCTCGACCTCGGGCGAGGAGATCGAGATGCGCGAGCTCGACGAGGACGTCTACCGGGCTGCGGAGGAGCTCGGCATCGACATCAGCCGGCCCGAGCGGGGGTCGGACGAGGAGGACGCGAGGCGTGCGGCGGAGAGGAGCTTCTAGATGCTGGACGTGAACGACTTCGACCAGCTTCGCATCGGCCTCGCGACCGCCGACGACATCAGGACCTGGTCGCGCGGCGAGGTGAAGAAGCCGGAGACGATCAACTACCGGACGCTGCGTCCCGAGAAGGACGGGCTGTTCTGCGAGAAGATCTTCGGTCCGACGAAGGACTGGGAGTGCTACTGCGGCAAGTACAAGCGGGTGAGATTCCGCGGCATCGTCTGCGAGCGCTGCGGCGTCGAGGTCACCCGCTCCAAGGTCCGGCGAGAGCGGATGGGCCACGTCGAGCTCGCCGCCCCCGTCGTCCACATCTGGTACCTGCGGGGCACTCGCTCCTGGCTCGCCTACCTGCTCATGGGGACCGAGGCCCGCGAGGAGCTGAAGGCGAAGCAGCTCGAGAAGGTCATCTACTTCGCCGCCTACCTCGTCACCCACGTCGACGAGGAGAAGCGCCACGCCGACCTGCCGAACCTCGAGGCCGAGCTCGCCTCCGAGATCGCCGAGATCGAGCGCGGCCGCGACCTCGAGGTCGAGCGGAGGCTCTCCGCCCTCGAGGCCGAGCTGGCCCAGCTCGAGAAGGACGGGGCGAAGGAGTCGGAGGTGCGCGCCCGCCAGCGGGCGGTGGAGAAGGAGGTCACCGCCCTGCGTGAGCGGGCCGCGGCGGAGATCACGATGGCGAGCCGCGCCCTCGACGAGCTGCGGGAGCTGCACAGCCGGCGGATCATCGAGGACGAGCTGCTCTGGCGTGAGCTCGTCGCCCGCTACGGCGAGTACTTCGAGGGCGGCATGGGCGCCGAGGCGATCGCCAGCCTGATCGCCCGGATCGACCTCGACGCCGAGGAGCAGAAGCTGCGTGAGAGCATCGACCCGGCCGACGGTCGCAAGCAGCTGTCGGCCCAGCGCAAGCAGAAGGCGATCAAGCGGCTGAAGATCGTCTCGGCCTTCAACCGCCGAGACGAGTCCGGCCGGCGCGTGAACGACCCTCGGGCGATGATCCTCGACGCCGTCCCGGTGATCCCTCCGGACCTCCGGCCGATGGTCCAGCTCGACGGCGGCCGGTTCGCCACGTCGGACCTGAACGACCTCTACCGCAGGGTGATCAACCGCAACAACCGGCTGAAGCGGCTGCTCGACCTCGGCGCGCCCGAGATCATCATCAACAACGAGAAGCGGATGCTCCAGGAGGCGGTCGACGCCCTGTTCGACAACGGCCGGCGTGGTCGGCCGGTCACCGGACCGGGCAACCGGCCGCTGAAGAGCCTCTCGGACATGCTGAAGGGCAAGCAGGGCCGCTTCCGCCAGAACCTGCTCGGCAAGCGCGTGGACTACTCGGGACGCTCGGTGATCGTGGTGGGCCCGACGCTCAAGCTCCACCAGTGCGGCCTGCCGAAGCAGATGGCCCTCGAGCTGTTCAAGCCGTTCGTGATGAAGCGCCTCGTCGACGTCGAGATCGCTCCGAACATCAAGTCGGCCAAGCGCATGGTCGAGCGGCGGCGCCCGCAGGTCTGGGACGTGCTCGACGAGGTGATCAAGGAGCACCCCGTGCTGCTCAACAGGGCGCCGACGCTCCACCGCCTCGGCATCCAGGCGTTCGAGCCCGTGCTCATCGAGGGGAAGGCCATCCAGATCCACCCGCTGGTCTGCACGGCCTTCAACGCCGACTTCGACGGCGACCAGATGGCGGTGCACCTCCCGCTCTCGGCAGAGGCCCAGGCCGAGGCTCGCGTGCTCATGCTCTCGGCGAACAACATCCTCTCCCCGGCGACGGGGCGTCCCGTGACGGTCCCGACGCAGGACATGGTCTTCGGTATCTACTACCTCACCCTGCTCGCGCAGGGGCGGCGAGGCGAGGGCCGGGTGTTCCGAAGGGTCGAGGAGATCGAGGCGGCCTACGAGGCCGGGGACCTGGACCTGCACGCCCGCATCGTGCTGCGCCGGGGGGGAGGGCGCTCGCTCGCGGCGGACGGGGAGGAGGAGCCGGAGTCGATCGAGACGACGCCGGGCCGGGTCTTCTTCAACCTCGCGCTGCCCGAGGGCTTCGGCTACGTCAACAGCGTCGTCGGCAAGCGCGCGACGAGCATCGGCTCGATCGTCGAGCAGCTCGCGGCCCGCTATCCGAAGGCGGTCGTCGCCGAGAGCCTTGACCGGATCAAGGAGCTCGGCTTCAGCTTCGCGACGCGCTCGGGCCTCACGATCTCCATCGACGACGTGAAGACGCCGCCGGACAAGCAGGCGATCCTCGACCGCTACGAGGCCGAGGCGCAGAAGGCCGAGTCGCAGTTCAAGCGCGGCATCATCACCGACGACGAGCGGCGCCAGAAGGAGATCGAGATCTGGACGTCGGCCAACAGCGAGGTCGGCCGGGCGATGGAGAAGTCGCTCGCGCTCATGGAGTTCAACCCGCTGGACATGATGGTGGACTCCGGAGCCCGAGGGAACCCGCAGCAGGTCCGCCAGATCGCCGGCATGAAGGGCCTGGTGTCCAACCCCCGCGGCGAGATGATCCCTCGGCCGATCGTGTCCTCGTTCCGGGAGGGGCTGTCGGTCCTCGAGTACTTCATCTCGACCCACGGCGCCCGAAAGGGGCTCGCCGACACGGCGCTGCGCACGGCGGACTCGGGCTACCTGACCCGCCGGCTCGTAGACGTCGCGCAGGAGCTCATCGTCCGTGAGGAGGACTGCGGGACGACTCGGGGCATCTGGGTCGACGGCGTCACCGCGGACCAGGCGGGGAAGCGGAGCTACCTCGAGACCCGTGCCTACGGGCGGGTGCTTGCCGAGCCGGTGACGCTCTCGGACGGCTCGGTCGTCGAGGCCGGCACGACGCTCGACGACTCTCTCGTCGCGCGCCTCGCCGCCGACCCGGGGACGGACCGCATCCGGGTCCGCTCCGTGCTCACCTGCGAGGCGCCCCAGGGCGTGTGCGCCCGCTGCTACGGCCAGTCGCTCGCCACCGGGCGCCAGATCGAGCTCGGGGAGGCGGTCGGCGTCATCGCGGCGCAGTCGATCGGCGAGCCGGGGACCCAGCTCACCATGAGGACCTTCCACACCGGCGGCGTCGTCGGAGAGGACATCACCCACGGCCTTCCCCGAGTCGTCGAGCTGTTCGAGGCGAGGACCCCGAAGGGGGCCGCGGTGCTCGCCGGCGTCTCCGGCGTCGTGCGGGTCGAGGAGGACGAGACGGGGCGGCGGGTGACCGTCGTCGCCGACGACGGGACCGAGGAGACCCACCCCGTCCCCCCCCGGGCCCACCTCGAGGTCGCCGACGGGGCGGAGGTCGCCGCCGGGGACGCGCTCGTCGAGGGGCCGAAGGACCCGAAGGAGCTCCTCGAGATCAAAGGCATCAGGGAGACCCAGCAGTACCTCGTCGAGGAGGTGCAGAAGGTCTACCGCGACCAGGGAGTGTCGATCCACGACAAGCACATCGAGCTCATCGTCCGCCAGATGCTGCGCCGCGTCCTCGTCGCCGAGGCCGGCGACTCACCGTTCCTGCCCGGTGAGCGGGTGGACAGCCAGCGCTACACCGCGGTCAACCGGGAGCTGCTGAAGGAGGGCAAGCGCCCCGCCGAGGGCCGTCCCGAGCTGATGGGGATCACGAAGGCCTCCCTCGCCACCGAGTCGTGGCTGTCGGCCGCGTCGTTCCAGGAGACGACCCGGGTGCTGACAGAGGCGGCGATCGAGGGGCGCTCCGACAGGCTCTTCGGCCTCAAGGAGAACATCATCATCGGCAAGCTGATCCCTGCCGGTAGCGGCACGGCCCAGTACCGGTCGGTCGCGGTCGAGACGCCCGAGGCGCAGCGGATGTCCTTCTGGTCCTCCGACGCCGACGGCCAGGAGCCGGGCGCCGATGAGCTCGCGGCCTGGCTGCGCAACGTCGAGGGCTCGCCTTTCGGCGGCTACGGCATCGAGCCGGGCAGCTCGGACAGCGCGTTCGCGCCCGAGGCGCTGCCGAGGAGGTTCGACCCGGCCGACACCTTCGGGGACGACCCCGACGAGGAGGCGGGCTACGACACCTCCGGCGGGGGCGCCGGCTAGCGCCGGGCTGCCGCCTGGCCGGAGGGCGCGGCCGTGCCCCCCTCGCCCGAGAAGGACGGCCCGGCACCCGCCGGGCTCGTCCTCGAGGGCGTGACGAAGTCCTTCCGCGACGGCGCCCGGCTCATCTCGGCGCTGGCCGGCGTGCGGCTGTCCGTCGAGCGCGGCCGCTTCGTCACCGTGATCGGCCCGAGCGGCTGCGGGAAGTCGACGCTGCTGCGCATCGCCGCCGGTCTCCTCGAGCCCGACGCCGGCGAGGTGACCATCTTCGGCGAGAGCCCGAGGCGCGCCTGCGCCTCGAAGCGCGTCGGGTTCGTGCCCCAGTCACCTGCGCTCCTGCCCTGGCGGACCGTGCTCGACAACGTCCGGCTCCCCCTGCAGGTCAACCGCCGCGCGACCCCCCCTTCCGGACTTGGGGCCCGCGAGCCCGAGGAGATCCTGGAGGCGGTCGGCCTCGGGTCGGTGAAGCACCTCCGGCCCGCCCAGCTCTCCGGCGGCATGCGGCAGCGGGTCGCGATCGCCCGCGCCTTCGCCTTCGACCCGGAGATCCTGCTCATGGACGAGCCGTTCTCGAGCCTCGACGAGTTGACTCGTGAGGTGCTCCGCCACGAGCTGCTCAGCCTGTGGCAGGTCCATCGAAAGACGGTGCTCTTCGTCACGCACTCGGTCACCGAGGCGGTCCTGCTGTCCGACGCGGTCGCGGTCATGACCGCCCGGCCCGGGCGCATCGCTGCGCTGGTCCCCGTCGGCCTGCCGAGGCCCCGGGGAGATCTCGTCGAGCTGACCGACGAGTTCCGGGCCCTCGAGCGCCAGGTGCGGCTGGAGCTTCGCGACGGCTCCCGCCCTGCGCTCGGCGCGCCCGGATCGGGGCGCCTCGCCACCGGGGAGGAGGCGGGCGGCGGTGCAGACGGCTGAGCGGGCCGGACCCGGGAGCGACGGGCCGCGCCCGACGGCGGGCGGCGGGCCGGACCTGGCGCCGGGAGCCGGGCGTGCGCGCGGGACCCTTCTCGCCGGCCGCCGCCCAGGGCGCTCGAGCGGCCGGTGGCGGGCGCTCTCGCCCTCGAGCTGGCTCCCCGCCCTCGTCGCGCTCGGCGCGCTCAGCCTCGCCTGGCAGCTGGTGGCCGTCCACAACCCTACGGTGCTCCCGACCGACACCGCCGTGCTCTCCGAGCTCTGGCACAGCCCCGGGCTCTTCTGGCACGACACGCTCGTCACGCTCCAGGAGGTCGCCGTCGGGCTGACGTCGAGCTTCGCCCTCGCCTTCGGCCTCGCCGTGGCGATGAGCTACCTGAAGGTCATCGAGCGCGCGGTCATGCCGCTCGCCGTGGTCCTCAACGTCACGCCCGTCGTCGCCCTCGCGCCCGGCCTGGTCGTGGCCTTCGGCTTCGACCTGGTCCCGCGCTACATCGTCACGGCGGTGATCGTCTTCTTCCCCTTCCTCGTCAACTCCCTCGTCGGGTTGCGCTCGGCCGACCCCGAGGCGCTCGAGGTGCTCCGGACCTTGCACGCCTCGCAGTTCGAGACTCTCGTCAGGTTGCGGCTGCCGAGCAGCCTGCCGTACCTGTTCGCCGCGGCCCGGGTCTGCCTGCCCCTCTCGGTCGTCGGCGCCGTCGTGGCCGAGATGTCGTCCTCCGGGGACGCCGGCGGCCTCGGGTCCCTGATCGAGACCGCCTCGGCCTACAGCGATCTCGCCCGCATCTACGCCGCCATCCTGGTGCTTGCCGCGCTGGGCCTCGCCCTCACGCTCGCCGTCGTCGTGCTCGAGCGCCGGGCCCTGTCCTGGCGGGCCCCGGCGAGCGGCAGCTAGAAAGAAGGCGTGCCCCGGATCCTTGTAGCTCTCGGTCTTTCTGCCGCGCTCGCCGTGCTCGCAGTGCCGGGCGGCCCTGCCGCGGCGGGAGCCTCTGGGGCGGTCGCCCACGCCGGGCCGCCCCACCACGCGGCGCTGCGCCCGGCGGCTCAGCCTCCGGCCACGTCGGCCCGCTCCGCCGGAGCGGCCTCGGGCGGTCTCGTCGGCAAGGACCGCTGCCGCCGGAACGAGCAAGCCGGGACGATGACCTTCGTCTCGCCGTTCGGCTACGACGCCTCCGTGGGCATCCTCGACGTCGTGGCGGCGCAGCACCTCGGGTACTTCCGGGCGATGTGCCTCAAGGTCGACCTCGTCCTGTCCTCCTACGACCCCTACGAGCTCGTCTCGGCCGGGCGCGCCACGGTCACCGGTGTGGGCAGCGCGGCGGACTTTCTCGTCGGCGTCGCCCACGGGCAGCGGCTCGTCGCGATCGCCACCTACGGGGACACCTCGGACTACGCCCTGTTGACCCGGCCGAGCATCACCCGGCTCAGCCAGCTCGAGGGCAAGGTCGTCGCGTACCACACCGTGCTGCCGGTGATCCTCGAGGAGATGCTGGAGCGGGCGGGCGTCGACATCTCCAGGCTCCGCCTGGTCGACGACAACTCCTACGACCCCGACCTGCTCGTCCAGGGCAAGTTCGCCGCCCTCCAGGCCTACCGGTCGAACGAGCCGATCACGCTGAGGCAGCAGCACCTGGCCTTCCGGGAGTGGATCCCGAGCCAGTTCGGCGCGCGGGGGACCTTCAACGTCCAGGTCGTCAACCAGTCCTTCCTCGCCGCCCACCCGCTCGCCGTCGCGGACTTCCTCCGGGCCGAGCTGCACGCCTTCGCCTACTGCGCCGTCCACGCCCTGGCCTGCGTGCGCTTCGAGCAGGCCGACGCCCAGGCGGCCGGCGCCTCCTACTCGCTCCCCCACAGCCTCGCCGAGTGGCGCTTCGAGGTCGCCCTCGCTGAGCACAACCGACTGCCGGGCCAGGGCGTCGGCGTGCAGTCGCAGGCGGAGTGGATGCCGGAGGTTCGGGCCCTCGAGCGCTTCAAGATCCTGCGCCGAGTGCCTCCGCTCGGGACCTACGAGGACACCGGGCTCGCCGCCTCGCTCTACCATGGGACGTCGCTGATCTGGCCGGGGCCCTGAGGCCGGCCGCCGCGGCCTCGAGAGGGCGTCGCGGCGGGGCGGGGGATCCTGCTTGCCGAGCCCTGCGGTGACGCTAGAATCATGAGGCTGTCCTGGCGGCTGCTCGCGCCCAGGCAGCGATCCGACGAACGACAAGGCCGAGAGGTTACGCGTGCCGACGATTGCCCAGCTCGTCCGCAAGGGACGGGCGTCGAAGCGGACGAAGACGAAGACGCCGGCGCTCCGAGGCGCGCCCCAGCGTCGCGGCGTCTGCACGCGCGTCTACACGACCACCCCGAAGAAGCCGAACTCCGCGTTGCGCAAGGTCGCCCGGGTGCGCCTGACGAGCGGGGTCGAGGTCACGGCCTACATCCCCGGTATCGGCCACAACCTCCAGGAGCACTCGATCGTGCTCGTGCGAGGCGGCCGGGTGAAGGACCTTCCCGGCGTCCGCTACAAGATCGTGCGCGGGACGCTTGACACCTCGGGCGTCCGGGACCGCGCCCAGGCGCGTAGCCGCTACGGCGCGAAGAGGAGCGCCTGATGCCGCGCAACGGACCCGCACCCAGGCGTGAGCTGCTTCCGGACCCGGTGCACCGCTCCGTGCTCGTCACCCAGCTCGTCAACAAGGTGCTCGTGCGCGGCAAGCGCACGCTCGCCGAGCGCATCGTCTACGACGCCCTCGGGACGGTCGCGGAGAAGACCGCGGGCGACCCGGTCCCGACGTTGAAGCGGGCGCTCGACAACCTCCGGCCCGAGCTCGAGGTGCGCAGCCGGCGGGTCGGCGGGGCCACCTACCAGGTCCCCGTCGAGGTCCGGCCCAGGCGAGCGACGACGCTCTCCATCCGCTGGCTCGTCGGCTACGCCCGGCAGCGCCGGGAGCGGACGATGGCCCTCCGCCTCGCGAACGAGATCCTCGACGCGGCCAACGGCCTCGGCGCCGCGGTCAAGCGCCGGGAGGACCTGCACAAGATGGCGGAGTCGAACAAGGCGTTCGCGCACTACCGCTGGTAGGGCGGGCGCGCCGGAGCCGGGCGCCGACGATCGCGCCACTCGGGACCGCCGGCGACCTGCCGGCGGCGGGCCGGGCGACGAGGGTGGGGCGACCCGGGCAGCACAGACGACCACGGCGAGAGACACGAAGCGACAAGAGAAGATCATGGCAAACACCCGAGCACGCGAGCATCCCCTTGCCAAGACCCGGAACATCGGGATCATGGCCCACATCGACGCGGGCAAGACGACGACGACCGAGCGGATCCTCTACTACACGGGCCGCAACTACAAGATCGGCGAGGTCCACGAGGGCGCGGCGACCATGGACTGGATGGTCCAGGAGCAAGAGCGCGGCATCACGATCACCTCGGCGGCGACGACCTGCGAGTGGCGCGACTGCCAGATCAACATCATCGACACTCCGGGCCACGTCGACTTCACGGTCGAGGTCGAGCGGTCGCTGCGAGTCCTCGACGGCGCGGTGGCCGTCTTCGACGCCGTGGCGGGCGTCGAGCCCCAGACCGAGACGGTGTGGCGCCAGGCGAACAAGTACCGCGTCCCCCGGTTCTGCTTCGTGAACAAGATGGACCGGACCGGCGCCGACTTCGGGCGCACGGTGCAGATGATCCGCGACCGGCTCGACGCCGTGCCCGCCGTGGTCCAGCTGCCCATCGGCGTCGAGGCCGACTTCTCCGGCGTCGTCGACGTCGTCGACATGCGGTCGCTGGTCTGGGAGGAGATGATGGGCGAGCACTGGGTCGAGGGGCCGGTGCCCGAGGAGCTGCTCTCGGCCGCGGAGCAGGCTCGTCACGACCTGGTGGACGTCGTGTCCAACTACGACGACGTCGTGATGGAGAAGTACGTCACCGATCAGGAGATCACCTCGGAGGACCTGCGGCGGGCGATCCGCCACGGCACGATCGAGGGCCACCTGGTCCCGGTGCTGTGCGGCTCGGCCTTCAAGAACAAAGGCGTCCAGCCCCTGCTCGACGCCGTGGTCGACTACCTGCCGAGCCCCGTTGACATCCCCGCGACCCGAGGCGTCACGCCCAAGGGCGAGGAAGCCCACCGGGAGGCACGTGACGACGAGGCCTTCTCGGCTCTCGCCTTCAAGATCATGAGCGACCCCTACGTCGGCAAGCTCACCTACCTGCGGGTCTACTCGGGCTCGATCGAGAAGGGCACCACCGTGCTCAACTCCTCGAAGGACAAGCGAGAGCGCATCGGTCGCATCCTCAAGATGCACGCCAACCATCGCGAGGACGTCGACGCACTGTTCGCCGGGGACATCGTGGCCGTGGTCGGGCTCAAGGACACGACGACCGGCGACACCCTCTGCGACCCCCAGAGGCCGATCATCCTCGAGTCGCTCGAGTTCCCCGAGCCGGTGATCCACGTCGCGGTGGAGCCGAAGACGAAGGCCGACCAGGACAAGCTCGGCAAGGCGCTCTACGCGCTCTCTGAGGAGGACCCGACCTTCCGCGTCCGCACGGACGAGGAGACGGGCCAGACCGTGATCTCCGGCATGGGCGAGCTGCACCTCGAGGTGCTGGTCGACCGGATGCTGCGCGAGTTCAAGGTCGACGCGAACGTCGGCAAGCCCCAGGTGGCCTACCGAGAGACGATCCGCGACCGCGTCGAGAAGGTCGAGGAGCGCTACGTCCGCCAGACCGGGGGCCGGGGCCAGTACGGCCATGTCGTCATCGACCTCGAGCCGACCGCGCCGGGGTCCGGCTTCGAGTTCGTCGACAAGATCACGGGCGGGGTGATCCCGAAGGAGTACATCCCCGCCATCTCCTCCGGCATCCGGGAGGCGATGGAGTCCGGCGTGCTCGCCGGCTACCCGACCGTCGACGTCCGGGTCACCCTCGTCTACGGCTCCTACCACGACGTCGACTCCTCGGAGATGGCCTTCAAGATCGCCGGCTCGCTGGCCTTCAAGAAGGCCGCTCGCGCCGCGAGGCCGGTCCTGCTCGAGCCGATCATGCAGGTGGAGGTCGTCACACCCGAGGACTACATGGGGGACGTCATCGGCGACCTCTCCTCGCGCCGCGGACGCGTCGAGGGAATGGACCAGCGTGGTGCCTTCCAGGTCGTCCGGGCACAGGTTCCCTTGTCGGACATGTTCGGCTACGCTACCGACCTGCGTTCTCGCACCCAGGGGCGTGCCACCTACACGATGCAGTTCGATTCCTACCAGGAGGTTCCCGACAGCATCGCCCGGGAGATCGTCGCCCGGGCGACCGGGGAGTGAGCGGCCCGGCCGGGACGGCCGGCGGGCGCACGGCGGTCACCGGCCGGCTATAGCCGCGCCCCGGGCGGCGCGATCGACGGACACAGGTTACGGCGGGGCCTCGCGGCGCTGCCCAGAGCAGACGGAGCTTTCGTCACCAATGGCCAAGCAGAAGTTCGAGCGGACCAAGCCTCACGTCAACGTCGGGACGATGGGGCACATCGACCACGGCAAGACGACGCTCACCGCTGCGATCACCAAGGTGCTGCACGATCGGAACCCGTCGGTCCAGTTCACGGCCTTCGACCAGATCGACAAGGCGCCAGAGGAGAAGGCGCGGGGCATCACGATCGCGATCGCCCACGTCGAGTACGAGACCGACAAGCGGCACTACGCACATGTCGACATGCCCGGCCATGCCGACTACATCAAGAACATGATCACCGGCGCCGCCCAGGTCGACGGGGCTATCCTCGTCGTCTCAGCGGCCGACGGCCCGATGCCCCAGACGCGCGAGCACGTGCTGCTCGCTCGCCAGGTCGGCGTGCCGTCGATCGTCGTCGCCCTGAACAAGGCAGACATGGTCGACGACGAGGAGCTGCTCGACCTCGTCGAGCTCGAGGTGCGCGAGCTGCTCAACGAGTACGAGTTCGACGGCGACAACACCCCGATCGTGCGCGTCTCGGCGCTCAAGGCGCTCGAGGGAGACCCCGAGGCCGCCGAGGGCGTCCTCCGGCTGATGGACGCGGTCGACGAGTACATCCCCGAGCCGCAGCGCGACATCGACCGGCCGTTCCTCATGTCGATCGAGGACGTGATGACGATCACCGGTCGCGGCACCGTCGTGACCGGGCGGATCGAGCAGGGCCAGGTCAAGGTGGGCGACGACGTGGAGATCGTCGGGCTCCGCCCCACCCAGAAGACCGTGGTCACCGGCGTCGAGATGTTCCACAAGCTGCTCGACACCGGGCAGGCCGGCGACAACGTCGGCGTGCTGTTGCGCGGCACGAAGAAGGAGGACGTCGAGCGGGGCCAGGTGCTCTGCAAGCCGGGCTCGATCACCCCGCACACGAACTTCGAGGCGAACGTCTACGTCCTGAAGAAGGAGGAGGGCGGCCGCCACAAGCCGTTCTTCACGAACTACCGCCCGCAGTTCTACTTCCGCACGACCGACGTGACCGGGACGATCACGCTTCCCGAGGGCACCGAGATGGTCATGCCGGGCGACAACACCTCGATGACCGTCGAGCTCGGCAAGCCGATCGCCATGGACGAGGGGCTGCGCTTCGCCATCCGCGAGGGCGGCAGGACGGTCGGCTCGGGCGTCGTCACGAAGATCTCGAAGTAGGGCGGGGCGGAAGGTGGCAGACGGCCCGCGCCAGCGCATCCGGATCAGGCTCAAGGCGTACGACCATGAGGTCGTCGACCAGTCGACGAAGAAGATCGTCGAGACCGTGCTGAGGACCCAGGCGAAGGTGCGCGGGCCCGTGCCGCTGCCGACCGAGCGTCACCGCTACACGGTGATCCGCTCTCCTCACAAGTACAAGGACAGCCGCGAGCATTTCGAGATGCGCGTCCACAAGCGCCTCGTCGACATCGTCGAGCACACTCCGAAGACGGTCGACTCGCTGCAGCGCCTCGACCTGCCGGCCGGCGTCGACATCGAGATCAAGATCCAGTCCGCCTGATCCGGGGCAGGACCGAGCCCCGCCGGCCCGGGCGGCGCGGCGCGCGCCGGTGCTATAGTCGGGCGTTCGCCGGGCTGTCCGCTCGGCGGGTGGCGAGTTCGACGTCCGGGCGAGCCCCAGGAGCGCATCCTCGGGGGACCTCCCGGCATGACAGGCGGGTGCTCCGCTCCGGTATCCGGGCGGAGCACACCTATGAACGTGGGAGCGCGTGACGCCCGCGCCGGCAGGTGGTGCCGACCCGGGTGCGCCGCGGCCGAGGCGGCGGGTCGGATGCCGCGCGACGGAGAGACGCACAGGATGGCAACGAAGGCGATCGTCGGCGAGAAGGTAGGCATGACCCAGGTGTTCGACGAGGAGCACCGGGTCGTGCCCGTCACGGTCGTCAAGGTCGCGCCCTTGCGGGTCGTCCAGGTGAAGACCCCGGCTCGCGAGGGCTACACGGCCCTGCAGGTGACCTACGGCGTGAGGCGCCCGGGGACGCTCACCAAGGCAGAGGCGGGCCACTTCGCACGCGCCGGCGTCGAGCCGGGAAGGCGGGTCGTCGAGCTCCGGCTCGACGACACCAGCGGGTACACCGTCGGCCAGGAGATCGACGCGGGGATCCTCGCCCCCGGGGAGCGAGTCGACGTGACGGGCGTCTCCAAGGGCAAGGGGTTCGCCGGGGGGATGAAGCGCCACAACTTCGGGGGGCAGGGGGCAGCGCACGGGAACCACAAGAAACACCGTGCGCCCGGTTCGATCGGGGCCTGCGCCACGCCTGCGAGGGTCTTCAAGGGGACCCGGATGGCGGGGAGGATGGGGGCGGAGCGGGTCACGACGCTCAACCTCGAGGTCATCGAGGCAGACGCCGAGCGGCAGCTCGTCCTCGTCCGCGGCGCCGTGCCCGGGCCCCGAGGCTCGCTCGTGCTGCTGCGAGAGGCCGTGAAGGGTGGCCCGAGGAAGGCCGCGGCACCGCAGGGGGCGGCACGATGAGCGAGCTCGGCCTTCCCGGGGACCCGCCCGCGCCCGAGGCTCCCGGCGGCGGGGAGGTGGCGGCCGAGGAGCCGGCGGCCGGCGCCGCCGAGGCCGGGGCAGCCGCCGACGCCGAGCTCGAGCCGAAGGAGTCGCCGGGCGGAGGCCAGGCTGCGACCGGAGAGGTCGCCGCGCCGCGCTGGAGCTCCTCGGGCGAGCGGCTCGGCGAGCAACCGCTCGCCCCGGCGGTCTTCGCCGTCCCGGAGAACGTGCCGCTCCTCCACCAGGTCGTCACCGCCCAGCTGGCCTCGAGACGGGCAGGCACCCAGAGCACCCGGACCCGGGCGGAGGTGCGCGGTGGCTCGGCGAAGCCCTACCGCCAGAAGGGGACGGGCAGGGCGCGCCAGGGCTCGATCAGGGCGCCCCACTACGCAGGCGGCGGCGTCGCGCTCGGTCCGAAGCCGCGGAGCTACGCGCAGCGCACCCCTCGCAAGATGGTCCGTCAGGCGCTCCTCGTCGCACTGTCCGATCGCGCCAGGCGCGGGCGGGTGCACGTCGTGGACCGCTTTGCCTTCGAGGCCCCGAGGACCAAGGACGCCCTCCGCTTCCTCGGCGGCGCCGGCCTGGCCGGTACGACGCTCGTCGTGCTCGGGCGCGACGACCTGAGCGCGGCTCGCTCGTTCGCCAACCTCCCCGACGTCGTCACGCTGCCCCGGGACCAGCTCACCGCCTATGACGTCCTCGTCGCCGACGACGTCGTCTTCACCGACGAGACGCTTCCCCGGGAGGTGGGACGCTGATGGCGAGCGACCGCGACGTGCTGATCCGGCCGGTGATCTCCGAGAAGTCCTACGGGCTCATGGAGAAGGGCGCCTATGTCTTCGTCGTCGATCCCAAGGCGAGCAAGGTCGAGATCCGCGAGGCGGTCGAGGCCGCCTTCGGCGTGCATGTCGCCGGCGTCAACACGATGATCCGCAAGGGCAAGCGGAAGCGGAACCGGCGCAAGCCGACCTTCGGCAAGCGCCCCGACACCAAGCGCGCGGTCGTCCGGCTCGTCGGTGACGACCGCATCGAGCTGTTCGAGAGCTGAGGCCTGAGCATGGCGGTTCGCAAGCGACGCCCGACGAGCGCCGGCCGGCGCTTCCAGTCGGTGGCCGACTTCTCCGAGGTCACCAAGGACCGACCCGAGCGGTCGCTCGTCGTCCCCCTCCCGGGCACGGGCGGGCGGAACAACCTCGGCCGCAAGACGGCCCGCCACCGGGGCGGTCGCCACAAGCGCCAGTACCGCATCGTCGACTTCTGGCGGGACAAGGACGGCGTCCCGGCGAGGGTCGCGGCCATCGAGTACGACCCGAACCGCGGGGCTCGGCTCGCGCTGCTGCACTACGCGGACGGCGAGAAGCGCTACATCCTCGCCCCCCAGAAGGTCTCGGTCGGCGACATGCTCCAGTCCGGCCACGGCGCCGACATCCGCCCCGGCAACGCCCTTCCCCTGCGCTACATCCCGGTCGGCTCGGTCGTCCACAACGTCGAGCTGCGCCCCGGCGCGGGCGGCAAGATCGCCCGTGGCGCGGGCATGAGCGTCCAGCTCGTGGCCAAGGAGGGGGCCTACGCGACCCTGAGGCTCCCCTCGACGGAGATGCGGCGGGTCTCGATCGACTGCCGGGCGACGCTCGGGGAGGTCGGCAACGCCGAGTCGGAGCTGGTCTCGATCGGCAAGGCCGGCCGGAACCGCTGGCGTGGCGTGCGGCCCCAGACCCGGGGCGTGGCGATGAACCCCGTCGACCACCCCCTCGGCGGCGGAGAGGGCAAGACCTCCGGCGGTCGCCATCCCGTGTCGCCCTGGGGAAGGCCCGAGGGGCGGACCCGGGCGACCCACAAGCCGTCCGACAAGCTGATCGTCCGGCGCCGCCGCACCCGCGGCGCGAGGCGTTGAGCGGAGCGAGGGAGCGATGCCGCGCAGCGTGAAGAAGGGACCGTTCGTCGACGACCATCTCCTTCGCAAGGTCGACGACCTGAACAGCAGGAACGAGAAGAAGGTCGTGAAGACCTGGTCGCGCCGCTCGACGATCATCCCGGACATGGTCGGGCACACGATCGCGGTCCACGACGGCCGCAAGCACGTCCCGGTCTACATCACCGAGTCGATGGTCGGGCACAAGCTCGGCGAGTTCGCGCCGACTCGGACGTTCAGGTTCCACGCGGGCCAGGAGCGTCAGGGGAGGCGCTGAGCATGGCGACGAAGACGAACGAGCTCCCCGGCACCCGCGCGGTGCTGCGCTACTGCCGGATGTCGAGCTTCAAGGTCCGAGAGGTGCTCGACCTCGTGCGCGGCGTCGAGTACACGAGGGCCGTCGAGATCCTCGACCACACCGACCGTGCAGCGGCGGACGTCGTCGCCAAGCTCGTGCGGTCGGCCGCAGCCAACGCCGAGCACAACGACGGGCTCGACCCGGAGGAGATGTACATCGCCTCCGCCTACGCCGACGAGGGCGCGACCTTGAAGCGGTGGCGGCCTCGGGCTCGGGGGCGCGCGACTCGGATCCGCAAGCGCACCTGCCACATCACGGTGGTGCTCGCCAGGCTCCCCGAGGAGCGCCTGGCGCGCCGCCGCGCCCGAGCCGCCGCCGAGGCGACCGAGCGCCGGGCCCGGCGGGTCGCCGGGACCCGCCGCCGGGCGCGTGCCGAGGCCCAGGCGGCCGAGGTCCGGCCGACCGAGCTCGAGGCGCCGGTTGCGGACGAGCAGGGCCGGCTTGGCGCCGGCGAGGAGGCGGAGGGGCAAGGTGGCGCCGACGCGGCCGCCCTGCCGGCGGAGCTCGCCGGCGAGATGGCCGGCGAGCCGGACGCCGCCGACGGGGTCGCCCCCGAGCCGGGGCCGGGAGAGGACGAGCGCTGATGGGCCAGAAGGTCAACCCCTACGGCTTCCGCCTCGGCGTCACGACGGATTGGAAGTCCCGCTGGTTCGAGGACCGCGGCTACCAGAACGCCGTGGTCGAGGACTGGAAGATCCGCGACTACCTGACAAGGCAGCTCGAGGCTGCGGCGGTGAGCCGGATCGAGGTCGAGCGGACGAGGGACCGGCTGAGGGTAGACGTGCACACGGCCCGCCCGGGCATCGTGATCGGACGGCGCGGTGCCGAGGCCGACCGGCTGCGCCGCCAGCTCGGCCGGATCGCCAAGAACCCGAACGTCCAGCTGAACATCCAGGAGATCAAGCAGCCGGAGCTCGACGCGGCGCTGATCGCCCAGGGCATCGCCGACCAGCTGGCGCGGCGGGTGAGCTTCCGGCGCGCGATGAAGCGGGCGATCCAGACGGTCCAAAAGGCGGGGGCGCTCGGCGTCCGGGTCCAGTGCTCCGGCCGCCTCGGCGGCTCGGAGATGGCGCGGCGCGAGTCCTATCGCGAGGGAAGGGTGCCGCTCCACACGCTGCGCGCGGACATCGACTACGGCTTCCGGGAGGCCCGGACCTCGACGGGCCGGGTCGGGGTGAAGGTCTGGATCTACAAGGGCGACATCCTCCCCTACCGGACCGCGACGGAGGACAAGATCAGCAGGGAGGCGGCGATGGCGGCGGGCGAGACGTCCGGGCTCGCCCGGCCGCGGCGCATCGTGAGCGCCGGTGGAGGGCGCCGCCGTCCGGAGCTCGGTGAGCCCGGCGCGGCCCGGCCTGCCGAGAGCCCGGCTCCGGCCGCCGAAGCCCCTGCGCCGGAGGTCGAGGCGGCGGGCGGCGAGGAGCCGGCCGCCGCCCCCGGGCCCGACGACGCCCTCGAGCGCCTCCTCGCCGAGGAGGAGGAGATCGAGCGGCGCACCCGCCTCGAGCACCACGACGTGCCGCACTTCCGCAAGGAGGTCGACTGAGATGCTGATGCCCCGCAAGGTCAAGCATCGCAAGCAGCAGCGCGGCCGGCTGACGGGCGTGGCCAAGGGCGGCCAGACGGTCGACTTCGGCGACTACGGCATCCAGGCGCTCGAGCCGGGCTGGATCACGGCGCGCCAGATCGAGGCAGCCCGTATCGCGATGACCCGCCACGTCCGCCGGGGCGGCAAGGTCTGGATCCGGGTCTTCCCTGACAAGCCGGTCACTCAGAAGCCGGCCGAGACCCGGATGGGCTCGGGGAAGGGCAACCCCGAGCGCTGGGTGGCCGTCGTGCGACCCGGGCGCATCATGTTCGAGCTCGCCGGCGTCGACGAGCAGCTCGCCCGCGGCGCGATGGAGCGGGCGATCCAGAAGCTGCCGATCAAGGCGCGCTTCGTGGTGCGCCCGGCGCCGGGCTCGGAGGCCGAGGTGCAGGTGCAGTGACGAAGACCTCTGAGCTTCGCGAGCGCGCCGACAGCGAGCTCGAGGACCGGCTGGGCGAGATGCGCAAGGAGCTGTTCAACCTGCGCTTCCAGCTCGCCACCGGCCGCTTGGACAACACGAGCCGGCTCGGCGTCGTCCGCAGGGAGATCGCCCGGATCGTCACGATCCTCGGCGAGCGCCACCTGGGCATCGAGCACGAGCGTGCGGCGAGGACGCCCGCCGCCTCGGGGCGTGCCCCGGTCCGAGCCCGGGCAGCGTCCGCTCCGGCTCCTGCCGGTGCTGAGTCGGCAGAGGAGGAGCGATGACCGACCCCGGAGCCGTTCCCATGACGGCCGCCCCGGACCGTGGCGAGCCCGGCGAGGCCGCCGGCGCCGCCGGTCGCCCGAGGGGGCGGCGCAAGCAGCGCGAGGGCACCGTCGTCTCCTCGGCGATGGACAAGACCGTGGTCGTCGCCGTCGTCGAGCGAGTCCGGCACCCCCGCTACTCCAAGACCGTGCGGCGGACGAAGCGCCTCTACGTCCATGACGAGGAGGGCAGCGCCCGGGCGGGGGACCGCGTCCGGGTGGCGGAGACCCGCCCGATGTCGAAGCTGAAGCGGTGGCGGCTCGTCGAGATCGTGGAGCGGGCGCGGTGATCCAGCAGGAGTCTCGCCTCAAGGTCGCCGACAACTCCGGCGCCAAGGAGGTCCTCTGCATCAAGGTGCTCGGCGGCACCAGGCGTCGTTACGCGCGCATCGGCGACGTGTTCATCGCCACGGTGAAAGACGCCGTCCCCGGCGCCGCGGTGAAGAAGGGCGACGTCGTCCGCTGCGTCGTCGTGCGGACGAAGAAGGAGCGCCGGCGGCCGGACGGCAGCTACATCCGCTTCGACGAGAACGCCGCGGTGCTGATCAACGACCAGCTCCAGCCCCGGGGGACCCGCATCTTCGGGCCCGTCGGCCGGGAGCTACGGGACAAGCGCTTCATGCGCATCATCAGCCTCGCTCCGGAGGTGATCTAGGTGAAGGTCCGCAAGGGCGACCGGGTCCAGGTGCTCTCCGGCAAGCACCGAGGGCGGACCGGCGAGGTCATCCGCTCGCTGCCCTCCGAGCGCAAGGTGATCGTCGCCGGGGTCAACATCGCGAAGCGGCACACCCGCCCCGCCCGGGCGACGACCCAGGGCGGGATCATCGACAAGGACATGCCGATGCCCGTCTCTTCCGTGGCGCTGATCTGCTCGACCTGCGGGCCGACGCGGGTCGGCTACCGATTCACCGAGGAGGGCCTGAAGCAGCGCGTCTGCCGGAAGTGCGGGGGTGACCTGTGAGCCCCGCGACCGCCGCGGCGGCGGAGCGGCCCCGCCTGAGGCAGCGCTACGACGCCGAGATCCGCCAGAGGCTCGCCGAGCAGCTCGGCCTGCACAACGTGATGGAAGTGCCGCGCTTCGAGAAGGTCGTGCTCAACATGGGCGTAGGGCGCGCCACCCAGCAACAGTCGCTGCTGGACGGGGCGGTGCGAGACCTCGCGACCATCACCGGCCAGCACCCCGTCGTGACCCGCGCCCGCAAGTCGATCGCCTCGTTCCGGCTGCGTGCCGGCAACCCGATCGGCTGCATGGTGACGCTGCGAGGGGACCGGATGTGGGAGTTCCTCGACCGGCTGATCAGCCTGGCGATCCCCCGCATCCGGGACTTCCGGGGGCTGTCGCCGCGCTCGTTCGACGGGAGGGGCAACTACACCTTCGGCGTCTCCGAGCAGCTGATCTTCCCGGAGATCGACTACGACCGGATCGACACGACACGCGGCATGGACATCACGATCGTGACGACCGCACGCACCGACGCCGCAGGCCGCGCCCTGCTCGAGGCGTTCGGCTTCCCGTTCCGACGCGAGGGGCAGTAGCAGGCGATGGCGAAGAAGGCTCTGGTCCAAAAGCAGCAGCGCAAGCCGAAGTTCAAGGTGCGCGCCTACAGCCGATGCCGACGTTGCGGACGGCCGAAGGCCGTCTACCGGCGATTCGGGCTGTGCCGGATCTGCCTGCGCGAGCTGGTCCACGCCGGAGAGGTGCCCGGCGTCACGAAGGCAAGCTGGTGAGAGGAGGCGATCGCAGGTGACGATGACCGACCCGATCGCGGACATGCTCACGCGGGTTCGCAACGCGAACGTGGCCATGCGCGAGACCGTGCGCATGCCCAGCTCGAAGCTCAAGGTCGCCCTGGCTCGCATCCTCGAGCGAGAGGGCTACATCGCAGGCTTCACGACGGCCGACGCCGGGGCCGCGCCCGGGTCGGTCCTCGAGATCCAGATGAAGTACACGGCCGAGCGGGCGAGAGCGATCGCGGGGCTGCGGCGCGTCTCGACCCCGGGGCTGCGCGTCTACGCGCGGGCCGACCGGCTCCCCCGGGTCCTCGGTGGGCTCGGGGTCGCGGTGCTGTCGACGAGCAAGGGTCTGATGACCGACCGCGAGGCGCGCCAGCAGCGCGTCGGCGGGGAGGTGCTCTGCTATGTCTGGTGAGGGAGGGATCTGATGTCCCGGATCGGACGAGTCCCGATCCCGCTGCCCTCGGGCGTCGAGGTCGACCTCGACGGCCCTCGCGTCTCGGTGCGGGGGCCGAAGGGGAGCCTCGAGCGGTCGCTCCCGGCGGGCATCTCGGTCCGCCACGACCCGGAGGCCGGCACGCTCGTCGTCGAGCGCCCGGACGACGAGCGGCGCAGCCGCGCGCTGCACGGGCTGTCGCGGACCCTCGTCGCCAACATGGTCCTCGGCGTGACCGACGGCTTCGCCAAGGAGCTCGAGGTGGTCGGGGTCGGCTACCGAGCAGCGGCGAAGTCGCCGACCCAGCTCGAGCTGGCGCTCGGCTTCAGCCACCCCGTCGTCGTCGACGCCCCCGACGGGGTGAGCTTCGAGGTGCCCGCGCCGACCCGCATCACCGTGCGGGGAGTCGACAAGGAGAAGGTGGGCCAGGTGGCCGCCGACATCCGCAAGATCCGCAAGCCCGAGCCTTACAAGGGCAAGGGCGTGCGCTACGTCGGCGAGGTCGTGCTCCGCAAGGCCGGGAAGGCAGGGAAGTAGGCATGGCGAACGCCTTGGTGACCCACCGGCTGCGCCGGAGGCGCCACGAGAGGGTGCGCGCCAAGGTCTTCGGCACCCCCGAGCGGCCCCGCCTGTCGGTGCACCGTTCAAACCGTCACATCGTCGCCCAGGTGATCGACGACGTCGCCGGGCACACGCTCGCCGCGGCCTCGACCGTCGAGCCCGGGCTGCGCGGCGCCCCGACGGCCAACGTCGCCGCGGCGGCGGCCGTCGGGCGGCTCGTCGCCGAGCGCGCCCGCGCCAAGGGGATCGAGAAGGTGGTGTTCGACCGCGGCGGCTCCAAGTACCACGGGAGAGTCGCCGCGCTCGCCGAGGCCGCCCGCGAGGCGGGGCTGGAGTTCTGAGATGGCGGAGTCGCAGTACGAGGAGCGGACCATCAAGGTGAACCGGGTGGCCAAGGTCGTCCAGGGCGGCCGTCGCTTCTCCTTCACCGCGCTGATGGTGATCGGCGACGGCCAAGGCAAGGTGGGGCTCGGCTACGGCAAGGCGAAGGAGGCGGGCCTCGCCGTCCAGAAGGGGATCGACGAGGCGAAGAAGAACCTCTTCGACGTGCCGCTCGCCGGCTCGACGATCACCCACCCCGTCCACGGCCACGCCGGGGCCGGCAGGATCCTGCTCAAGCCGGCGGCACCGGGCACCGGGGTGATCGCCGGCGGCGCGGCCCGCCAGATCCTTGAGATGGCGGGGATCCACGACGTCGTCGCCAAGTCGCTCGGCACCTCGAACGCCATCAACGTGGCGCACGCCACGATCGCCGGGCTCCGGGCGCTGCGCCGGCCGGACGAGGTGGCTCGGATCCGGGGCAAGGCACCCGACGAGGTGACCCCGGTCGGCGTGCTGCGCGCCTACGAGGAGCGCCGCCGGGCGACCCGAGCCGGCGCGGAGGTGCGCTGAGGTGCCGGCGAGGCCAGGGGCGTCCGCGCCTGCGGCGCGAGGGGGGCTCGGCGAGGCGCCCGGCGCGAGGCCGCCGGTGGGCGCGAGGCTCGTAGTGACCCAGGTCCGCTCGGCGATCGGCGCCAAGCCCAAGCACCGGGGAACGCTGCGGGCGCTCGGCCTGCGGCGTCCCGGCCGGCAGAACGAGCTCCCGGACCGACCCGAGATCCGAGGCATGCTGGCCAAGGTGGCGCACCTCGTGCGCGTCGAGGAGGTCGGGCCCGCCCTGGACGCCGGCGGGGCGCCTGCCGGCTCCGGAGCTGGGGCCCCGGGACGCGCCGGGTCGACCGCCGAGGGTGGCGCCGGGGGGTCCCCGTCGCCGGCCGCCGAGCCGACCCGGGCGCGCCGGACCCGGCGGGCGCCGATCGAGCAGGGAGAAGGCTGAGATGGACCTCCACGACCTCGCCCCGGCACCGGGGGCCCACCGGGCGCGCCGTCGCGTCGCCCGGGGCATCGCCGGCAAGGGCGGCAAGACCGCCGGAAGGGGCACCAAGGGCCAGAACGCGCGCAGCTCGGTGAAGCCGGGATTCGAGGGTGGCCAGCTCCCGCTCACCCAGCGGCTGCCGAAGCTGCGGGGCTTCGCCAACCCGTTCCGTGTCGAGTACAACGTCGTCAACCTCGACGTCCTCGAGGCGCTCGGTGGCGACGAGGTGACCCCGGAGTCGCTGCGCGCCGCGGGCATCGTCCACGAGAAGGGCCTGGTCAAGGTGCTGGGAAGGGGCGAGCTGACCCGCAAGGTCGACGTCGTTGCCCACGCCTTCTCGGCGAGCGCCCGCCGGGCGATCGAGTCGCGAGGTGGCCGGGCGACCGTCGTCGCGTCGCCCTACGGCGACCGCCGTCCCCCCGTCCGGGGCAACGCCCTCGCCAACCGGTAGCCTTGCGGGGCGCGCCCCGCCGGGCGGCGGGGGGCCGTGCGCAGGCCGGAGCCTGCCAGACGCTGGAGAGGTGACGTGCTCGGCAGTTTGAGGAACATCGTCCGGGTCGCTGACCTGAGGAACAAGGTCCTCTTCACCTTGCTCATCATCGCCGTCTACCAGTTCGGCGCGAACATCCCCGTGCCGGGCGTGAGCTACGCGAGGATCTCGGCGATCACGAACTCGGCGAAGAGCTCGGGGATCCTCGGCTACCTCGACCTCTTCTCGGGCGGCGCGCTCGCCAGGGCGGCGATCCTCGGGCTCGGGATCATGCCCTACATCACCTCCTCGATCATCGTCCAGCTCCTCGGGACGGTGATACCGAAGTTCGCCGAGTGGCGCGACCAGGGCGCCGTCGGCCAGCGCAAGCTCACCCAGACGACTCGCTACCTCACCATCGCCCTGGCCCTGATGCAGTCCTCGGGCATCGTCTTCCTCCTCCACTCCGGCCAGCTCTTCTCGAGCTCGGCCAGCTCCGCCACGGACCTGATCCCGAACTTCAGCGTCGCCCACATCCTGTTCATCATCCTCACCCTCACCGCGGGGACCGCCTTCGTGATGTGGCTCGGCGAGCTCATCACCCAGCGGGGGATCGGGCAGGGGATGTCCATCCTGATCTTCGCCAACGTCGTCGCGACGCTCCCGCTCGACGTGCGCCTCATCAAGGGTGACAAGGGGTGGTTCGGGATCGTCGTCATCGGCCTGCTCACCTGCGCCCTGCTCGTCGCGGTCGTCTTCGTGGAGCTCGGCCAGCGGCGGATCCCCGTGACCTTCGCCCGGCGGGTCCAGGGGCGCCGCACCTACGGCGGGCAGAGCACCTACATCCCCCTCAAGGTCAACCAGGCGGGCGTCATCCCGATCATCTTCGCGAGCTCGCTGCTGTACATCCCGGTGCTCTTCGCCACGGTGATCCCCTGGAAGGGGGTCCGGCAGTGGATCCAGGCGAACCTCTACACGCCCACGGGCGGCATCTACCTCGGCCTGTACGGGCTGTTCATCATCGTCTTCACCTTCTTCTACGTGCAGGTGAGCTTCGACCCCTACCAGCAGGCCGACCAGATCAGGAAGCAGGGCGGCTACATCCCCGGCATCCGGCCGGGGCCGGCGACCGAGACGTACCTGTCCCGCATCCTCAACCGCATCACCCTGCCCGGGTCGCTGTTCCTCGCCGCGGTCGCCCTGCTGCCCTCGGTGCTGCTCGCCGCGTGGCACATCACGTCGATCCCCTTCCTCGGCACGACGCTCCTCATCTGCTACGGCGTGGCGCTCGAGACGAACAAGCAGATCGACAGCCAGCTCACGATGCGGAACTACCAGGGCTTCCTCCGTTAGGTGGTACCCGGCGCCCGGTTGATCGTCCTCGGCAAGCAGGGGGCGGGGAAAGGGACGCAGTGCGTCCGGCTCTCCCGGCACTACGTCATCCCGCACATCTCCACCGGGGACATGCTGCGGGCCGCCGTCAAGCGGGGGACCGAGATCGGCGAGGAGGCGCGCCGGTACATGGACGCCGGTGAGCTGGTCCCCGACGAGGTGCTGGTCGAGCTCGTCCACCAGCGGCTCGACCAGGACGACACCAAGGCCCGGGGCTTCGTCCTCGACGGCTTCCCGAGGACGGTGCGCCAGGCGGACCTGCTCGACGAGATCCTCCCGCCGCCGGGGATCGACCTCGTGCTGAACCTCCTCGTCCCGACGAGCCTCGTGATGAGGCGCCTCTCCGCCCGGCGCACCTGCGCCGACTGCGGCGCCAACTACTCGCTCTCCGCGCCACCGTCGATCGACTGGACCTGCGACATCTGCGGCGGAGAGGTCGTCCAGCGGGAGGACGACACCGAGGCGGCGATCAAGCGCCGCCTCGACCTCTACGAGCGCCAGACCGCCCCGCTCGTCGCCCGGTACCGCCGCAAGGGGCTGCTCGCCACGGTGCGGGGCGACGCGGCCGTGGACGTGGTCACGGACCGGCTGGTCAAGGCGATCGACGGTCGGCGGCAGCCTAGAGCCGAGGCTCGCCCTTGAGCGCCTCCGCATGATCCGCTCGCCCGAGGAGATCCGCAAGATGCGCCGGGCGGGGCGGGTCGTCGCCGAGATCATCGAGCAGACCCGAGCCGCCATCAAGCCCGGGGTGACGACCCTGGAGCTCGACGCCGTGGCCCGAGAGGTGCTCGAGCGCCGAGGCGCGAGGTCGAACTTCCTCAACTACCACGGCTTCCCTGCGGTGATCTGCACGTCGCCGAACGACATGATCGTGCACGGGATCCCCGGCCCCTACCGGCTGAAGGAGGGCGACATCGTCTCGGTCGACTGCGGCGCGATCGTCGAGGGCTATCACGGCGACGCCGCCTACACCGCGCCCGTGGGGGAGGTGGGCGAGCTCGCCGTGCGCCTGATGGCGGTCACCGAGCGGTCGCTGTACGCCGGGATCGACCAGATGGTCGCCGGCAACCGCCTCCACGAGATCGGCCGCGCCGTCCAGGCCGTCGCCGAGGCCGCAGGGTTCTCCGTCGTGCGCAAGTACGTCGGCCACGCGATCGGCACGGCCATGCACGAGGAGCCGCAGGTCCCGAACTACTGGCCGGGCACCCCCGGCCCCAAGCTCAAGGTCGGCAACGTCTTCGCGATCGAGCCGATGGTCAACGCCGGGACCTACGAGACCGTCGAGCTCGACGACGGCTGGAGCGTCGTCACCGCCGACGGAGCCCTGTCGGCGCACTTCGAGCACACGGTCGCGGTCACCGAGGAGGGCCCCGAGGTGCTGACCCTGCCCTGAGCGGCGACTCGCCGGCGCCTGCGACCCGGCGTGGACCGGCCCGCCGACGGGCACCGGCCTGCGCCCCTGGACGGGCGGGGCGCCGGGGGTGGTAGCATCCTTGTCTGCCTTGGGGCCGGTCGTCCCTTGGCCGTCGCGTCGCGTGCCCCTGAGCTGGCGGGCGCCACGGCGCGAAGTGGACGAGGAGGTCGACCTGCCGAAGCCGAAGGAGGATGCGATCGTGCTCGAAGGCACGGTCGTCGAGCCGCTGCCGAACGCCATGTTCCGGGTCGAGCTCGAGAACGGACACAAGGTGCTCGCGCACAGCTCGGGGAAGATGCGCATGCACCGCATCCGGATCCTCCCCGGCGACAGGGTGCAGGTCGAGATCACGCCCTACGACCTGAGCCGTGGGCGGATCACGTACCGCTACAAGTAGGGCCCGCCGCCCTTGGTGGGCGAGCCGGGAGACGGGACGAGTCAGGGGACTGAGCCGAGTGAAGGTGCGACCGAGCGTCAAGGCGATCTGCGACAAGTGCAAGGTCATCCGTCGCCATGGGCGGGTGATGGTCATCTGCTCCAACCCGCGCCACAAGCAGCGGCAGGGCTAGGCGATGGCGCGCATATCCGGCGTCGACATCCCCCGCGAGAAGCGGCTCGAGGTGGCGCTGACCTACATCTACGGCATCGGCCAGCCGACCTCCCGGCGAGTCTGCGACGCAGCCGGGGTGAGCGTCGACACGCGCGTGCGCGACCTCACCGACGAGGAGGTCGCCCGCCTGCGGGCCTACATCGACCAGAACCTGAAGGTCGAGGGCGACCTGCGCCGAGACGTCGCCCAGGACATCAAGCGCAAGATGGAGATCGGCTCCTACCAGGGCCTGAGGCACCGTCGCGGGCTCCCCGTCCACGGCCAGCGCACGCACACCAACGCCCGTACCCGCAAGGGCCCGAAGAAGACTGTCGCCGGGAAGAAGAAGGTTCGTAAGCACTGATGGCAAAGCCCACGAAGCCCGGCGGGCGCAGGCCGCGCCGGCGCGAGCGCAAGAACGTCGTGCACGGCGTCGCCCACGTCAAGAGTTCGTTCAACAACACCATCGTCTCGATCACCGACCACGAGGGCAACGTCATTGCCTGGGCCTCTGCGGGCAACGTCGGGTTCAAGGGGTCCCGCAAGTCCACGCCCTACGCGGCCCAGATGGCCGCCGAGCAGTGCGCCCGGCGCGCGATGGAGCACGGGGTGCGCCGAGTGGACGTGCTCGTGCGCGGTCCGGGATCTGGCCGGGAGACCGCGATCCGCTCGCTCGCGGCCACCGGCATCGAGGTGACCGGCATCAAGGACGTGACGCCGATCCCGCACAACGGCTGCCGCCCGAAGAAGCGGCGGCGGGTCTAGCGGGCAGGAGGAGGACGATGGCTCGCTACACCGGACCCGCCTGCAGGCTCTGCCGCCGGGAGAGGGTCAAGCTGTTCCTGAAGGGCCCGAAGTGCGAGAGCACCGCCTGCCCGATCGAGCGCCGCCCCTACCCGCCGGGCGAGCACGGGCGGGACCGCGCCCGCCAGGGCTCGGAGTACCTCGCGCAGCTGCGCGAGAAGCAGAAGGCTCGTCGCATCTACGGCGTGCTCGAGCGGCAGTTCCGCAACCTCTACGAGGAGGCGAACCGCCAGAGCGGGGTCACCGGCGAGAACCTCCTGCGCATGCTGGAGCTGCGCCTCGACAACATCGCGTACCGCGCGCTGTGGGGCTCGAGCCGGGCGCAGGCTCGCCAGCTCGTGAGCCACGGCGGCGTCACGGTCAACGGGCGGCGGGTCACGATCCCGAGCTACCGGGTCCGCGCCGGCGACGTCGTCGCGTTGAGCAGGGCGGCTCGTGAGGGCATCACCATCCGTCACAACCTCGACATCACCGACCGGCCCGTGCCGGGCTGGCTCGAGGTGGAGGAGGAGGGGCACGCGGTGCGCGTCCGCTCGCTCCCCGAGCGGGCGCAGATCGACACCCAGGTCCGCGAGCAGCTCATCGTCGAGCTGTTCTCGAAGTAGCACCCGAGCAGCACAGGAGCGACACAGGACATGCTCATCATCCAGCGCCCGACGGTCGAGGCGGTAGGCGAGGAAGAAGGCAACCGCCAGCGCTTCTCCATCGGGCCGCTCGACCCCGGCTTCGGCCACACCATCGGCAACGCCCTTCGCCGGACGCTGCTCTCCTCCATCCCCGGCGCGGCGGTCACCCAGGTCCGCTTCGACGACGCCCTGCACGAGTTCACCTACCTCCAGGGGGTGAAGGAGGACATCAGCGACATCATCTTGAACCTCAAGGACCTCGTGCTCACCTCGGACTCCGACGAGCCGGTGACCTTGAGGGTGGACGTGCGGGGACCGGCGGAGGTGACCGGGGCGGACCTCAGGACGACGGCGGACGTCGTCGTGCTCAACCACGACCTGCACCTCGCGACGGTGAACGCCAAGGGTCGCCTGGCGATGGACGTCACGGTCGAGCGCGGCAAGGGCTACGTCTCGGCGGAGCGCAACAAGCGCTCTTCGACGATCGGCGTCATCCCCATCGACGCCATCTTCTCGCCGGTGCGCCGGGTCGCCTTCACCGTCGAGCCGACCCGGGTGGAGCAGTCGACCGACTTCGACCGCCTGGTCATCGACGTCGAGACCGACGGGTCGATCTCGCCTCGCGCTGCCCTCGCCTCGGCCGGCCAGACCCTGAGGGCGCTCGTCGGCCTCGTCGCCGACATCTCCGAGGAGGCCCGAGGGCTCGAGCTCGGCGACGTCGGCTCGCCGACGAGCGGCTCGCCCGACCTCGACCTGCCGATCGAGGAGCTCGACCTCTCCGAGCGTCCCCGCAACTGCCTGAAGCGCGCCCAGGTCAACACCATCGGCGAGCTGGTCCAGCGGACCCCGGCCGACCTGCTGGCGATCACGAACTTCGGGCAGAAGTCCCTCGACGAGGTGATCGAGCGGCTCGACGAGCGGGGCCTGTCGCTCGCCGGGGAGGGCTACTAGTGCCGGGCGCGCCGAAGAAGGGGCCGCGCTTCGGCGGCGACGCCGCCCACCAGAAGGCGATGCTCGGCAACCTGGTGGCCTCGCTCATCGCGGCAGAGGCGATCGTGACGACCGAGGCGAAGGCCAAGGCGCTCCGGCCGGTCGCGGAGAAGCTCATCACCAAGGCGAAGGACGGCGGCGTGCACAACCACCGCCAGGTCGTCGCCTACCTGCGCGACAAGGACATGGCGCACAAGCTGTTCGACGACATCGGACCGCGCTACGCCGACCGTCCCGGGGGCTACCTGCGCATCCTCAAGCTCGGGCCCCGCCCCGGCGACAAGGCGCCGATGGCACGGGTCGAGCTGGTCTGATCCCGCCGGCCCGCGTCGCCCTCGGCATCGCCTACGACGGCGCAGGCTTCCGCGGCTTCGCGCCCCAGCCCGGGCAGCGCACCGTCGGCGGGACGCTCCAGGCCGCCCTCGCCCGCCTCGGCGCCCCGGGCGCCAGGCCGGTCTGCGCCGGCCGGACCGACGCCGGCGTGCACGCCCTCGCCCAGGTCGTCCACGTCGACCTGGACGGCAGCCTCCTGAGCGGGCGCTTCGGGGCGGGGGGGCCGGGCGAGGAGCTGCCCGCCCTCGCACGCGCCCTGGACGCCCTGTGCGGAGCCGAGATCGCCGTGTGGCGGGCCGTCGTCGCCCCGGCCGGCTTCGACGCCCGGCGGTCGGCGACGGCGCGCCGCTACCGCTACGAGATCGAGATCTCCGCCCGGGCGGATCCCCGCCGGCGGGGCCGGGTCTGGCGGGTCGAGCGGCCGCTCGACCTCGCGGTGATGCGCATCGCCACCGACCCCTTCCTCGGGGAGCACGACTTCTCCGCCTTTTGCCGCCGCCCCCCGGGCCACGACGACGGACCGCTCACGAGGACGGTCACCGACGCTGCCTGGAGCACGCCCGGCGAGGGGCTCCTGCGGTTCGAGATCGAGGCCGCCGCCTTCTGCCACCAGATGGTGCGCTCGATCGTCGGCGCCCTCGTCTGCGCCGGCGAGGGCCGGACCCGCCCGAGCGACTTGGTGGCGCTGCTCCGCAGCCGCAGCAGGGAGGGTGCCCCGCCGGTCGCTCCCCCGGAGGGGCTCTGCCTGGTCGCCGTGCGCTACCCGGAGGAGCTCGGCGGCACCTGGAGCTGAGGCGCCGAAGGGAGCCCCACACAGCCCTCCGGGCGCCCGGGCGCGACGAGCGGCCCGGGGACGGCGGCTGTGGCGGCAGAGTCGGGCGCAGGTTGCCCATGAGGCCGAGATCGCCTAGCCTGGGAGCCCGGCCTTCGTCGAGGTGGCCGTCCCGGCGCGGGCCCGGGCCGGAGCCGCTGGCGAGCAGCAGGCCGGCGCCCGCCCGTTCCAGGCGGTTTTCGCGAGCAGAGGGAATCCAGGTTGCGCACGTACTCACCCAAGCCGAGCGAGGTCGTCCGGTCCTGGCACCTCGTCGACGCCGAGGGCCTCGTCCTCGGGCGGCTCTCGACCGAGGTGGCGAGGCTGTTGAGGGGCAAGCACAAGCCGATATTCGCCCCCCACCTCGACACCGGTGACCACGTCGTCGTGGTGAACGCCGCCAAGGTCGTCCTGACGGCGGGCAAGGCGGCGGAGAAGCTCGCCTACCGCCACTCCGGCTACCCCGGCTCGCTGAGGTCGACGAGCTACGCCGAGCTCCTCGCGACTCGACCGGAGGAGGTCGTCCGTCGGGCCGTGCGCGGCATGCTGCCCAAGGGGCGCCTCGGCCGGAGGATGGCGTCGAAGCTCAAGGTCTACCGGGGCCCGGAGCACCCCCATGCCGCCCAGTCCCCGAGGCCGCTGGAGCTCCCCGGCGCGCGCCGGGCGTCCTGAGACCACTCCGAGAGGGTTCGAGCCATGCCACAGCCGATCGCCCAGTCCACCGGCCGCCGCAAGGCAGCCGTCGCGCGCGTGCGCCTGCGCCAGGGGAGCGGCGCGGTCACGGTGAACAGGCGACCGCTCGCGGAGTACTTCCCCTCCGAGACCCATCGCGTCGCCGCGACCGAGGCGCTGCGGGTCTCGGGGCGTGCCGACGCCTACGACGTCGACGCGACGATCGACGGTGGCGGGTTCGCCGGCCAGGCTGGGGCGCTCCGGCTCGGGATCGCACGAGGCCTCGTCGTCGCCGATCCCGAGCTGCGGACGGGGCTGAAGCGGGCTGGGCTGCTCACGCGTGACGCGCGTGAGAAGGAGAGCAAGAAGTACGGCCTGAAGAAGGCGCGCAAGGCTCCGCAGTACTCGAAGCGCTGAGCCAGGTGGGGCTCCGCTTCGGCACCGACGGCATCCGGGGTGTCGCCAACGTCGAGCTGACGCCCGAGCTGGCGCTCGCGCTCGGCCGGGCGGCGGCCCGGCAGCTGCCGGGTGCGGAGTTCCTCGTCGGCCGGGACACCCGGCGCTCCGGGCCGATGCTCGAGAGCGCGCTCGCGGCCGGTCTTGCCTCCGAGGGGGCCCGTGTCGTCGACGTCGGGGTGATCCCGACCCCTGGCCTGGCCTGGCTCGCGGCCTCCCGCCGGCAGCCGGCGGCGATGATCTCCGCCTCGCACAATCCCTTCGCCGACAACGGGATCAAGCTCTTGTCGCCCCAGGGGACGAAGCTGCCGGACCTCACCGAGCGCGCCGTCGAGGACGAGCTCGACCGGATCCTCACCGGCGACCACGCCGGTCACCGACCCGGGCCGGTCGGGCGAGGGGTCGGCGACCTCGTCGCCGACCCCTCGCTGGCCCTCGCCTACCTCGAGCACCTCGCCGGCTCCGTCGAGCTCGGCCCGCGCCGTCTCAGGGTCGTCTGCGACTGCGCCAACGGCGCGGCGAGCCCGATCGCGCCGGAGGTGCTCCGCCGGCTCGGGGTCGACGCCGTCGTCGTCGCCGCCGAGCCCGACGGGACGAACATCAACGAAGGCTGCGGGTCGACCCACGCCTCGGCGCTCGGTCCCCGGGTCGTCGCCGAGGGGGCGGACGTCGGGATCTGCTTCGACGGCGACGCCGACCGGCTCATCGCGCTCGACCACCGAGGCGAGGTGGTCGACGGCGACCAGCTCCTCGCCCTCTTCGCCTTCGACCTGCGCGAGCGGAACCTGCTCGACGGCGACGGCGTCGTGGCGACCGTGATGAGCAACCTCGGTCTCCGCCGAGCCCTAGAGGGTCGGGGCATCCGCCTCGTCGAGACGCCGATCGGCGACCGCCACGTCGCCGACGCCCTCGAGGCGCACGGGCTCGTGCTCGGCGGCGAGCAGTCGGGGCACATCGTGTTCCGGCGGGAGGCCACGACGGGCGACGGGATACTCACCGCGCTCAAGCTCCTCGAGCTGGTCTCACGCGACGGCCGGCCCCTGCACGAGCTCGCGGCCGGGGCGATGGTCCGTGTGCCCCAGCTCCTTCGCAACGTCCCGGTCGCCGAGCCGGGGAGGCTGAAGACCGCCTCGGCGATCTGGGCGGAGGCGAGCGCCGTCGAGGCGCAGCTCGGCGAGAACGGGCGTGTGCTGCTCAGGGCGAGCGGCACCGAGGCGGCGGTCCGGGTGATGGTCGAGGCGGAGAGCGCCGAGCACGCCGCCTCTGCCGCGGCGCGCCTCGTCGAGGTCGTGCGCCGGGAGCTGGGCGCTCAGGAGCCGGCCGACCGCTAGCCGAGGCGGCCGATGCGCCCTCGCTCGCCGGCCGGGCCGGCCCGAGCGCTTGGCACCGGCGAAGACCGGGCGTTCGGTAGCCTCGGGCCATGTGCGGCATCATCGGCGTGACGGGGTTGAGCGATCCGCTCGCCGCCGTCCTCGAGGGCCTCGAGCTGCTCGAGTACCGAGGCTACGACTCTGCGGGCATCGTCGGGGTCGAGGCCTCCGGGCAGGCCCTCTGGCGGGTGCGAGCCGCCGAGCACGGGGGCTCCATCGACCGGCTGCGCGCCGAGGCCGACGGCGGGCCCGGGCCGCTCAGGGCCTGCCTCGGCCACACTCGCTGGGCGACCCACGGGGCACCGAGCGAGGAGAACGCCCACCCCCACCTCGACTGCTCGGGACGGGTCGCCGTCGTCCACAACGGCATCATCGAGAACCACCGGGAGCTCGCCGCCGAGCTCGACAGGTCAGGGCACAAGCGCACCTCGGCCACCGACACCGAGATCCTCGCCCACCTCGTGGAGGCCGAGATCGACGCCGGCGCGGACCTCGCCGAGGCGGTCCGGCGCTGCCTTCTCGTGCTCCGGGGTGACTTCGCCGTCGCGCTCGTACATGCCGCCGAGCCGGACCTCATCGTCGCGGCTCGGCGCACCTCGCCCCTCGTCGTCGGGACGACGGCGAGCGCGGGCGTGGTCGCCTCCGACGTCGCCGCGGCGCTGTCGACGACCCGCCAGCTCTACGCCCTGGAGGACGACCAGGTCGCGGAGGTGGCGCCGGGGCGGCTCCTCGTGCGCGACCTCGAGGGACGGCGCGTCGAGCCCGCCCGGATCGACGTGGCCTGGAGCGTCGAGCGGGCGCTGAAGGGCGGCTATCCGGACTTCATGTCGAAAGAGATCCACGAGCAGCCCCGGGCCGCCGCCGACACCCTGCTCGGGAGGGTGTCGCCGGGAGGGGCGACCGAGATCGAGGAGCTCGGCCTCGACGAGGAGGAGCTCCGGGCGACTCGCCGGGTGCTGCTCGTCGGCTGCGGGTCCTCCTACCACGCCTGCCTCGTCGCCCGCCACGCCTTGGAGCGCTGGGCGGCGGTTCCGGCCGAGGCCGAGATCGCGAGCGAGCTGCGCTACCGCGAGCCGGTGCTCGCCGAGGGCACGCTGGCGATCGCCGTGAGCCAGTCCGGGGAGACGGTCGACAGCCTGCACGCGATGCGTGAGGCGCGCCGGCGTGGCGCTCGGGTCCTTGCGCTCACCAACGTCGTCGACTCCGTCATGGCCAGGGAGGCCGACGGGGTCCTCTACACCAGAGCCGGGCCGGAGGTCGGCGTCGCGTCGACGAAGAGCCACGTGGCCCAGCTCGTGATGCTCGAGGCGTTCGCGCTCCACCTGGCACGGGCGAGAGGGACGCTGAGGGAAGGCGAGCCCGGGCGCCTCGCCGGCGAGCTCCTCGGCCTGGCGGCCTCGATCGGCCGTGTGCTCGAGCGGGAGGAGGACTACCTCTCCCTCGGCCGGAGGTTCTCGGCGAGCGAGAACTTCTACTACCTCGGTCGGCGCCTCGGCCTGCCGGTCGCGATGGAGGGCGCGCTGAAGCTGAAGGAGCTGGCCTACGTCCGGGCGGAGGCCTACCCCGCGGGGGAGATGAAGCACGGCCCGATATCGCTGATCGAGCCCGGAGCGGTCGTCGTGGTCGTGGCGACGCGCACCCCGCTGTGGGAGAAGGTGATGGCGAACGTCGAGGAGATGCGGGCCCGGGGGGCCACGGTGCTCGGCGTCGCCGACGAGGGCGACGAGGAGACGGCGAGGCTGCTCGACGGCGTGCTGGTCGTCCCGCCGACCTCCGAGCTCGTGTCGCCGGTCGTCTGCGTCGTGCCGCTGCAGTGCTTCGCCTACGCCGTGGCCCGAGCGCGGGGCAACGACGTGGACCGCCCCCGCAACCTCGCGAAGGTCGTCACGGTCGAGTGATCGGCCTCGGCCTCGACGCCCTCGACGTGGAGCGCTTCCGGCGGGCGCTCTCGCGCCGACCCGGCATGCTCGAGCGCATATTCTCCGAGGCCGAGCGCGCGGAGCTCGCCCGGCGCGCCGACCCGGTGCCCGGGCTGGCGGCGCGCTTTTGCGCAAAGGAGGCCGCGATGAAGGCGCTCGGCGTCGGGCTCGGCGGGTTCGGCCTCGCCGAGGTCGAGGTCCTGCGTCCCGGCGGTGGCGCCCCCCAGCTGAGGGCGACCGGCCGAGCGGCAGAGCTGGCCGAGCGCCTCGGCGTGACCGCCTGGCACGTCTCGCTCACGCACACCTCGACGCTCGCCGGGGCGGTGGTGGTGACCCGTTGAGGCCGGTGCTCACCCGGGCCGAGATGGCCGAGGTCGACGCGCTCGCGGGCAGGGAGGTCGGCTTCGAGGTGCTCGTCCGGCGGGCGGGCACGGCGGCGGCGAACGCCGCCTTGTCGATGCTCGGCGGCGCCTACGGGCGGCGGGTGGTCGTCGTCGCCGGCAAGGGGCACAACGGCGACGACGGCCGGGTGGCCTCCGGCCTGCTCGAGCGAAGGGGCGCCCGGGTCGTGCTGCTCCCGCCCGGCGGTGGGGGGGCGCTGCCCGCCTGCGACCTCGTCGTCGACGCCGCGTTCGGCACCGGCTTCCGCGGTGCCTACGAGGCGCCTGCCGTCCCGCCTCGGCCGGGCGGAGACGGGCCGGCGATGGTGCTCGCCATCGACATACCGAGCGGGGTCGACTCCGACACCGGCGAGGCGGGGCCCTCCGCCGTCCGGGCCGACCGGACCGTCACCTTCGGGGCCCTCAAGCCAGGCCTGCTCCTCGGCGCCGGGCCGGACCACGCGGGCGAGGTGCGGGTCGAGACGATCGGGCTCCCCGTCGGCGAGTCCTCGCTCGGCCTCGTGGAGGACGCCGACGTCGCCCGCCTCCTGCCGCCCCGCCGCCGGGACGGTCACAAGTGGGACCGTGCCGTGTACGTCGCCGCGGGCTCGCCCGGCATGCTCGGCGCCGCCGCGCTCGCGGCCGCCGGTGCCGGGCGCGCCGGTGCCGGGATGGTCCGCCTCGGCTCTCCCGGGGTCCCGCCGGGGTCGGTCCTTGTCACCGAGCCCGTCGCCCGCCCCCTGCCGGCGGCTGGCTGGGCCGCCGACGTGCTCGCCGAGCTTCCTCGCTGCAAGGCACTCGTCGTCGGGCCTGGGCTCGGGACGAGCCCAGAGGCGGCGGAGTCGCTCCGCCGCCTGGTCGCCGAGGCGCCCGTCGCGATGGTGCTCGACGCCGACGGGCTCGGCGCCGTTGGCACCGCGGAGGACCTCCGGCGCCTCGCGGCCGGGCGCCGCGCCCCTTTGGTGCTCACCCCCCACGACGGCGAGCACGCCCGCCTCGCCGGAAGCCGCCCTGGGCCCGACCGAGTGGGGGCGGCTCGCGAGCTCGCCCGGAGGACCGGGGCCACCGTCCTTTTGAAGGGGTCGCCTACGGTGGTCGCCGAGCCGGGCGGCCGGGCGCTCCTCGTCACCTCCGGCTCGGCGAGGCTGTCGACGGCGGGCTCGGGCGACGTGCTCTCCGGCGTGGTCGGCGCCTTCCTGGCCCGGGGACTCGACCCCCTCCAGGCGGCCGGGCTCGCGGCGCACGTGCACGGGCGTGCCGCCTCGCTCGGTCGGGGCGAGGGTCTGCTCGCGGGCGACCTCCCGGTGCTCGTCGCCGAGGCGCTCTGCTCCCTCGGCCCCCCGGCGCCGCCCGGTCCAGCCTTCCAGGCCGGCGCGCACGGCGCCGGGCCACGCCGGGCGGCACCTCGATGACGAGCGCCCCTCGCTACCGCCCGGCCTGGGTCGAGGTGGACCTGGAGGCTGTCCGGCACAACGCGGCCCTGCTCGCCCGGCTCGTCGCGCCGGCGCGGCTGTGCGCCGTCGTGAAGGCCGACGCCTATGGCCACGGCGCGCCAGAGGTCGCCATGGCCGCGGCCGAAGGCGGAGCCAGCCTCGTCGCGGTCGCGCTGGTCGAGGAGGGGGTCGCGCTGAGAGCGGCGGGCGTCGAGGGGGAGGTGCTGCTGCTCTCCGAGCCCCCTCCTTCCGCCATGGAGGAGGTGGTCCGCCGCCGGCTGACCCCGACCCTCTACCGTCACGACGCCATCGCGGCGACCGCCCGGGCCGCCAAGGCGGCGGGGCGGCGGGTGCGGGTGCAGCTGAAGGTGGACACCGGGATGCACCGGGTCGGGGCCGACCCCGGCGCGCTGCTCGAGCTCGCCCGGGCCGTGCTCGCCGCCCCCGAGCTGGAGCTCGCCGGCCTGTGGACGCACCTCGCCGTCGCCGAGGACCCCCACGACCCCTTCACCGACGAGCAGCTCGCCCGCTTCGAGAAGGCGAGCCGGGAGCTCGCCGGCGCCGGCATCGAGCCGGGGACCCTGCACGCCGCCAACTCGGCCGGCGCGATCGCCCACCCCGGGGCCCGCTACGACCTCGTCCGCTGCGGGATCGCCCTCTACGGCCACCTCCCCTCGCCGGCTCTGGCAGGCCACCTCGCCGCGGCGCTGGGCTCGCTCGAGGCCGCCGGGGCCCGCCCTGCGGGTGCGGCGGGCGCCTCCGAGCCGGGGCGGGTGGAGGGGCTGCGGCCGGTGCTCTCCTGGAAGGCGCAGGTCCACCTCGTCCGCCACCTCGAGGCCGGAGAGCGGCCGAGCTACGGGCGCACCTACGAGCTCGCCCGGCCGGGGATGATCGGCGTCGTGCCCGTCGGCTACCACGACGGCGTTCCTCGCGCCTACGGGCGCGCCGGGGGCGAGGTGCTCATCGGGGGAAAGCGCCGGAAGCTCGCCGGGACGGTGACGATGGACCAGGTACTGGTCGACCTCGGCGACGACTGCTCGGTCCGGCCGGGCGACGAGGTGGTCCTGATCGGCCGGCAGGGCGCCGAGGAGATCACCGTCCCGGAGTGGGCCGAGCGGCTCGGCACGATCCCCCACGAGGTCCTCTGCGGGATCGGGCCTCGAGTCCCCCGCCGCTACCTCGACCGTCCCGGCTGAGGTCGCTCTACGATCGGCTTGTGCCCAGCCTCGAGGAGCTCGCGGCGAAGGCGTCCGCCTGCACCCGCTGCCGCCTCGCCGAAGGGCGGACGAACGTCGTGTTCGGGACGGGCGATCCCGCCGCCGAGCTGATGCTCGTCGGCGAGGGGCCCGGCGCCGAGGAGGACCGCCGGGGCCTGCCCTTCGTCGGTCGGTCCGGCCAGCTGCTCGACCGGCTCCTTCTGGAGGAGCTCGGCTGGACCAGGGAGCGCTGCTACATCGCCAACGTCACGAAGTGCCGGCCACCGAACAACCGGGACCCTCTGCCCGACGAGGTGGAGGCCTGCAGCCCGTACCTGGAGGAGCAGCTCGCGATCGTCGACCCGAAGGTGGTCGTCACGCTCGGCAACTTCGCCGCCCGGCTGCTGCTGAGGACGGGCGAGGGGGTGACGCGCCTGCGGGGGCGGGCCTACCCCTTTCGCCGAGGAGTCCTCGTGCCGACCTTCCACCCGGCCGCGGCGCTGCGGGGCGGCGGGGTGATCGTCGCCCAGATGCGTGCGGACCTCGTGCGGGCAAAGGCGGCCCTCGCCGCGCCGGCGCCGCCGCAGGCCTCGCCCGCGGGAAAGGCCGGCGCGAGGCCCGACGCCGGATCGGGGCCGTCGTTCGACCCGATCGACGCCCGCGGCACGAGCCGTCCCGAGCCGGGCCGCCTCCGTGGCTGAGGACGCCCTGCCCGCCGAGGTCCTCGTCCGGAGCGGCTCGGCCCGGGAGACCGCCGCCGTCGGCGCCGCGCTCGCCGAGGTCGTCGAGCCGGGAGACGTCGTGCTGCTGTGCGGGCCGCTCGGCGCCGGGAAGACGACGCTCGTGAAGGGCCTCGTCGCCGCGCTTGGCGACGAGGAGCCCGTGACGAGCCCGACATTCACCTTGATGCGCACCTACTCGACTCGGCCGCCGGTCGCCCACGTCGACTGCTGGCGCCTCTCCGACCCGAGCGAGGTCGCGGACCTGGGGATCGAGGACCACCTCGACGAGGGCGGCGTCGCCGTCGTCGAATGGGGCGAGATCGCCGCGGGGCTGATCGGCCGGGACGCCCTCAGCGTCGAGCTTCGCCCGGCCGAGGGCGGGGACCCGGACGCCCGCGAGCTGCGGCTGCGCGCCTCGGGCCCTTCCTCCGCCGAGCGCCTCGGGCGCCTCGCCGCCCGGCTCGCCTCGACCGGGGCCCACCGGCGATGATCCTCCTCGCCCTGGAGAGCGCGACGGTCGAGGTCGGCGCGGCCATCGCCGGCGACCACGGCGTCCTCTCGGCATGCGCCGCCCGCCCCGGGAGGCGGCACGTGGAGACCTTGCACCGCGCGGTGTCCTGCGCCGCCGCGCTCGCCTCGGTGACGCTGGAGGAGGTGGGTGCCGTCGCCGTCGACGTCGGACCGGGCCTGTTCACCGGCATCCGAGTCGGCCTGGCGGCAGCGAAAGGGTTCGCCCTCGCCCTTGGCGTGCCGGCGATCGCGCTGACGAGCCTGGAGGTGCTCTCTCACGCGGCGCGCTGCAGCGGGCCGGTCGTCGTGCCGGTCGTGGACATGCGCCGGGGAGAGGTCGCCTGGCAGCTCGGCGGCACCACCTCGATCGGCGGGATCCAGGCGCTCGCGGCAGCGCTGGCGACGCTCGGTGCCCCGGCCCTGCTCGTCGGCGACGGCGCCCGCCGCCATGGCGCCGCGCTCGTGGAGGCCGTCGCAGCCCTCGGCGGCCCACCGCCGCGCCTCGGGGGCGACGAGCTCGGCGCGCCTCCGGTCGCCTCCCTCGCCGACCTCGGGCTGCGGCGCCTCGAGGAGGGGAGGACCGTCCCGGCGGAGGGGCTCGCGGCCGAGTACCTGCGAGCCCCGGACGCCCGGATCAACTTTGCCTCGCGCCCCGACCCGGCTCCTGCGGGCGACGCCGGAGGGCCGTTCGACGCGGGCTTCGGCTCGCGGGTCCGGTGATGCTCCGGCGCCTGCACCGGGCGATCCGGCCGGGCCTCCCCGAGGCGCGCGACGGAGCGGCCCTGGAGATCGTGCCGATGCGCAGGCGCCACGTCCGCCAGGTCGTCGCCATCGAGGAGCGGATATTTCCCCGGCCCTGGTCCCCGGCGCTGTACCTGAGCGAGCTCGCCTCGCCGGCGAGCCGCGCCTATCTCGTCGCGCTCGTGGACGGCGCCGTCGTCGGCTACACCGGTTCGATGCTCGTCGCCGGGGAAGGGCACGTGACGACGATCGGCGTCGCGCCGGAGTGGCAGCGGCGAGGCATCGGGATCAAGCTCCTCTACCGGCTCGTCTGCGAGCTTCGAGACCGGGGCGCCAAGGCGCTCACCCTCGAGGTGAGGATGTCGAACACCGGGGCGCAGATCCTCTACCGGCGCTTCGGCTTCGTGCCGGCGGGCGTGCGGAAGAACTACTACCCGGAGGTGAACGAGGACGGCCTGGTGATGTGGGCCTACGACGTCGACACCCGCAGCTACCTCGAGCGGCTCGCCGAGATCAGCCGGCAGATCGGCCTCCCCCCGCCCGGCGCCGACGGAGTGCCGGGCGGAGGGCCGTGAGCGGCGAGGGACCGGCCGGCCGGGCTCGGCCGGCGCGTGACCCCGAGATCGTGCTCGGCGTCGAGACCTCCTGCGACGAGACGGCAGTCGCCGTCGTCGAGGGCGGCAGGACGATCCGCTCCTCGATCGTCTCGAGCCAGGTCGACCTCCACGCCCGCTACGGGGGCGTGGTGCCGGAGATCGCGGGGCGGGCGCACCTCGAGAGGATCGTCCCGGCGGCTCGGGAGGCGCTTCGGGAGGCCGGTCTCGACGATCGGGGGATGCCGCTTGCCGCCTCGGGTCCCGGGCGCGGGATCGGGGCGGTCGCCGCGACGGTCGGGCCCGGGCTCGCCGGGGCGCTCCTCGTCGGGATCTCCTTCGCGAAGGCCCTCGCGCTCGCCTGGCAGGTGCCCTTCGTCGGCGTCAACCACCTCGAGGGCCATCTCTACGCGTCGCTGCTGGAGGATCCCGGCATCGAGCTCCCGGCGGTCGTCCTGCTCGTCTCGGGCGGCCACACCATCCTCGTCGAGATGGACGGCCCAGGAAGCTACGAGGTCCTCGGCGAGACCGTCGACGACGCTGCCGGCGAGGCCTTCGACAAGGTGGCGCGCTTCCTCGGCCTCGGCTATCCCGGCGGCCCGGCGATCGAGCGCGCCGCCCGGGAGGGGGACGCGTCGTCGATCGCCTTCCCGAGGCCGATGCTCGGCGAGGGGCTCGACTTCTCCTTCAGCGGGCTGAAGACCGCCGTCGTCACCTACGTGGGCAAGCACCCCGAGGTCTCGAGCGCGGACGTGGCGGCGTCGTTCCAGGCGGCGGTCGTCGACGTGCTCGTCGCGAAGTTGCTCGACGCCGCCGGGACCTCCCGGGCGCGCTCGGTGTGCCTCGCCGGCGGCGTCGCCGCGAACGGGCCCCTCCGCGAAGCCGTCGCCGCCGCCTGCGCCGCGGCCGGGCTCGGCGTCTACCTCCCGAGCAGGTCCATGTGCACGGACAACGCGGCGATGATCGCCTCCGCCGGCCACCACCTCCTCGGGCGGCGGGGCCCGACGCCGATGGACGCCGGCGCCGAGCCCTCGATGCGCTTCCCGGCGGGGTGAGCCCGGAGCCGGCGGGGACGCCGGTTGATACACCCTCCAGTCAATATGGTGGTCGGCCGTTAGGGGCGAGGATCACCTGGAGGTGGAGTCCCGGTGAGCGAGAAGTGGCATCCGGCGTCCTTCGCCGAGATGGCAGAACGTGCCTTGCGGTCCCCGCCCTATCGGTGGCAGGTCGCGGTCGCAGACGCTCCGATGCCGCCCGAGCTCATCGCCGTCGAAACCGGTGCCGGAAAGACGGCCGGCGTGGTCCTCCCCTGGCTTTGGCGGCGCCGTTTCCACCCCGACCCGAAGGTCCGTGAGGCGACACCGCACTGGCTGGTCCTCTGCTTGCCGCTCAGATCGCTCACCGAGCAGGTCGAGTCCGTGGTCCGCAGGTGGATCGGCGCACTTGGTCTCGACGGGCTCGAGGACGGCGTCGCAGTGCACCTCGTGATGGGCGGCAGGGTTGGTGGACGAGCGGGGAAGGTGAGGACGAGCTGGTACGAGCACCCGGAACAGGATGCGGTCGTCGTCGGGACCGTCGACATGCTCCTAAGCCGGGCGCTGAACCGGGGCTATGCGACGAGCAGGTTCTCCTGGCCGATCGACTTCGGCCTCCTGCACAACGGTACGCATTGGGTCTTCGACGAGATCCAGCTCCTTGGGCCCGCCCTTGCGACGAGCCTCCAGCTGGAGGCATTTCGGCATCGCTTTGGCACCTGTCTCGGCAGCTTCTCGACATGGATGTCGGCAACGGTGGACCGAAGGGCCCTTTCGACCGTCGACAGCGCCGACGTGACCCGCGTCATCGAGCTTGGCCCAGAGGACGTCGAGGGTGCCCTCGCGACTCGTCTCCAGGCGACGCGCACGATCCGTCACGTCTCCGTAGACGACGCTCGTCGTGCCCGGTCGCTCGCCCGGACGATCCTCGACCATCATCGTCCCGGCACGCTGACCATCGCCGTGATGAACACGGTGCGCTCGGCTCGCGAGCTGTACCGGGCGCTCGAGCAAGAGGGCGGAGCGGCTCCGGTGCACCTCCTGCACAGCAGGTTCCGCCCCGATGACCGGAGGATCGCTCTCGACGGCGCGATGGCGTCGCCGCCGGCAGCTGGTCGCATCGTGGTCTCGACGCAGGTCCTCGAGGCCGGCGTCGACATCTCGGCCTCTACGATGCTCATCGAGGCAGCGTCCTGGCCCTCGGTGGTCCAGCGGGCCGGTCGGCTCAACCGGTCCGGCGAGGTGGCCGACGCGCTCCTCCTCTGGGTCGAGCCGTCATCTTCTGCCCCCTATCTGCCCGAAGACGTCGACGCTGCGACGGGAGCGCTGAGAAGTCTCGAAGGTCGTCAGGTGACCGCCGGCGACTTGCGCACGCTCGAGGTGCCGACCCGGCTGCCCACCTACGCGGTGCTACGCGCCGGCGACCTGAAGGGCCTCTTCGACACCTCACCGGACCTCTCCGGTAGCGACATCGACGTCGCCCCGTTCATCCGTGCTGCCGACGAGCTGGACGCATATGTCGCGTGGCGAGAGTTGGACGGGCACCCGCCAGCGGCGGATGACCCCGGTCCCGCGGCTGACGAGCTCTGTCCTGTTCCGGTTGGAAAGGAGCTGGCGGAACTGGCCGAACGCACCACCCTGTGGCGCTTCGACCACCTGAAGGCCGACGACTCCTGGGTGAAGGCTCGCAGCGCTGAGCTGCGGCCAGGGTCGATCGTCGTCGTCGACACGGGGGCGGGCGGCTACTCGCCTGAGGTCGGTTGGGACGTGAGCTTGCGCGCACAGGTCGACCCGATCCCGTCGGGGCGCGACGCGTCGCTCGAGGATCCGGCGGAGAGGATCGGTGACGACGCGGTCAGCTTCTCCGTAGGGCGATGGGTGAGCCTGTCGTCGCACCTCGAAGACGTGGCCAGGGCAACCGAGGAGCTGCTCGACTCGCTGGGGCCGCAGAGCATCACCGCGGCGCAACGAGACGCGGCCATCCTCGCCGCCCGGCTCCACGACGTTGGAAAGGCGCATGCGGTGTTCCAGGAGACGATGCTCGCCACCGCAGACGAGGCAGAGCGGCCGGCGCTGGAGCTCTCCGGCCCCTGGGCCAAGTCGGGAGGCGCGCGCGCTCGACGCCACTCGCGTCCCCACTTCCGTCATGAGCTGGTCTCGCTCCTGGCGCTGCTCGGGAATGGGGCGGTTGCGCTGGAGCGGTGCGAGGAGCCCGATCTTGTCAGGTACCTGGTGGCCGCACACCACGGGCGAATTCGGATGTCGATCCGTTCGGTCGCGGGGGATAGGACATCGGCAGGGCAGGAGCGCATTCTCGGCGTGCAGGAGGGAGACCGGATCCCCTCTGTGGTCGCGTCCGGCGTAGCCCTGCCCGAGGCGTCCATGAGCTTTGCACCCGTCCGGATGGGCCGCGACCCGAACGGCAACCCTTCCTGGTCGGAACGCGCGCTCGCCCTGCGCGATCGACCCGATGTGGGGCCGTTCCGCCTCGCGTTCTTCGAAGCCGTCGTCCGCCTCGCGGACTGGCGTGCGAGTGCGCGGGAAGCACAGGGCGCGGCCGTATGAGCCACCAGCCGATCACGCTCGGCGGATGCCGTCCGGAGCCGTTGGGCGCCTACCTGAAGGCGCTTGGCGTCTTCCGCCTCCTCGCCGAGCAGGCCGACCCCGGAGCAACGGCATGCTGGGCCCCGTCGGGTTTCGTTCTCGACACCGCACTCTCTCTCGACGAGCTCGAGCGCTTCTTCCTCGACAGGTACCGTCCCACGCCGATCCTGAGCCCGTGGAACTCGAGCAGTGGGTTCGGGCCAGAAGGTGCCCATGAGCTCGGTGTGCTCGAGTCCTCGACCGACGACCGGCTCGAGTCCTATCGTCGAGCGATCGCCGTCTGCCGACGCCTGCTCGAGCGCCAGGAGTCCGAGGGATGGACGAAGGAAGCGATGGTGCGGGCGTGCCGCGCCGAGCTTCCCGAGGAGTGCGTCGCGTGGATCGACGCGGCGGTCGTCCTGACCTCCAGAGGTCCTGTGTATCCACCACTGCTCGGGTCGGGTGGGAACGACGGCAGGCTGGAGTTCTCGCGGAACTTCCACCAACGAGTGCTGGACGTGCTCGGTCTCACCGTCGTTCGACGCGACAAGATCGAGGGCTGGCTGGAAGACAGCCTGGCGGGGACGGAGCGAAGACCGGCGTTGCGGGGCAAATCACCGGGCCAGTTCGACGGGGGCGCGGCTGGCGGGCCGAACTCGGCGCCGATCGGGACGGCTGAGGCATTGCTCAACCCGTGGGACTGGGTGTTGCTGATGGAGGGGACGCTGCTGTTCGCGAGTGGCACGGCTCGGCGACTCGGAGCCGAGACGCCCGGGCGGGCTGCGGCGCCCTTCACCGTCGAGGAGTCGGCAGCCGGCTACGCGTCGGCGGCTCCCGGAGAGGAATCTCGTGGCGAGATCTGGCTGCCGATCTGGGAGCAGCCCTCGGCGCTCGAGGAGGTGCGCGCGCTGATGGCAGAGGGTCGTGCGGACTGGCGAAGGCGACATGCGCGCACCGGGCTGGAGTTCGCCGAGGCTGCTGCATCGCTCGGGGTGGACCGAGGGATCACGGCGTTCAGCCGGCACTCGCTTCTTGTCCGGAACGGCCGGTCGGTCCTGGCAACTCCGGTGGGGCGCGTCTCGGTCCGTGACCGGCCCGCGGTCCCGCTTCTCGCGGAGTTGGACAGCTGGCTCGACGGCGTCCGGAAGCTCACGAGCGGACATGTCCTGCCCGCGGGCATCGTCGGATCTCTGCGAAGGGTCGAGCAGAAGATGTTCGTGGTGGCAGCAGGGGCGGCTGGGGCGCGCGGCGGCACTCCCCTTCTCGAGACGCTCCTCGCAGTAGCGGACCTGGAGCTCGCCGTCGGCAGGTCGTCGCTGCGCGATCGCGTGAGCACGCTGACGCCGGTGGGTGGTGCCCAACCGGGACAAGCTCGAGGGTCGACGCTGCACGCGGGCACCTGGGTGCCAGAGCTCTTCGGGGGCGGAGCTGGCAGCGCCCGTGAGCTGCGTCTCGCCGTGGCGCTCGCGTCCTGCCACGACAGCGTCGGCACGTACGGCAACGACGCCGCGGTGTCCGAGGACGGTGCGGTATCCGACGGATCGGAGGCCGGACCGGTCCGCTTCGGCTCGTCACTCCGCGATCTTCTCTGCCTCCGATGGGAGAAGGCGGCGGTGATGAACCCGCCGGTGCTCGGTCTTGAACGTCGTGACGTGCTCGACGTCCTCGCCAGCGCCCATGCACGGCGTGTCGTCGAGCTCCTGGCGACGGCACGACGCCGCGGGCGCGAGCAGGCACCATACGAGTCACCGGGGCTACCGACTCGCTTCGGGCGCTCCATTGCCGCGCCAGCTTCCGACGTGTCCGCGCTTGCTGCGGGCATGGTCGACGAGCGGCTCCTCCGGGACAGCCTGCGAGCCTGCCTGCTGCTCGACTTTCGGCGCTCGAGCTTTGCGTCGCTGTCGGGCGTGCTCCACGAGTCCGCTGCCCGTGACGGCCCGTCTGGAGCCGAGATGTCCGTCCCCCCGGCGCTTGCGGTGCTCGGCCCCTTCTACGCGGACCAGGCGCCGCCGACCCAACTCCGTCGTGCCGACAGTGATCCTGCCGACGTCCACGAAGAGGCGTCCTCGCCTTGGCTTCGGATGCTCGCTACCTCGTATCTCGTTCCCGAGGCCGCGTGGCCGGCACTGCTTGACGCGGGACGGGCCGGTCCGGTGCTTCGCGGCGCCGTGCGACGGCTGCGTATAGCCGGTCTTAGCCCGGTTGCCAGCGAGGCGCGAGTCGCCCGAGGGCTCGAGGCGGACGACGCCCGCCGTCTCGGCGCCGCGCTCCTGTGCCCGATCGGCCGCCGGGCCCGGCTGTCTTTGCTGTCGCGAGCCTGTCCGGCGCCACCGGACTGGGGGAGTCGAGAGAAGGAGAGCAGAAATGTCAGGACGTGAGCTTCTCGACGTGGCTCTGCGCCCGGTCGCGGGGACGCGCTTCCAGCCGACGGGCTTTCCAGACGTAGGGGCGGCACGGTACTCGCGGCCCGTCGGTGACGACGAGTGGGAGGATGCGCTCGTCGTCGAGTCGGCACAGTCTATGGCCAACCATCTGGAAGCCATGGCGTGGGACAGAGGGCGCCAGCAGCCTGTTCAGCCGTTCGAGGGGCTGCCCTACGTGAGGGTGGTCGACGGCAATGGTGACTACCTCACGTCCAGCCGGACGGAGGCACACCGGCTGGCATCGGCATTCATCAAGGACGCCGAGCTCAGCGGAACGAGCATGAAGGAAGTGATCCGCGAGCGTCTCGGGCTAAGGGACGACGTGCCGATCGCTCCGCGACAGGTCGCCGCTGCGGTGTTCAAGCTCGATCCGATGTGCCTGGTGCACGGGGTATTCTTCGCCGAATCCGCGCGAGTGTGGCCGGGTCAACCAAAGATCGCACGAGCGCTGACCGCATTCGTCGAGGCATACGACGTGAAGGAGGCGATCTCGGGTGGCGTCAAACGTGACGACGTCCGTCACACCGTCGGGGACAGGGATGCCGGTTCGGCGACGGAGGGCTACGGCTTCGTGCCCTTCCACAGGACGGAGTTCGTCGCGCGCAAGATCGTCGCCTCGTTCTGCCTCGACCTCTACCAACTCGACTCCTACGGGCTTCCGGCGCCGGCGCGGGAGCTGCTGGCTACGGCCGCACGCTGGGAGGTTCGCACGCTCCTTGATGCCGGCTTTCGGCCGCGGACTGCCTGCGACCTCGTGCCGGAGGACCGTGGCGAGGTTGACGCTCGGCTCGCCGACCAGGAGTCGCTGTCCAGGGATCTCGTGCGGCTGACCTCCGAGTGCGCCGACCTGTTCGGCGAGGAGCGGGTGCTTGAGGTGACCTGGTCGAGGGCCCAGGCGACCCGTCGCGCGACGCGAAAGGGCGGCGAAGAGGACTGACCATGCCGATCGTGCTCGAGCTGCGCTTTCCGTGGGGCCGCTACCACGCGACGCCATGGGGGCGGGCGGTGAACGAGGCGACGCCCGAGTGGCCTCCCTCGCCGTGGCGGCTTCTGCGTGCCCTCTACGCGACGTGGAGATGGCGGTTACCAGAGCTGGGCGCGCCCGTCGTCGAGGGCCTGCTCGCGGACCTCGCCACTCCACCGTCTTTCCTGCTCCCACGCTATGGAGAAGCGCACACCCGTCATTACTACCCGGACATTCGAGATGGGAAGGACAAGGTGTTCGACACCTTCGTCGCGATGGACCGCGGCGCCGCGATCCTCGTGCGCTGGGAGCGCGAGACCACCGGGGAGCGCAGGGGTGCGCTCGCGGCCTTGTGCACGCGGCTCTCGTACCTCGGCAGAGCGGAGAGCATCTGCCAGGCGCGCCTGGTGGAGGCCGAGGCCGAGGCCGCAGCCGAGCGTGGGCGAGCGTGGTCCGCGCCGGCCGAGATCTCAGACCACCTGCGCCCCGCGAACAGGATCCTTGTCGCCGAGGAGCCGCTGGACCTCGATGCCCTGACCCAGACGACCGTGGCGATACGCAGCTCGGGAAGGCGCTACCCGCGAGGCTCGCGTCTCGTGGACTATGCCCTGCCCTCTCGGGAGATCCCGTCCACAGCGGCTCCGAGGCGAAGTCGCGCCCCTGGACGCCCTACGGTGGCGTGGCTCGCGCTAGAAGGGCCCGTGCTGCCGTCAGTGGGGGAGACCGTGCTCGTCGCAGACCTGGCGCGAAAGGCCGCGCTCAGTCGCCACGGGACGACGTCGCCGACGCTGGCGGGCAAGGACGAGTCGGGTACACCGCTTCACGGCCATCGCCACGCTCACTACCTGCCGCGCACGCGCGCCGGGAGCCGCTTGCTCGACAGCGTCGCCATCTGGGCTCCGACGGGGCTCACGCCCCGCGAGGTCGAAGCGCTGGCGAGGATACGCCACCTGTTCGGGGGTCATCCGGACCTGGGTTTCGTGGAGGTGCGAGTAGCACTGGAGAGCTTGGGGGACGAGTCGAACCTGCTCCGGGAGCTTGGCGCATCGTCCCCGGCGCGGACTTGGCGAAGCTCGACGCCCTTCGCCCCCTACCGCCATCGCAAGGCGCGGCAGTCGGAAGCGGAGTTCCTGACGGAGGAGGTTGCGCGAGAGCTTGGTGCGAGGGGCCTTCCCCAGGAGTGCCGCGTGACCAAGGTGGCGCCCGAGCACGAGGGGTGGCTCTCGTACCGGCGACAGCGTCCGAACAAGGGCCCCGACCTGCCTGTGGTGGGGCTCGAGCTGAGCTTTGAAGAGCCCGTGCGCGGACCCATTGCCCTCGGTGCGCTCTCGCACTTCGGCCTCGGCCTCTTCCTGCCGGTCGATGGAAGCTGACGAGCAATCGGGGACTGGCGGGCCGCCGACCGCCGGCGATCTTCCGGAGCTCGTTCCGGTGCGCATGGTCAACGAGGCCGCGTATTGTCCTCGCCTGTTCTACCTCGAGTGGGTACAAGCCCGTTTCGAGGACAATGCGGACACCGTCGAGGGGCGCTACCGGCACCGCTCGGTCGACCGGCCGACCGGCGATCTCCCCAGTCCTGGGCACACCGAGGATCTCCGGTCAGCGCGCTCGGTGATGCTCTCCTCCGAACGTCTCGGGCTAGTCGGCAAGATCGACCTCCTCGAAGGCGAGGGTGACGAGGTGGTCCCCGTTGACTACAAGAGGGGAAGAGCTCCAGAGAACAAGGAGCGATCGTGGGAGCCCGAGCGGATCCAGCTCTGCGCGCAGGGACAGATACTGCTCGACAACGGCTACCGCTGCAGCAAAGGAGCGATCTGGTTCGCGGGCAGTCGCGAACGCGTGGAGGTGCAGTTCGCCGACCAGCTAGTCGAGCGGATGATGGAGGTCCTGGACGAGCTTCGGGTCATCGCGGCGTGCGACGCACCGCCTCCCCCCTTGGTGGACAGCCCGAAATGCCCACGCTGCTCGCTAGTCGGCATCTGCTTGCCCGACGAGCACAATGCGCTGTCGGCACGGAGCGAGGGCCCTGCCCGGCGGCTAATCCCAACGGCCGACGCAGCGAGGCCGCTGTACGTCACAGAGCCTGGCGCACTCGTGCGGAGCCGCTCAGGCAGGATCGAGATCACCGCCGCCGGCGAGCGGATCGCATCTGTTCGCCCGATGGACGTGTCGCAGATCTGCGTCTTCGGACGGGTCGAGGTGACGACCAGCGCGCTACACGACGCCTTCGCGCGTGAGGTCCCAGTCGTCTACATGAGCAGCGGCGGATGGCTCAACGGCATCGCGGAGGGCCTGCCGTCCAAGCATGTGCAGCTTCGCATGCGCCAGTCCGCCGTTGCGGGTCAGGGAGGCGGCGAGGCGCCGAGATGGTTCGTCGAGGGGAAGATCCGCAACTCCCGCACGCTTCTGCGTCGGAACGGAAAGCCTGCACCCACCGAGGCGCTCGACCTGTTGGCGACTGCCGCGGCGTCGGCGTCGGCGGCGACCGGCCCAGCGAGCCTGCTCGGCATAGAAGGAGCGGCCGCCAGGACGTATTTCGGGGCGTTCACTTCGATGCTGCGCGAAGGCTCAAGACTCCCGGGGTCGCAGTTCACGTTCGCCGGAAGGAACCGAAGGCCACCGCGCGACGCGGTGAACTGCCTGCTCTCGTTCGTATACGCGATGCTGGTGAAGGATCTTCTCGCGACGTGCATCGGGGTTGGCTTCGACCCCTACATCGGTTTGTACCATCGCCCACGTTTTGGGCGCCCAGCGCTTGCGCTCGACCTCGCGGAAGAGTTCCGGCCGCTCATCGGCGATTCGACGGTGATCCAACTCGTGAACAACGGCGAGATCGGTGCCTCCGACTTCATCGTTCGCGGTGGCGGGGTGGCGCTGACGCCGGGAGGCCGCAAGGCGGTGCTTGCTGCGTACGAGCGCAGGTTGGAAGTCGAAGTCACTCACCCGGTCTTCAAGTACAAGGTGAGCTACCGCAGAGTGCTAGAGGTGCAGTCGCGCCTGCTGGCAGCATGGCTGCTTGGCGAGGTGCCCGAGTACGTGCCGTTCGTCACCCGATGACGGTCGGTCGTCGTCGATATGTTGCCGCGTACGACATCGCGGATCCGAAACGGTTGAGACGTGTCCACACGAAGATGCGATCCTACGGGTACCCGCTCCAGTACTCGCTGTTCGTCTGTGACCTGGAGGGGGCAGAGCTCGCGCAGTTGCGCTGGGACCTGACGGAGTTGATCAACAACAGAGAAGATCGCGTCGTGCTGATCGATCTTGGCAACGCACCGAGCTCCGCACGCTTCGAGTTCCTGGGTGTGAGGTCAGATCTTCCCACCGGCGGTGCAATGATCGTGTGAGAGCGAGGGCTCCTGTTGTGGTCGTGGCCTCGGCGAGTGCTCGAACCGAGGTCAGGGGCCGATTTGGACATTGACAAATTCACAGCGCGAGCGACAGGGCAGCACATGTGTTCGGTGCTCGCATGGGCCGATATTCTCGCAGCTCCGGGGCCCCGGAAAGTCGGAGCCGTGATCCCGGTCGATAAGACCGGGCTCCATTGCGGCTAGATTTCTAATAGGTAGATGACGGAGAATCATGGTGGTGATCCCGGTCGATAAGACCGGGCTCCATTGCGGCGCCCGGATGCTGACGCCGACCGCCATCTGGCAGCGGTGATCCCGGTCGATAAGACCGGGCTCCATTGCGGCGAGGGGACCGCCGAGGAGGCCCAGAAGCTGTGGCTCGTGATCCCGGTCGATAAGACCGGGCTCCATTGCGGCGTCCTCGGGCGGAAGGGCTGAGACATGAGCCAGGCCGGTGATCCCGGTCGATAAGACCGGGCTCCATTGCGGCGACCACCCGCGGCGACGCCCGCTCTGGGGCGGCCGGGTGATCCCGGTCGATAAGACCGGGCTCCATTGCGGCGTGTAGAATACTGTTGCGCCGATTGCTAGATTGGCAAGGTGATCCCGGTCGATAAGACCGGGCTCCATTGCGGCGCCGCGCCGTCGCTCGCGTTGGCGACGAAGGCGAGCGGTGATCCCGGTCGATAAGACCGGGCTCCATTGCGGCTCGATGAAACCGTCCAGGTACGCGGCCCGGATCCGTGTGATCCCGGTCGATAAGACCGGGCTCCATTGCGGCAAGCATGAGCCTGTCGAGCCGACGTATCATGCTGCATGTGATCCCGGTCGATAAGACCGGGCTCCATTGCGGCGGCGCGGCCGTCGTCGAGTAGTAGGAGGGCGCGGGGGTGATCCCGGTCGATAAGACCGGGCTCCATTGCGGCAACTGGCAGCTTCACTACACCTTCACCAACCAGGTGTGTGATCCCGGTCGATAAGACCGGGCTCCATTGCGGCCTGTGCATAGATCGCCAGCGACGCGTACCCGTTGTGTGATCCCGGTCGATAAGACCGGGCTCCATTGCGGCACCCTGTTGAACCGCCACCCGATCCACCACCTACAGTGATCCCGGTCGATAAGACCGGGCTCCATTGCGGCAAAGGGAGGCGTGATGATATGTCGACGACTTGTGTGAGTGATCCCGGTCGATAAGACCGGGCTCCATTGCGGCTCGGCGAGCGCCTCGGCCTCACGCAGTGCGCGGGCCGTGATCCCGGTCGATAAGACCGGGCTCCATTGCGGCACGTATAGCTTCGGCAACGCGTCGGTGTACCCTGGGGGTGATCCCGGTCGATAAGACCGGGCTCCATTGCGGCCATCACGCGCGCCACGTCCCTGGCGATCGAGGTCTGGGTGATCCCGGTCGATAAGACCGGGCTCCATTGCGGCAGCCATCCGCCAATGTCGTCCATCACCCCACCAGTGCCGTGATCCCGGTCGATAAGACCGGGCTCCATTGCGGCTATTGCGATCCTCCATACCTCGGATCTACTCGCACGTGATCCCGGTCGATAAGACCGGGCTCCATTGCGGCCACGTCGGCCTCGACGCCCTTGCCAATGCTTCGCCGGGTGATCCCGGTCGATAAGACCGGGCTCCATTGCGGCTTCAAGTACACCCGCCGCCAGCGCGGCCTCATGACCGGGTGATCCCGGTCGATAAGACCGGGCTCCATTGCGGCTAGAGGTCCCAGCCGACCACCACGGCGACGACGACGGGTGATCCCGGTCGATAAGACCGGGCTCCATTGCGGCGGGAACTTCCGGGCGGCGGCGAACCACGCGACGTCCGGTGATCCCGGTCGATAAGACCGGGCTCCATTGCGGCTACGAGTCTGCCGAGGACCTGCGCGTGCTGCGCCGGCACGTGATCCCGGTCGATAAGACCGGGCTCCATTGCGGCCAGGCGGGGACGTTCACCGGGGCCGAGCAGTCCGGGTGATCCCGGTCGATAAGACCGGGCTCCATTGCGGCCTCCGCTTCGCCGTGCGTGGCATCCCAGGAGGCGGGTGATCCCGGTCGATAAGACCGGGCTCCATTGCGGCTGACCAGTTCGAGGACACCCAGGGGCTCAGCGTCACCGGTGATCCCGGTCGATAAGACCGGGCTCCATTGCGGCAGCGTCACCCTGCCGTGACACGCCGGCAGCCGGGCTGTGATCCCGGTCGATAAGACCGGGCTCCATTGCGACCCACAGTATAGTCGTTGCATACTGAAGGGGCTATCCGTCTGAGTACAGTAGGCTCAAGATGTGGTGGTCGCGGGGAGACCGGTGGCTGGGGTGGACTATCCAGGGACGTACGCCCAGCTCTTGGTGTGGTTCCCGGACGATCTGGCGTGTCTGGACTACCTCGACTGGCTGCGTTGGGGAGAGGGCTTCGCCTGCCCGGCGTGCGGGTGTAGCGAGAGCTGGCGACTGTCCGGCGGCCAGCGCTCGTGCGC
>JAJYNS010000101.1:27351-30597 GCA_021786195.1 Actinomycetes bacterium | reverse complement strand
CCTGGCGCTGCGGCTCGCGGTGGGAGAGGCCGTCCTTGTCAAGGGCGACAGGTTCGATGGCGCGCTCCAGGCGACCGATGAGAGACACCGGCCCCGCCGGCAGTTGCAAGGATGGCCAGGCTCCGCCCCATGTCCGTGACTGCTCGACGAGACCCCCCGGGCGCCTGGTGGAAGCCGTGCCGGGCGAGCAGCGCGGTCAGCTGTGGCAGCCGAAGTCGCCGGGCCCGTCGCTGAGGTAGGAGCTCGAGCCTCCGAGCACGAGGTAGCCGGCCCAGCCGTCGACGCGGGCCAGCGCGACCCACCTCGAACGAGGGACGGAGACGACCGAGCCGGCCGCCTCGTCGGCAGGGTCGGTGTCGACCTCGAACCATCTGACCTTCGCGAGGTCCACCGTCCAGAGACGGTGAGGAAGGAGCCGCTCGCCGTCCTGCTCGCCGCAGAGGACCTCGACCTCGCCGAAGTGCCCGGCCCGGTCGAGCGCGACCAGCCATCCGTAGGCCCGGCCGCTCCCAAGCGTCGGGTGGCGCAAGGGGCTCGAGTAGACCGCCATGGTCGTGTGGGGGAGGACGGGATAGACGGCGAGGTGAGCGCGGGAGATGAGAAAGGCGCGGTCGGAGGCGCCGCAGGCGATGCCGTCGACGCGTGAGGTGCACACGAAGGGCCCGGCGCGAAGCGAGGTGCCGTAGGCGAGCACCGGCGCGTTCGTCACCGGGCTGCCCAGGCAGCGGGCGCCGGAGCACCTCTTCGTCGTCCCGGAGGGCGAGATCTCGACCGACTCCGGCGGCGTCGAGGACTGGCACCGGGCGAGCGGCGGCAGCCCTCTGACCTCCCAGTCGATCTGGCAGCTGATCGCTCGCGAGGGTGCCAGGAAACGACGGACCGGCTTGACGGAGGCGCCGGCCAGCGGGTCGCCTACGGTTGTGGCCGACCGGGGCCGAGCATCCGCTGCTGCCGACTGCCCGGCGCCGAGGAGGCAGGGCAGGAGCGCGAGCGCCGCAACGCCGAGCAGCGCTCCCGCCCGGCGTAGCCTTGCATCGCGGCCGCAGGGCAGATTAGCCGGCGGCACGCCGGCGATGGTAGCGGCCGCGCACCGGCCGGGTCCCCTCGAGGTCACACTTGGAGTGAGGGCATCGTTCGCCGCCGACCGTTGACCGTGGGCGGCGGAGGCGACTAGCCTTCGGCCCAATACGAAACATGAATCGGGATTCATGTTGGCGTCGGGTGCGCGCCGGTCCCAAGCGCCAGCGTCGGCGTCACGGGGGCAGGCCCGCGCCGGCGGGGCCCCACGGTGCCGTCGGCGACCCCGGGCTGCTCGAGGCGACGCCGTGGAGGCCGTCGAGGTGTCAGCAGGTCGGACAGGGAGGGGAGCATGACCACAATGGCGAGGGTGCCCGGCCCGTGGAGGGGACGGTCCGGCATGGTGCGTGCGGCGGCGGCCCTGGGCGCGCTCTCGATCGCTGCCGCCGGGATGGCGACGGCCGCCTCCGGGGCGACGGCCGCCACGGGTCGCGCGAGCGGGGCGGGAGCGCAGAGGTCGAGGACGGCGACCGCCGGGATGAAGACCGGCTGGATCTACGACGGCTCGGTCAGCGACAAGGGCTACGACGAGGAGTGGTACCAGGCCCAGGTGTACCTCGAGAAGCACCTCGGGATCACGGCGACGTTCACCCAGAACACCCCGTACACGAGCCAGTGGACGTCGACCGGGGAGAGCATGGCGACATCCGGCGCCAAGATCCTGTTCGACCCCGGTGACGGGGGGTCCCTCTTCTACGCCGCGTGCGCCAAGGAGCCAAAGGTCGCCTGCGTGGAGAGCAACGGCGTGAAGCCCTTCCCGTCCAACGTGGTCTCGGTGTACGACGAGAACTGGCTCGTGGACTACCTCGAGGGGATGGCGGCCGGCATGCTCACGAAGACGGGGAAGATCGGCTTCCTCGCGGCGTTCTCGAACACGCCGGCACCGGTGAACGAGTGGCTGAACGCGCTCGTGCTCGGCTGCCAGGCGACGCACCCGGGTTGCAAGGCGCTCGTGGACGTCGTCAACTCCTGGTACGACCCGCCGAAGGAGACCGAGGACGCCAACGCGCTCGTCGACGCGGGCGCGGACGTGATCGGCTCCACGGAGAACGACCCGATCGCGGTGGAGGTCGCCCAGAAGCGCCATGTCTGGGGCCTCGGCAGCTGGGGGAACGGTGTCGCCTCGGGGCCGGACTCCTTCGTCCTGTCCCAGATCATCGACTGGGCGCCTGCGCTCGAGACGATCGTGAAGCAGGTCGCCGACGGCACCTTCCACGGCGGCCGCATCGAGGTGTTCGGCTTCGGACCGGGCTTGAAGCTCTCCCCCTGGGGCCCGAAGGTGCCGGCGAAGGTTCGGGCCAGGGTCGACGCCGCCTACGAGCAGATGAGCAGGGGCAAGAACTTCTTCTGCGGTCCGATCTACGACACCGCAGGCAAGCTGAGGGTCCCGAAGGGCAAGTGCCTGAGCACCATGTACATCTACGACCAATGGAACTGGTACGTGCGTGGCGTGACGATCAGCAAGTAGGCCTCATCTCGATGACCTCGATGTCGAGACCGCGACGAGGACGTGGCTGGCGCCGATCGTGAGCGCGCGATGCCGGTAGGGGCAGGGGACGGTGCGCGCACCGCCAAGCTGCAGCTGAGGGGGCTGAGGAAGTCCTTCGGGTTGCTCGAGGCGGTGCGCGGCGTCGATCTCGACTGCCACGCCTGCGAGGTCCACGCGATCCTCGGAGAGAACGGCGCGGGCAAGTCCACCCTGATGAAGATCGTCGCCGGCGTCTTGTCGCCGGACTCCGGCACGATGCAGATCGACGGGAGCCCCTACCGGCCGTCCTCGCCGAAGCAGGCCATGCGGCATGGCGTCGGCATGGTCCACCAGGACTACCAGCTCGTCGAGCGCTTCAGCGTCGCCGAGAACCTGTTCCTCGGCTGGGACGGCGCGGCCCGGGTCGCGGGCGTCGGGTCGCTCGCCGCCCAGGCGGCCGGGCTGATCGAGCGGTACAGGTTCGGGCTCGACCCGCTGGCGCGCGTGGGCGACCTGTCCGTCGGCGAGCAGCAGCGAGTGGCGATCCTGCGAGCACTGGTGCGGGGCGCCTCGGTGCTCATCCTCGACGAGCCGACGGCGACGCTCACCCCGCAGGAGGTCGAGGTCCTGTTCGCGGTGGTGCGCAACCTCGCGGCCGACGGCCGAGCGGTGCTGTTCATCACGCACAAGCTGCGCGAGGT
>JAJYNS010000101.1:0-26729 GCA_021786195.1 Actinomycetes bacterium | reverse complement strand
GGCAACATCCAGCGGCTGCTCATCGCGCGCGAGCTGCGCGCCGCTCGCAGCGCGCTCGTCGCGGTGCACCCCACCCGGGGGCTCGACGTGGGCGCGACCGAGCGAGTCTGGCAGATCCTCCTCGACGCGAGAGAACGGGGCGTCGCAGTCCTTTTGATCTCGGAGGACCTCGAAGAGGTGCTGAGCCTGTCCGACCGCATCCTCGTCTTCTCCGCCGGCCGCATCGCCGGCGAGCTCGACAACGCCGGCGTGCCGCCTTCCCCGGAGCAGCTCGGGATGCTGATGGGCGGGTCGCGGCTCGCCGAGCCGCTCGGGTCGGCGCTGAGCGGGGCCGGGAGGTGAGGAGCGCGGCGACGCTCGGCGGCGGGGCCACGAGCCTCGGCGCGGTCGGGACGGGACCGGCGAGGAGGCGCTGGGCCGTCGTCCGGGAGGAGGCGTCCGAGACCCGCAGCTGGCTCTACCGGCTCGTGGCGGTCGTGCTGGCGCTCGCGATCGCGGCCGCCTACCTCGTTGCGAGCGTGCACGTCCCGGACGTGCTCGGCCTCGTGCTCCGCACGACCTTCGCGACCCAGCCCGGCCTCCAGGAGCTCGTGGTGCTCGCGACCCCGTTCTTCCTCACCGCGCTCGCCGTGCAGGTGCCGCTTCGGGTTGGGCTGTGGAACATCGGCGGCGAGGGGCAGTTCTTCGCAGGTGCCTGGCTCGCCACCGCCTTCGCGTTCGCGTTGCCGCACGCGCCCGGCGCGCTGCTGATCGTCGGCATGCTCCTCGCCGGGGCGGCCGGAGGGGCGTTGTGGGTCACCATCCCGATGCTCGCCAAGACCTTCCTGAACGTCAACGAGATCATCACGACGCTGATGCTCAACCTCGTCGTCGTGTCCTGGGTCGCCTACTGGCTCACGGGGCCCTGGAGGTACGCGTCCTCGCAGGGCGGGACGATCGAGAGCCGCTTCCTCCCGGTGCAGTCCCACCTGCCCCTGGTCCACCTGGCGGGCGGTCTGGACTCGGGGCTCCTCGTCGCGGTCGGGCTCACCGCCGCCGTCGGGGCGGTCGTCCGCTACTCCGTCCTCGGCTACCGGAGCAGGGTGGTCGGATCGGGAAGGGACGTCGCGGCCTACGCCGGGGTGTCCGTCCGCCGGACGGTCGCGCTGAGCCTGCTCGTCGGGGGAGCCCTCGCGGGGGTGGGCGGGGTCCTGCAGCTCGCCGGGAACTCCTACCAGCTGACGCCGGGCCTGTCGAACAACACCGGCTACCTCGGCATCGCGATGGCGGTGCTGGCCGGCGGGTCGGTCGTCGGCGTCATCGTCATGTCGTGCCTGCTCGCCGTGATCATGTCCGCCGGGCAGGTGGTCCAGATCTACGGCGTGTCCTCGCAGGACGTCTTCATCCTGATCGGCCTGCTGCTCCTGATGGCGACCGTCGCCGAGGTCGTCGCCCACTACCGCGTCGTGCGCCAGCCCGCCGGTGGCGGAGCGGCCGTGACGGCGGCGCCGGGCGACCTGGGGAGGTGAGGGGCGGTCATGCACACCTTCGAGCTGTACTTCGCCGCCGCGATCCTCGCGGGCACGCCCCTCCTGCTCGCGGCGACGGGCGAGCTGCTCGCCGAGACGGTCGGTCTGCTGAACATCGGCATCGAGGGGCTGATGCTGATGGGGGCGGTGACCGGGGTCGTGGTCACCTTGCACACGGGCGACCCGGAGCTCGGACTGCTCTGCGGGGCGCTCGCCGGCGCGGCGTACCTGCTGGTCTTCTACGCCTTGCCGGTGATCGGCCTCGGGACCGACCAGGTCCTGCCCGGATTCGGCGTGTGGTTCGTCGGGCTCGGGCTCTCCCAGCTGATCGGGAACAGCTACCAGAACACGACGGTGCCGGCCCAGTCGACCGTCGTCGGCCTGCCGGGGCTCGACCGCATCCCGGTCGTGAAGGAGCTGGTCGGCCAGTACCCGTGGCCGGTGTACCTCGCGTTCGTCCTGCCCTTCGCGCTGGCCTGGATGCTCGGCCACACCCGCCACGGGAGGAACCTGCGGGCGATCGGCGAGGATCCGGAGGCGGCCTCGTCCGGCGCGGGGATCGGGGTCCGGCGGTGGCGCACCGTCTACGTGGGGGTGAACGGCCTTCTCGGCGGCCTCGCGGGCGCGATGCTCGCCGTGGTCGTCGTCGGCGAGTGGGGGACCGACGTGACCGCAGGCCGGGGCTTCATCGCCTTGGCGGTCGTGATCTTCTCGGGCTGGCGCCCGATGCGCTGCATCGTCGGCGCCTACGTCTTCGGGGGCCTGCTCATCCTCGCTGACCTCGGGGGCGCGCTCGCGTGGCCCGTGCCCTCGGACTTCCTCGACATGATGCCCTATGTCGGCGCGGTCGCGATCCTCATCGCCTGGGCCGCCCAGTCGCGGGGGCGGGGTGCGGCGCCGAGCGCCCTCGGTGCCAGGCTGAAGCGTGCAGGGTGACGGCCGGGGGGTGCATCGGCGGGCCGGGGCCCGACGTCCGTCCGGCGGCGGCTCGGCCGGGCACCGTGCCGGCGGCAGGGCCGTGCTGAGCCGATGAAGTTCCCGCCCTTCGGCTACCTCCGGCCGACCGGCCTCCCCGAGGCGTGCGAGATGCTCGCCGAGGAGGGGGCCCGTCCGCTCGGCGGGGGGCAGAGCCTGCTGCCGTTGATGGCGTTGCGCCTCGCGAGGCCGAGGACCCTCGTCGACCTCGGGGCGCTCGAGGAGCTGGTCGGCACGAGCCGGTCGGTGAGCGCGGGGGAGGAGGTGCTCGAGATCGGCGCGATGACGACGCTCAGCGCCGTCGAGCACGACCGGACCGCCTGCTCGGCGGTGCCGCTCCTGTCGAGGATCGTCCGGTTCATCGGCCACCCGGCGATCCGCCATCGCGGGACGCTCGGCGGCTCGATCGCGCACGCGGATCCCGCCGCCGAGCTCCCCGCGGCGTGCATCGCGCTCGACGCGTCCGCCTCGATCGCCTCGCGTCGCGGCTCGCGCAGCGAGCGGGTCGAGGCGCTCGTCACCGGCCCCTACCAGACGAGCCTGCGGGAGGACGAGCTCGTGACCGGGCTCTGCTTCCCAATCCGCCCGGGGAGGCGCACCGGCGTGTGGGAGGTCGCGCCCCGCCCCGGGGACTTCGCGCTCGCCGGGGCGATCTGCGTCGTCTACCCCGAGCACTCCGGCCCGGCGGGAGCCGCCGTGACCTTCTTCGGCGTGCAGGCCAAGCCCTCCCGGGTGACGCTCGACGTCGAAGGGGCGGCCGGAGAGGGCGGTGGGCGGTACTTCCAGGACCTCGCCGACAGCCTCGAGGGCGTCCTCGAGGACGGCCACGCCGACGATCGCTTCCGCCGCCGCCTCGCGGCCGTGGCGGCCCGGCGCGCGTTCGCCGCTGCCCGTGGGTGCCCCCCGGAGGTCGGTGCCTGATGCAGGTCGGCTTCGAGCTCAACGGGGAGCACCTCGACCTCGACGTCGAGGCCTCGGTCAGCCTCGCCGACCTCCTGCACTCGAGGCTTGCCGCAGCGAGCGTGCACCTTGGCTGCGAGCAGGGGGTCTGCGGCGCGTGCGCCGTGCTCGTCGACGAGGAGGCGGTGCGATCCTGCCTGATGCTCGCGGTCCAGGCGGACGGCCGGAGGGTCACGACCGCCGAGGGCGTGGCGCGCCGCCGGGGCGGGCGCTGGTCCGAGGTCGAGGCGGCGCTCGTGGGCAAGGGCGCGTTCCAGTGCGGCTTTTGCACCTCCGGAGTGGTGGTGGCCCTGGAGGAGCTGCTCGCCGGCGACGAGCCGCTGACCCGCGAGGACGTCGTCGAGCAGCTCTCCGGGCAGATCTGCCGCTGCACGGGGTACGTGCCGATCCTCGACGCGTTCGTCTCGCTGCTGGCCTCGACGGGCCGCATGCGCGAGGAAGGCGGTCGCTGAATGGGCCCGGCCGCCCCACGACCGGCGCTGCGCCCGGGGCCCGGGCGTGGGCGGCACACGCGCGGCGGGGGCCGCTACGTCGCGGACCTCGTGACCTCGGGGACGCTCGTGATCGGGTTCGTCCGCAGCAGCTTCGCCCGAGCGCGACTGGGGCAGGTCGACCTGTCCCGGGTGCGCTCGAGCCCGGGCGTCGTCGCCGCGTACGGCGCAGGCGACCTCGAGGGACTGCTCCGTCCTCTGCCCGTGCGCTTCGGGCCCGGGAAGCTCTACGACTGGCACCTGCTCGCCAAGGGGTCGGTCTGCTTCGTCGGCGAGCCGATCGCGCTCGTGGTCGGCGTCGACCGGGGGAGCGTCGAGGAGGCCTGCGAGCTCGCCGAGGTCGACTACGAGCCGCTCGAGCCGATCCTCGACCTGGACTCGGCGCGCTCGGCAGGGGCCGGGCTCGTGCGCGAGGAGGCCGGCTCCAACGTCGTGTTCCTCGCGTCGAAGGGCTCCGGCGACGTCGAGGCGGCGCTGGCGTCGGCCGAGGTCGTCGTCGACCGCGTCTTCCACCTGGCCCGCCAGAGCGCCTGCCCGCTCGAGAACCGGGGCGTGCTCGCCGAGGACGAGTCGCTGTCCGGCGAGCTCGTCGTCTGCTCCTCGACGCAGATCCCCCACATCCTGCGCACGGCCGTCTCTACGGTGCTCGGGCGGCCGGAGGGGTCGGTCCGTGTCGTCGTGCCCGACGTCGGGGGAGGCTTCGGGCTGAAGTGCCAGGTGGCCGCGGAGGAGTGCCTCGTCGCCTGGGCCGCGTGCCACCTCGGCCGGCGAGTCGTGTGGCTCGAGGACCGCTGGGAGAACCTCGTCGCGAGCAACCACGCGCACGACGAGCAGGTGCACCTCAGGGTGGGCTTCGCCTCGGACGGGACGATCACCGCCGTCGACGCCGAGGTCACGGTCGACGTCGGCGCGCACTCCTGCTACCCGCTGTCGGTCGCGCTCGAGCCCTCGAGCACGGCAGCGCACCTCTTCGGCAGCTACCGGGTGCCCGAGGCTCGGGTCAGGTCGCTCGGGGTCGCGACGAACAAGTGCCCGACCGGCGCCTATCGCGGGGTGGGCGGATCGGTGGCGAACTTCGCGACCGAGCGCTCGCTCGACGAGGCGGCGCGGGCGCTCGGGATGAGCCGGCTCGAGATCCGCCGGAGGAACCTGCTCCAGCTGGCGGACATGCCCTACGCGCACCCGATCGGCGGCCTCGTCGACACCGGCGACCCGAGGATGGTCCTCGAAGAGCTCGTCGGCGGGCTCGATCCAGAAGCGCCCTGGCTCGCCGCGATCCAAAGCCTGGAGCCGGCCCCCTCGCCCGCCGAGGGCGAGGCGCTGCTCGGCGTCGGGCTCGTGGTCTTCGGCGAGCACAGCTCGCCGGGGAGCGAGGTCTACCGGTCGCGCGGGGTCACCGAGGTGCCCGGCTACGACGCGGCGAGCGTCGAGCTGCTCGAGGACGGCACCTTCGCCGTGTACCTGAGCTCCGCCGACGCCGGCCAGGGGCACGGGGACGTCTGCCGTCAGCAGGTGGCAGACGTCCTCGGCGTCGCAGCCGGCGACGTCACGGTCGTCGAGGGCGACACGGGTCGCTGCCCGAGGGGCACGGGAACCTTCGCGTCGCGCTTCGCCGTCGCGCAGCTGAGCGCCGCCTTGCGCGCCTCCGCACGGCTGTCCTCCCGGCTGGTCGAGGCTGCGGCAGCACGTCTGTCCTGCGAGGTCGACGAGGTGAAGCGGGACGGCGAGGTCTTCTCGAGCGGCAGCGGCGACGAGCGCGTCTCCCTCAAGGAGCTCGCGCGCTGGCTCTACGTCCCCGACTCGGGCCGGCTGGGACGCAGCCTCGAGGTGCCCTTCGCCGAGTCGGGCTACTGGGACGACGGCCCGACCCTTCCCACCTGCGCCATGCTCGCGCTGGTCGAGGTGGACCCCGAGACGTTCCAGGCGAGGGTCCGGCGCATCGCCGCGCTCGAGGAGTGCGGCCGGGTCCTCGACGAGGCCGTGGTCCTCGGCCAGCTGCGAGGCGGGATCGTCATGGGGATCGGCGACGCGCTGCTCGAGGAGCACCGCTACAGCGAGACCGGCGACCTCCTCACCTCGACCTTCATGGACTACCTCGTCCCGACCGCCTCGGACGTCCCGAGGCTCGACCTGCGAGTGCTGGACGACGACCGCCTCCACTCCCGTCGCAGCGAGTCCGGCGCGAAGGGCGTCGGGGAGGCCGGGACGATCGGCGCGGTCGGCGCCGTCGGCTGCGCGCTCGCCGAGGCAGTGCGCGCCGCAGGAGGCAGCCTGGACGAGCTGCCGGGCACCCCGTTGCGTCTGTTCCGCTCCTGCGCCTCTCAAGGGGCCGAAGGCTCGGGGGTGCTGCGGTGAGAGTCCCGAGCGGGACCGGCGGCGCGGCGCGACGCGCCTTCGTGGCCGGCGAGGGCGCCCAGGAGGCGCCGCCGTGGGTGCACGCGCCGGCTCTTGCACCCACGGAGCGGGGCGAGCGGACCAGGCGGCGGATCGTCGAGGCGGCGGAGGGGCTGTTCCGCACCGCCTCGAGCTACGAGAAGATCGGCGTCGCCGACATCGCGAGGGCCGCCCACACATCGGTCGGCACCATCTACCGCTACTTCGAGAGCAAGGAGGACCTGCTCCACCTGGTTCTGTCGAACGCGTTCTGGCGCATGTACAAGGCGTCCCGGGGGATCTGGAGAGCCGAGGACTCCGCCGCGGTCAACTTCGAGAGGACGACGCGCGCCTACCTCGAGGCGTTCTTCGAGGAGCGCGCCTTCCTCCGGCTCGCGCTGCAGCTCGTCTCGAGCTCGGACTCGGTGCGGACGACCTGGTGGTCGATGCGCCGAGAGCTGCGCGACCGCATGCGCAAGCGCCTCGAGCAGGACCTCGCGCTCGGCGACGGGCCGCCGCTCGACCCCGAGATCGCGATCCGCGCGCTGCTCGGCATGGTGAACGCGTACGCGGCGCAGGCCTTCATCGACGAGGAGTACGGCCCGGCGTCGAAGGACGACATCGAGGAGGTCGCACCGGTCCTCGCGCAGATCTGGTACCGGGCGGTGACCGGCGGTGGCGCCGGCGGCGAGGTCGAGGGCCGGAGGGTCGATGCCCCTCGTTAGGGAGCGGCGAGGCCATGTCGAGCTCGTCGTGATCGACCGCGAGAAGGCGGCGAACTCGATCGATCTCGAGACCGCTCGGGCGCTCGCGGAGGCGTTCGACTCCCTGGAGCGCGAAGGCGAGGTCCGGGCGGTCGTGATCGGCGGAGCAGGCGACCGGGTCTTCTGCGCGGGCATGGACCTCGCCGCGGTGCGCGCCGGCGAGGCGGACGCGATCAACTCGGTGCCGGGCGGCTTCGGGGGGATCGTCCGGCGCGACTTCCCCCTTCCGCTCGTCGCTGCCGTCAACGGCGCGGCCCTCGGCGGCGGGTTCGAGATCGTGCTCGCGTGCGATCTCGTCGTCGCAGCGGAGCACGCCACCTTCGGCCTGCCGGAGGTGAAGCGGGGTCTCCTCGCTGCCTCGGGCGGGCTCGTCCGGCTCTCGAGGCGCGTGGCGCCGGCCGTCGCGTTCGAGCTCGCGCTGACGGGCGAGGTGATCGGCTCGGCGCGCGCCCGTGAGCTCGGGCTCGTCAACCGGGTGGTGGCGAGGGGCTCGGCGCTCGAGGAGGCGGTGAGGCTCGCCGAGCAGATCGCCCAGAATGGCCCGCTCGCGGTGCGCCGGTCGAAGCAGTTGCTCGCCGCGGCGCTCCAGTCGGGCGAAGCCGAGCTCTGGGAGCTCAGCGGGAAGCTGGCATCCGAGGTGCTCTCGAGCGAGGACGCCCTCGAGGGCATGGCCGCGTTCGCCGAGAAGCGCTCGCCGAGGTGGTCGGGGCGATGAGCGACCCGGTCCCCTGCCGTCCGTTCACCTACCTCGCGGCGCACGCCAGGCGCTCGCCGCGCGCCGCCGCGGTCTACGACTCGGGCGAGACGCTCTCGTTCGCGGAGCTGCTCGACCGGGTCCGTGCCGCGATGGCCGGGCTGCGGGCGCTCGGGGTGCGCCCGGGCGAGGTGGTCGGGGTGTCGCTGCCGAACGTCTGGCAGTACGTGGCGCTCGAGATCGCCGTCCCCGCGATCGGCGCGGTGGTCCTGCCCCTGCCGCCCTCCCTCGGCACCTTCGAGCTGGCTTGGGCGCTCGCTCGGGCCGTTGCGGCGATGGTGGTCACCGACGAGGTCGGTCGGGCGCCGGTGCTCGAGGTGGCGAGCGCGCTGCCGGCGCCCTGCGCCGTGGTGGAGGTTGCCTCCGTCTTCTCGGCGGGCTCGCCGGGGGATCCTCCGAGCGGTCCCCACGCCACCCGGCCCGAGGAGGTCGTCCAGATCGCGCTGACCTCGGGCACGACGGGGCCGCCGAAGCTCGCGTCGCTGTCGGCCCTGCTGAAACAGCTCACCTTCGAGGGGTTCACCGGCCGCCTCGGCATCCGGCCCGGCGATCGGGTGCTGCCGCTGTCGCCGATCTCGCAGGGCGTCGGCGAGATGTGCCTCTACGCCCTGCGCTCGGGTGCCTGCCTCATCATGACCTCGGAGCGTCGCTTCTCCGCCGAACGGGCGCTCCGGCTCGCCGAGCGCGCCAGGGCGAGCGTGATCGGCGGCGTGCCGACGATGATCGGCCGGATCTACCACTGCGGCGAGCTGCGCCCGGGCGCCCTCGAGTCGCTGAGGGTCACGGCGGTCGCGGGCGCGCCGATGCCTCCTGAGCTCGCCGAGGCCTGGGAGCGGGCCACCGGTGCTCGGGTGTGCAACTTCTACGGCGCGATGGACATCGGCCAGCTCGCGGTGGCGAGCCCCGAGGACCCGCCGGAGAAGCGCTGGCACACCGTCGGCCGCCCGCACGAGCGCGGCGAGATGCTGATCTGCGGCTCGGACGGCCTGCCGGTGCGCCAGGGCGAGGTCGGCGAGATCTGCATGCGCGGGCCGCTCGTGCAGCAGCGGTACTGGAACGAGGAGCACGGGCCGTTCGCCCCGGACGGCTGGGCGCACTTCGGCGACCTCGGTTTCCTCGACGAGGACGGCTTCGTCCACGTCGTCGGGCGAACGAAGGACGTCATCATCCGGGGCGGGGAGAACGTCAACCCGTACGAGGTCGAGGCCCTGCTCGCCGAGCATCCCGGCGTGGCCGAGGTGTGCCTCGTCGGGGCCCCCGACCCCGACCTCGGCGAACGCGTGGCGGCGTGCGTCGTCGCCCGCGAGGGCCACGAGGTCACGCTCGAGTCGCTGAGGGGCTTCCTCGAGTCCCGGGGCCTCTCCCGCCACAAGTGGGTCGAGCGGCTCCTCGTCGTCGACGAGCTGCCCCTCGGCAGCAGCGGCAAGGTCGCCCGCAGGGAGCTTCGAGAGCGGGTGGCGGGCACCCTCGCCGCGTCGGGCAGGGATCTCGGAGGGGCCGATGCGGGCAGCAGTTGAGGGGACCTCGGTGGCCTGGCGGGAGGTCGGGAGAGGTCGTCCGGTGATCCTCGTGCACGGCCTCGCGGACGACCACCGCGCCTGGAGGAAGGTCCTGCCGCGCCTCGTGCTGGACCACCGGGTGGTCCTCTACGACCTGCGCGGCCACGGCGAGTCCGAGCTCGGCGCCGCCGACGGGAGCCTCGGGCAGCTCGGCCGTGACCTCGTCGGGCTGATGGACGCGATCGAGGTGCCCCGGGCGGTCGTCGCGGGCTTCTCGCTCGGGGGGACGATCGCGATGCGGCTCGGCATCGACCACCCCGAGCGGGTCGAGGGTCTCGCCCTCCTGGCGACCTCCAGCCGGGTGGGCGCCGCCGCGGCGCAGTGGTACCGGGAGCGCGCAGACGCGGTGGACCTGGGCGACCCCGGCCTGCGAGCGCAGCTCGACCTCGACACCGAGCAGGTCTACCGCAACGATCGCCGCGAGCTGCCCGACGGGCTCCTGATCCGCCGAGAGGCGACCGAGGACCCAAGGGGCTACGCGAACGCGTGCCGGGCGATGCTCGGGCTCCACGAGCACCCCCTGGACGACGAGCTCGGCCGGATCAGCGCGCCGACCGTGGTCCTCGCGGGCGAGCTCGACCAGCACTGCCCGCCTCGCGCCGGAGAGATCCTCGCGAGCCGCATCTCGACGAGCACGCTGCGGGTGCTCGCCGGCGCGGGCCATCCGATCCCGGTCGAGCGGCCCGCCGAGGTCGCCGACGCGATCCGCGAGCTCGGGAGGCGGCACACCTTCCCGGGCGGGAAAGGGGCCTGAGATGGGTCGGCTGGAGATCAGCATCGGGATCAGCCCGCGCGAGGCGCTCGCGGATTGGATGGGCTTCACGAGGCGTCTCGAGCAGGAGGGCGTCGACCGGCTCTGGCTGATCGACTCCCAGCTCGCCATGAAGGACGTCTACGTCGGGCTGGCCGCCGCGGCGGTCGGCACCGAGCGGCTGGAGCTCGGCACGGGGGTCACGAACCTCGTCACGAGGCACCCGACGGTCACGGCGAGCTCGATCGGGGCGATCGCAGAGCTCTCGAACGGCCGTGCCCACCTCGGCCTCGGCGCCGGCGACTCGGCCGTCTACGGCCTCGGCAGGCCCCCTTCGCGCGTGGCGGAGGTGGAGGCGGCGCTCGGCTTCTTCCGGGAGGTGCTCTCCGGCGGCGAAGGAGAGTGGGGTGGCAGGAGGTTCTCCCTGCCGTACCGGCCGCCGCCGATCAAGGTGTACCTCGCCGTCTCCCAAGAGCGGATGTGCCGGCTGGCGGGCAGGCTGGCGGACGGAGCGATCGTCATGGGGCCCTCACAGCTCGACGTGCTCGCTCGGCAGGTGGGCTGGGTGCTCGAGGGGATGGAGGGGGCGGGTCGGGCGCGTGGGGAGGTCGACATCCGGGCGGTGACCACGGTGTCGGTGTCCGACGACGCCTCGACCGCCCTGCGGGACGTGCGGTCGTGGGCGACCGGTCAGGCTCGGCTCCTCGCGGACGTGGCAGACCTTCCCGAGAGCCTGCTGCGCTACCGGGAGGAGCTCGAGCGGGCGAAGGAGGCATACGACTACTCCGAGCACCTCTCCACTCGGGCGGGCCACAAGGACGTGATCAGTGACGACCTGGTCCGGACGCTCGCCGTCGTGGGCTCGGCCGACTCCTGCGCCGCCCGCCTGGCCGAGCTCGGCTCGACGGGGGTCGACGGGTTCATCCTCCCGCTGATGGGCGCGAACCGCCTCTCACGGCTGGTCCGGCTGCGGGACGGCGTCCTGTCAGGGCTCGCCACGGCATGAGGGCATGAGGGAGGGACGATGGATCTCGGCCTGGAAGGCGCGACCGTGGTCGTGTCGGGCGGCGCGTCGAACATCGGTCGGGCGATCAGCCTCGGCTTCGCCGGCGAGGGTGCCAGGGTCGTGATCGCCGACATCGACCACGCGCAGGCGAAGCGTGTCGCCGACGAGGCGCCGGGCGGGAGCGTGGTCGCTCGAGAGACGGACGTCACCGACCCCGGCTCGGTCGAAGCGACGGTGGAGTTCGTGCTCGGGAACTTCGGCGGGATCGACGTCTTGGTGAACTGTGCCGGCTGGACGGTCGACCGGCTCTTCCTGGACAAGCCGAGGGAGGAGCTCGAGAAGGAGATCGCGGTGGACTTCTGGGGCTTCATCAACTTCACCCGCCCCGTCGTCGCGCACATGGTGAGCCGCCGGCGCGGGCGCGTGGTGTCGATCGCGTCCGACGCGGGCCGGATCGGGGAGTGGCGCGAAGCCGTCTACTCGGGCACGAAAGCCGGCGTGATCGCGATGACCAAGGCGATCGCCCGGGAGGTGGGGAAGTACGGGATCACGCTGAACGTCGTGTGCCCCGGCTTCACCCCCGGCAGGCCGGAGACCTCCGGCGCCGAGTCGATCTGGCGCGGGGAGCAGGGTGCGCTCTTCGGCGAGGAGGTGCTCGAGCGCATCGCCCGTTCCTACCCGCTACGCCGGCTGGGGCGGCCCGAGGACGTGGTCGCGCCGGTGCTGCTGCTCGCGTCGGAGCGGGCCTCCTACATCACGGGCCAGACCCTGTCGGTGAGCGGCGGCTACACGATGATCTAGCGGGGACCTGGCGAGGTCGGCGAGGATCTGGCGGGGTGGCCATGGCGTGCGGGACCGATTCCTGGAGGATCGCGGCGTGATCGAGGTGGACCGTCCCCAGGATCGCGTCCTGCGACTTCGGCTGAACCGGCCCGAGCGCCGCAACGCGATCGACGGCGCGACCCTGGAGGGGCTGGCCGGGGTGTTCGGCGGCGACGGAGCGGGGATCTCCGCCGTCGTGCTGTCGGCGAGGGGCGTGTTCTGCTCGGGCCTCGACCTCTCGCTGGCCGATCGCGACCGGGCGGAGGTGAGCGACCGGCTCTACTCGCTCTACAGGTCGATGGTCCGCTACCCCCGGCCCATCGTCGCCGCCGCGCACGGCCACGCGATCGGCGCCGGCGCGCAGCTGCTCATGGCGAGCGACCTGCGGGTGGTGTCGCCGCACTGCGAGATCCGGCTGCCCGGGCCCGAGCACGGGCTGGCAGTCGGGTCGTGGGCGCTCCCGGGACTGGTCGGTCGCGGCCGGGCGATGGACCTTTGCCTCACGATGCGCCCGGTCGGCTCGGAGGAGGCGCTCAGGATCGGCCTCGTCGACCGGGTCGCCGACGATCCCGAAGCCGCCGCGCTCGCCATCGCGGGCGAGCTCGCGGCGCTCGACGTGTCCGCCGTCCAGCGGGTCAAGTCCGTCGTCGCGGCCGCGGGCGGGCTCGAGCAGGCCCTCCAGGCGGAGGCAGACGCCAATCGGGGGCGTTCCCCGACGGTCGGACGTCTCGACCGAGGTGGGCGGGGCGAGGAGGGCGCAAAGTGGAGCTGAGGAACGAGTTCGAGGTGAGCTCGCCGGTCGGCGAGGCCTGGGAGTGCCTCACCGACATCGAGCGGATCGCGCCCTGCATGCCGGGCGCGCGCCTGACGGAGGTCGACGGCGAGGAGTTCCACGGGGTCGTGAAGGTGAAGCTGGGCGCGATCAGCGCGGAGTACCGCGGGACGGCCCGCTTCGTCGAGAAGGACGACGCCGCTCGCCGCGCCGTCCTTCGTGCCGAGGGGAGGGAGGCCCGGGGCCAGGGGAACGCGACGGCGACGATCACCGCCGAGGTCGTGCCGTCTGCAAGCGGCGCCAAGGTGTCGGTCAGCACCGATCTGCAGATCACCGGGCGGCTTGCCCAGTTCGGCCGGGGCGTGCTCGCCGAGGTCTCGAGCAGGCTCCTCTCGCAGTTCGTCGAGAACCTCGAGACGACCGTGCTGCACGCCGCCCGCTCGGGCCCTGACGGCGAGGGGGAGGGCTCGCCCGGGGAGGGCGGGGACACGGCCCCGGAGGCCGCGCCGCCGGGCCCGGGCCCGGGAGGCCCCAGGGACGGCCACGCCCCTTCGGACGACGCGCTGGACATCTTCTCGCTCGCCGGCCGACCGATCGCGCGCCGGGCTGCCCCGGTGCTCCTCGCAGCGGGCGTGGTCGCCTGCGTGGTGCTCCTCGCCCGCCGGGCGGCGCGCTCGGGGTGGTCCTCGCGGCGATGACGGCCGATGGCTGAGCACCGGGGTCCGGTGCTCAGCGGAGGGACCTCGAGGTGAGCGCGACCCGAGACGCCGTGTGGATCGAGCGGTTCGCGGTCGCTCCCGCCGGAGGGCCGACGGTGGCGGTGAAGGACCTGATCGACGTGGCCGGGTCGGTCACGACGGCCGGCTGCCGCGCGCTGCGGGCGCGCGCCGAGGCCGCCCGCAAGGACGCGAGCTGCGTCGCGCGCATGAGGGCGCTCGGCGCCCGGATCGCCGGGAAGACGAACCTGCACGAGCTCGCGTTCGGGGTCACCGGCGTGAACCCCTGGTTCGGCACGCCGCCGAACCCGGTCGACCCGGGACGCGTGCCCGGCGGGTCCTCCTCGGGCTCCGCAGTCGCCGTCGCGCGGGGAGAGGTGGACCTCGCGCTCGGGACCGACACCGGAGGATCGGTCCGCATCCCCGCCGCCTGCTGCGGGGTGGTCGGGCTGAAGACCACGACGGGGCGCATCCCCACCGACGGCGTGTGGCCGCTCGCCCCGAGCTTCGACACGGTCGGTCCGATGGCCCGGCGGGTCCCGGGAGTGCTCGAGGCGATGCGCCTCCTCGAGCCGGGCTTCGAGGTCTCGACGAGCGCCGCCGGTGCGGTCGGGCGGCTCGAGCTCGCGGGCGAGGTGGAGGTCGACCCGGTGATCGACGACGCGGTCGATCGAGCGCTGCGCCAAGCGGAGCTCGAGGTCGGCTCGCTGAGGGTCGAGTCCTGGGAGGGCGCTTGGCGCGACCACCAGGTCCTGGTCGGAACCGAGGCGCTGCTCAGCGACGCGTCGCTGGTCTCGGGCGACGCGGAGGGCCTGCTCGGCGCGGACGTTCGCCAGCGCTTCCGCGACTGCCGTGCGGCGGCCTCGACGAGCGAGGACGCACGGCGCCGGGCGGAGCGCTGGTCGGCCGGCTTCAGGCGCGTCGTCGAGCGGGCCGGCCTGCTCGCCCTGCCGACCCTTGCACGCAGGCCGCCGGTCGTCGGCGAACGCGGGGGATGGATGGCCCTGCTGACTGCCCCGGTCAACCTCGCCGGCCTGCCCGCGATCGCGTTGCCGGTTCCCGCCGAGGGCCGGCCGCCGGCGAGCCTCCAGCTCGTGGCTCCCGCCGGTCGCGAGGACCTCTTGCTCGCCACGGCCGACCGCATCGAGCAGGCACTCGCCGCCGGCTGACGCGCCTCGGGGACCTCGCCGGGATGCGCCCGGCGGCGCGCCGGCGATCGGCCTGCGTACCGGGTCAGCCGCCGCTCGCCCGGCGCCCGAGGGCGAGCTCGGGGTGGCGCCGGCCGAGGTTCGTGCACTCTTCGCAGACCGTCTCGGGCACGAGACCGATCCGCATCAGCAGGGCGAAGATGCGGCATCCGATGCAGTAGCCGGCGAAGGACTCGAGCGAGGCGGCCGCGCCGAGGAGGGCGAGGACCACCCAGGTGGCCAGGTGGGCCGAGACGCCGAACCAGAGCACGAGGGCCAGCGAGGAGAGCGCCGCCCCCATCGCCTGGGCGAAGCGCTTGGGCGGACCGGGCACCGGTCGCGCCGGACCGAGCCGAGGCGCCACCACCCTGGTCGCGAGCTGGCCCAGCGGGCTCAGCCTCGGCCCGGTGAGCACACGCGCCCAGAAGCCGTAGGCGAGCGGGACCAGCAGCCAGGGTTGGTCCGAGCCGATCGCGGCGGCGCACATCGCGGCGACCGCCCCGGCCACGACCCGAGACGCGACCTCGTTGACCGGGTTCGGGAAACCGAACAGCCTGCCCGAGCCGGTCCGGACGGTCACGGTGCCACCGATCCGACAGCGCTTGACGCCATGACGAAAGCTTACCACTTTGGTCAGCTTTTGTCGGCCCCGGCCCCGGCCCCGGCCCCGGCCCCGGCCTCCAGATCGCCCCCTTTTCTTCCCGGTCCCGGCTGCGGGCACAGTCGGCCGGCGGCCTGCCAGACTGCCCAGGTGCGCACCGAGTCGAGTCGGGTCGTCGTCGCAACCGGCTACGGCGGTCCCGAGGTGCTGTCCCTGCTCGAGGAGCCGACCCCGGTCCCCGGGGCCCAGGAGGTGCTCGTGCAGGTGCGCGCGGCCGGGGTGAACCCGGCCGACTACAAGTCCGTCCGGGGCGACTTCGGCGCGGACCCGGCGAGGCTGCCATTGCGGGTCGGCTCGGAGGCGGCGGGAGTCGTGCTCGACGTCGGAGAGGAGGCCTTCGGTCCGGCGGGCCCGATCGCGATCGGCGACGAGGTGATCGCCTTTCGCGCGCCAGGCGCCTACGCGACGGCGCTCGTCGTCCCGGCCTCGGCGGTCGTGCCCAAGCCTCAAGCGCTCCCGTGGGAGCAGGCCGGCGGCTTGATGCTCGCCGGTGTCACCGCCGTCCACGCCCTTCGCGCCGTCGGGCTCGCCGCTGGCGAGACGGTGCTCGTCCACGGCGCGGCAGGCGGCGTCGGGCACCTCGCCGTGCAGCTCGCCGCGGGCCTCGGGGCGACCGTCGTCGGCACCGCGAGCGCGGCGAAGCACGAGCTGTTGCGCGAGCTCGGGGCGATCCCCGTCGCCTACGGCCCCGGCCTCGTCGACAGGGTCCGCGCGGCTGCACCCGCGGGGGTCGCCGCCGCCGTCGCCGTCGACGCCGTCGGGAGCGACGAGGCCGTCGGGGCGTCCCTCGAGCTCGTCGCCGACAAGGCCCGGATCGCGACGATCGCGGCGTACGAGCGCGGCAAGGAGGCCGGCATCAAGATCCTTGGCGGCTTCCCGGGCGCCGACCGGGGGACCGAGATCCGCGAGGCCGCCCGGCTCGAGCTCGTCGAGGCCGCCGGTGCCGGCAAGCTACGAGTCCTCGTCGCCGCCACCTACCGGCTGGAGGACGCGGCGGAGGCGCTGCGGGAGGTGATGGCCGGCCACGTCACCGGCAAGGTCGTCCTCCTGCCCTGACCGCAGGGTCGCCGCGACCGGAGACCCTGGTCGCGGCGGCGCGGCCGGCGCGTTCGCGTCAGGCCCCCCTGAGGGCTTCATGATGGAGGGGTGGTCGACCCGCCTGCCGTCGGTGCCGGAGCTACCGCCGCGCCAGGCCCGGGACCGCGGAACCCCTCGCTGCGGCTGGTCGCCCACCGGGGGGCGAGGGCCGGGTGGCAGGCGCTCGACTCCCTCTTCGGCGGGCCGGCGCGCACCCGGGTCATCCTCATCTTCGCCGCCGTCCTGGCGCTGAACAGCGCCGACACCGCGACCGTCGGCGCCTCGGCGACCGAGCTCCGCCAGGCGCTGCACATCTCGAACACCGACGTCGGCCTGCTCGTCGCAGTGACCGCCGTGGTCGTCGCGATATTCAGCGTCCCCTTCGGAGTCCTCGTCGACCGGGTCCATCGCGTCGCCGTCCTCACGGTCACGACGGCGTCCTGGGGCATTGTGATGCTGCTCAGCGCGTCGGTCGGCAACTTCGACGAGCTGCTGCTCACCCGCCTCGTCCTCGGGGCGGTCACCGCCGCATCGGGACCGGGGATCGCGTCGCTCGTCGGGGACTACTTCCCACCGAGCGAGCGCGGCAAGATCTACGGCTACGTCCTCGCGGGGGAGCTCGTCGGCGCGGGGGCGGGCTTCGTCATCACGGGCGACGCCGCCGCGATCTCCTGGCGGCTGGCGTTCGTGGTCCTGGCGCTGCCGACGGTGCCGCTCGCCTGGTCGCTCGCGCACCTGCCCGAGCCCGCCCGCGGCGGGGCGAGCCAGCTAGAGCCGGGCGCGGAGCGGATCGTCAACCGGCGCGAGGCGAGCGCCCGGGCGGCAGCCGGCGCGACCGAGCCGGGAGGGCAAGGAGCGAGGGCCAAAGCGGGCGGAGGTGGTCCCCTCGGCGGCGAGCAGCACGGCGAGCGGCCGACCGACGCCCAGGAGCTGGCTCGCCGCCGAGGGATCGCCCCGGACCCGCGCCTCGTGCTGCGGAGCGACCCGCGGCGGATGCGCCTGTGGGCGACGATGCGCTACGTGCTGTCGGTCCGGACGAACCTCGTCCTCATCGTCTCGAGCGCCTGCGCCTACTTCTTCCTCACGGGCGTGGAGACCTTCGGGCTCGAGTTCGCGAAGGGCCAGTACCACGTCCAGCAGGTCGTCGCCACGTTGCTGCTGCTCGTGGTCGGCGCCGGCGCCGTGCTCGGCGTCCTCGTCGGCGGCCGCCTCGGGGACCGGCTCGTGCAGCGCGGGCGCCTCAACGGGCGGATCCTCGTCGCCGCCGTCTCGGCGGCCGCGACGACCCTGCTGTTCATCCCTGCGCTCCTCTCCGGGAGCGCCTTCGCCGCGCTGCCCTACATCACCCTCGCGGGCTTCACGCTCGCAGCCCAGAACCCGCCGATCGACGCGGCGCGCCTCGACATCATGCCGCCCTTGCTGTGGGGGCGGGCCGAGGGCATCCGCTCGTTCCTGCGCACCGCCGCGCAGGCGCTCGCACCGCTCGCCTTCGGCGGGCTCTCCGACGTCGCCGGGCTGCGCACGACCTTCGCCGTGATGCTGCTGCCGTTCCTCGCGAGCGCCGTCATCCTCTTCCGGGCGATGCGGACCTACCCGAGGGACGTCGCGACCGCGGCGGCGTCGAGCGCCTGGCGGTCCCAGAGCAGCGGGTAGCCGAGGGGAAGGCGAGCTCGTCCTCAGGGCGCTGCCGAGCCGATGAGCTCGGCGAGGCGCAAAGGGTCGTCCTGCTGGACGTTGTGCCCGGAGTCGACGGGCTCGACCCTTGCCCTCGGGGCGTGCGCCGCGAGCGCGGCCATCTGCCGGTCGGTGACGAACCCCCTGCTCGCCCTGACGAGCGTCGCCGCCGCGCCGAGGCGGGCGAGGGGAGCCCACAGTCGAGCGCAATCGCCCGCAGGCTGCGGGGGCTCCCGGAGGTTGCCGAGGTGGTGCTTCCACACGACCCGTCCGTCGTCGAGCACCCGGGTGTTGTGGTAGACGCCGCGCTCGACCTGGGCGCGGCTTCGACCGATGCCGAAGGCCAGGGCGCGCTCGACGATCTCCTCCCGCGAGGCGAAGCGCTCGGGCCCGGCGAGGAACCCCCGGACGAGGGCACCGTCCTCGGCCGCGACCGCCGGGGTGACGTCGACGAGCACGACGGAGCCGACCCGGCCGGGCCGAAGCGCCGCGACCGCCAGCGCGGTGAGGCCGCCGAGGGAGTGGCCGACGAGAAGCCGGGCCCGGGGTGCGAGCGCGTCGATCGCCTGGAGGACGCTTGGGGCGATCTCCTCCGGTCCGTACCTGGGCTCCGGGCGCCAGGAGGACTCGCCGTGGCCGGGAAGGTCGAGGGCGAGCAGCGGGCGACGAAGCGCCATCGCGGTCGCGTCGAAGGTGTGGGCGTTCTGGCCCATTCCGTGGAGCAGCACGATCTCCGGGTCCTCGCCCCACTGCAGGGCCGAGATCCGGTCCTCGCCGGTCGAGCAGCCGACGCGCCTGGGCGGGGGGCTGCTCCATTCGATGCCGAGCTCGGCCGCCACCTCCTGCAGCAGCCCGGCCGGGTCGGCGCTCATACGGCCGCGGGGCTCGCCGGCTGGGGCACGGGCGCGCCGGACGTGACCTGCGACCGGGCAGGCGGCCTCCGGGTCCTCACGGGGCCATCCTGCCCCCGAACGCGAGGTGGCACGCCGCCTTGTGCTCGCCCGCCGGGCCGTCGGTCGGCCTTCCGGGCCCTCGGAGGACCGGGCGCTCCCGCGCGCAGCGGGCCTCGGCGAGCGGGCAGCGCCAGGAGTAGTCGCAGCCGGCCCCCGGGCCGTCGAGCGGGCCCGCAGCCTCGCCGGCCGGGGAGCGGCCACGGCCGCACGCCTCCGCCGGGGGTGCGGTGATCGCGCCGCCGACCCTGGGGACGGCCTCGAGCAGCGCTTGGGTGTAGGGGTGCGCGGGCGAGCCGAGCACGGCGTCGGCCGGTCCCTCCTCGACGATGCGACCGCGGTAGAGGACGGCGACCCGGTCGGCGACGTGGCGTACGACCCCGAGGTCGTGGCTGATGAACACGAGGGTGAGGCCGTAGCGCTCGACGAGGTCGTCGAGGAGGTTGAGGACCTGGGCGCGCACCGAGACGTCGAGCGAGCTCACGGGCTCGTCGGCGACGAGGACGCTCGGGCGTGGCGCGAGCGCTCGCGCGATGGCGACGCGCTGTCGCTGGCCCCCGGAGAGCTGGTGGGGGTAGCGGCGGGCCGCGCCCGGAGGGAGCCCGACCGCCTCGAGCAGCTCGGCGACTCGCTGGTCGCGGTCACCTTCGACCCCGAGCGAGCGGAGCGGCTCGGCGATCGAGGCGCCGACGCGCATCCTGGGGTCGAGCGAGCCGAGAGGGTCCTGGAAGACGATCTGGACGTTGCGCCGGAGCGCTCCGAGCCCGGCCCGGCACGAGGCGCGCACCGGCGAGCCGCGAAAGCGCACCTCGCCCTCGTCGGGATCCTCCAGCGCGAGGAGCAGCCGAGCGAGCGTCGACTTGCCCGATCCCGACTCTCCGACGATGCCGAGGCGGTCTCCCGGCCAGACGTCGAGGCTCACACCGTCCAGGGCGACCACCTGCCGCCGTCTCATCCCGCGAGGGCCTCTCCTCCGGTACCGGCGAGTGACCCCCCGGACCTCGAGCACCGGCGTCGTCTCCCCGGCGCCTGCCGGCCCTGCGGGCGGCGGAGGTGCCGGCTCGCTTGTCCGGGACGCAGGCTCGCTCATCTCTTCTCCCCGGAGGCTCGGTTGGCGCCCTGCACGACGGACTGGCTCGCCTCGCCCGTCCTCGGCTCGGGCGCCCTGCCGGTCTCGAGGGGGTGCCAGCAGGCGAAGCGGTGATCGCCCTGCCCGCTCTCCAGCCGGGGGAGGGCGAGGCAGGCCTCGTCGGCCCGTTCGCAGCGGTTGCGGTAGACGCAGCCGCTCGGGAAGGCGCCGATCGAGGGCACGCTGCCCGCCAGCGCCGGGAGCCGGCCCCGCAGGCCGGAGCCGTCGGACACCGCCGCCGCCGTCGCGAGGAGCCCGGCGGTGTAGGGATGCCGTGGATCTTCCAGCACCTCGGCCGTCCGCCCGAGCTCGAGGACCCGGCCGCCGTAGAGGACGACGAGCCGCTCGCAGGTGCTCGAGACGACGGCGAGGTCGTGGCTTATCAGCAACAGCGCCGATCCGGACTCCTCGACGAGGTGCCGGAGCAGGTCGAGGACTTGTGCCTGGACGGTGACGTCGAGCGCCGTCGTCGGCTCGTCGGCCACGACGAGCGACGGGCGGCAGGCGACGGCCGAGGCGAGCACGACGCGCTGGCGCTGGCCGCCGGAGAGCTGGTGGGGGAAGGCCCGGGCGATCGCCTCCGGATCGGCGAAGCCGACCCGGCCGAGCAGCCGCACCGCCTCGGCGTGGGCCTGGCGGCGGCTCGCCCCCCGGTGGATGCGCAGCACCTCGCCGACCTGCCTGCCGACGCGCATCAGCGGGTCGAGGGCGGAGGTCGGCTCCTGGAAGACCATCGCGACCCGGTCCCCTCGCAGCTGGGCTCGGCGGCGCTCGCTCGCCGCGAGCAGGTCCTCGCCCTCCAGCCGGACCGTGCCTCGGGCGGTCATCGAGGCCGGCAGGAGGCCGAGGATCGCGAGCGCCGTGACGGACTTGCCCGATCCGGACTCGCCGATGAGACCGACACGCTCGGCCGTGCCGACCGAGAAGGACACCTCGGAGAGCACCGGGACCCGCCCGAGGTCCACGCAGAGGCCCTCGACGTCGAGCAGGCTCATGCGACCGGGCGCAGGCGCGGGTCGAGGACGTCGCTCAGCCCGTCGCCGAGGAGGTTGAAGCCGAGGACGGCGAGGGCGATGGCGAGCGCCGGCCAGAGCGCGAGCAGGGGATCGGTCTGCAGCGTCGCCTGGGCCGACTCGAGCATCTGACCCCAGGACGCAGACGGGGGCGGCGTGCCGAGCCCGAGGTAGGACAGCGCCGCCTCGGCGAGGATCGCCACCGAGAACAGGAGCGTCGTCTGCACGACGAGCAGGGGCGCGATGTTCGGCAGCACGTGGCGCCGGACGATCGCGGGCCGGCTCTGCCCGTAGGCTCGGGCCGCGAGCACGTACTCGCTGCTCAGGACGGCGAGGGCGCCGCTTCGAGCCACCCGGGCGAAGTAGGGGACGGATGCGATGCCGATGGCGAGCATCGCCGTGGTCGTCGAGGCGCCGAGCGCCGCGGTCAGGGTCGTCGCGCCGAGCAGCGCCGGGAAGGCGAAGAGGATGTCGCCGAGACGCATGATCGCCTCGCTCGCCGAGCCCCCGAGGCTCGCCGCGGCGAGACCGGCCGGCACGCCGACGACCGACGCGACGACGACGGCGACCACGCCCGCGTAGAGGCTGACCCGGGAACCGGCCATGAGGCGGGAGAGGACGTCGCGCCCGAGGGCGTCGGTGCCGAGGAGGTGGGATCCGCTCGGACCCGCCAGCAGGTGGACGTTCTGGGGGATCGCGTTCGGGTCGAAGGGCGTCCAGACCAAAGACACGAGTGCGACGAGGACGAGCAGGCCGGTGATGGCGCCCCCGATCAGTGCCGCGGGGCAGGAGAGGAACCGGCGGGCCAGGCCCATGTCGCCGAGAGCGCTCGCGCCGAGCTCCGGCGCCACCTCGACGCCGGTCCGGGCGCGCTCGCGAAGCCCGAGTGGCAGGGTCATGCGTCCAGGCCGATCCGAGGGTCGAGGAGCCGGTAGGAGACGTCGACGAGCGTGTTCACCACGAGGACCGTGCCCGCCAGGAGCATCACCACGTCCTGCACGAGGATGATGTCGCGGTTGTCGATGGCGTCGATCAACAGCAAGCCGAGCCCCGGCAGGTTGAAGACCTGCTCGACGACGATCGCGCCGACCAGGAGGCCGGCGAGCTCGAGCCCGAGGACCGTCACGACGGGGAGCGCGGCGTTGCGGAGCCCGTGGCGGACGAGCGCCTGGCCGAGGCGCAGCCCCTTGGCCCGGGCGGTGCGGAGGAAGTCGGACTGGAGGACCTCGACGACGGAGGACCGCACGAAGCGGCTGATGATCGCCGCCTCGGCGATGCCGAGGGCGAGCGCCGGCAGGGCGAGCTGGCGCAGCGCCGGGCCGACGCCCTGGGACCAGCCGTTGAAGCCGCCGGTCGGGAGCCAGTGGAGCTTCACCCCGACGACGATCACGAGCAGGATCCCGGCGACGAAGTTCGGGACGGCGAGGCCGATCTGGCCGAGCGAGGAGAGCAGCGCGCCCGAGACCCGGCGGTTCCGGAGCGCGGCGAGGACGCCGAGCACTCCCCCTCCGAGGAGCCCTAGGGTGAGCCCGAGGCCGACGAGCGGGCCGGTGACCGAGAGCGCCTGGCCGATCTGGGGACCGATGGGCCGCTGGGAGATGTAGGAGACGCCGGGGTTGCCGCTCAGCAGCCCGGCGATCCAGTGGCCGTACCGGTCCCACAGCGGGGCGGTGAGCCCGAGCTTGACCTTCTCTGCCTGGACGGCGCCCGGCGTCGCCTGGGTGCCGAGGATCACGGCCGCCGGCGAGCCCGGGAGCACCGCCAGGAGGAAGAAGACCGCGACGGAGGTCACGCCGAGGCTCGCCGCGAGCGTGAGGAGCCGGCGCAGAAGGAAGCTAGCCACCGCCGGGCCCGGCGGCCGTCTCAGAGGCGAGCGGCCCGAGGTCGCGGCGCTCCCCGCCGGCCGCCGCGGCGTCGCCGGACGAGCCGGCGCGCTCGCGAGCCGTCGGGCAGCGCTCGGTCACGGCGCGTCGTCGGCGGGTTCCCGGCTCAGCGGGTGCCGTACCCGGCCTTGGCGAGCCTGGCGGGGATCGACCCGCCGAACTGGGCGTGGGTGAGGTCGAAGGACTCCGTGTAGAACGCATCGGGCAGCCCGACCACGCCCTTCAGGTGCACGCTCAGGTCCGGCATCACATAGAGCCAGTCGTTCACGGCGTCCCGGGCGATCTCGCGCAGCACGGCGCGCACCCCCGCGATCCAGCGATGCCTCGTCGGCGCGGCGTTCGCCGCCGCCAGCTGGCTCGCCACCTGCCTCGCCCCAGAGAAGTGCCAGTAGTAGCTCGGGTTGGCGTAGTTGGCGACGTCGCGGGCCTCCGCGTGGTCGATGATCGTGAGGTCGAAGTCCCCGGCCTCGAAGACCTGGCTCAGCCACAGCGGCCACTGGACGTTGTCGATCTTGGCCCTGATGCCGATCGCCGCGAGCTCGGACTGGACCACTGGGCCGGCGAGCTGGGCGTAGTAGTAGGGCGGGAGGGTGAGCGTCGTCGAGAAGCCGTTCGGGTAGCCGGCCCTGGCAAGCAGCTGCCTCGCCTTCGCGGGGTCGAAGGGGTAGAGGCCGGCGAGGTCGATGTAGTACGGGTCCGAGGGCACCGTGTCCGTGCCGATGGGCACCGAGAGCCCAGCGGCGGCCACGTCGATGATCGTCTTCTTGTCGATCGCCATGCTGATCGCCTGGCGGACGAGCCTGCTCGACAGCGGCCCGGCGGCGTTGTTGATCGTGAGCTGCACCTTGCCGTTGGTCAGGCCGCTCACCACGACGTACCTCGAGGGGTTGGACCTGAACGTCGAGAGCTCCTGGGGGCTGGCGAGGTTGTCGATCACGTCGATCTGGCCGCTCTCCAAGGCCGCATCCTCGGCGTCGGCGCTCGAGAAGTAGCGGAACTCGGCCCCGGCGACGCCCGGCTTGGTCCCCCAGTAGTAGCGGTTGAGGCCGAGGGTCACGCTGTAGTTGGGAACCTCTCCGGTGACGGTGTAGGGGCCCGTGCCGATCGGGTCCGTGGCGAGCCTGGAGACCGTGCGCGGGTCGAGCACGTCGCCGATCGCGTAGCTCGCGAGGTCGAAGAGGAAGGACCAGCTCGGGGCCGTGAGCGTCACGGCGACCTTGTCGGCGCCGACCACCCTGGCCGAGGTGGCGCCGAGGTCGGCGGCGTAGGGGAAGGTCTTCGGGTGGTGGATGACGTTCTCCAGCGAGAACACGACGTCTGCCGGTGTCATGGGGTCGCCGTTGGAGAACCGCACGCCTTTGCGGATCGTGAAGGTGTAGACCCTGCCGCCGTCGGAGGTCGTCCAGGCCGTGGCCAGGACGGGGACGACCTGCCCGTCCGGCTGCAGCTGGACGAGGTGCTGGAAGACGTTGTAGTCCACGACCTCGTCGATCGCCGCCGAGGCGTTGACGGTCGGGTCCAGGGTCGGTGGTGCGACCTGAGAGCCGACCACGAGGATCCTGCCCGAGCCTCGCGCCGCCCCGGTCGGGCGCGCCGCGTTCGCCGTGGCCGCGTTCGCCGTGGCGCCGCCGGCGAGCAGGGCCAGCGCGGCGAGCGCCGGCCGCCGCAGGCGGGCGCGCATGGTCGAGAGCTCCTGTCGGGACTTACGGGCCATCGCCTCTATATTGGCCCGGCGATGCCGAGCGATCCCGCCGGTGGCCCGCAAGTCGACGCCGACAGGCTCGTCCGGGACGAGGGGTGACGGTGGGGCGACCCGGAGAACGGCGCTCGCCGCGGGGCCTCGCGCCGCTCGGCGCCGGGCTCCGGCCGGGACCGACGAACACGATCACCGACGTCGAGGGGATCGAGGTCGGCCATCGGACAGCCGACGCTCCCCCCTACTGCACCGGGACCACGGTCGTGCTCGCCCGGCGCGGCGCGGTCGGCGGAGCGGCGGTGCGGGGGGGTGCGCCGGCGACGAGGGAGACCGACCTGCTCTGCCCGCAGCGCCTCGTCGACCAGGTCCACGCTGTCGTCCTGACCGGCGGGAGCGCCTACGGCCTCGACTCGGCCGGTGGAGTGATGCGCTACCTCGAGGAGCGCTCGATCGGCTGGCGAGTCGGCACCGGCAGGGAAGAGGTCGTGCCGATCGTCCCGGCCGCGGCGCTGTTCGACCTTGGGCGGGGCGGGAGCTTCGCGGCCCGTCCCGATCCCGGCTTCGGTTACGGCGCCGCGGCGGGCGCGACCTCGGGAGCCGTGCAGCTTGGCAGCGTCGGAGCCGGGACCGGTGCCCTCACCGGCGCGGCCGTGGGCCTTCGCCTAAAAGGAGGCGTGGGCTCGGCGAGCCTCGCGCTCCCCGGCGGCGGCCACCTCGGCGCCCTGGTCGCGGTCAACGCCGTCGGGAGCGCGGTCGACCCGGAGAGCGGCCGCTTCTACGGCGAGCCGTGGCTCTTCGAGGACGAGGTGCAAGGACTCGGTGCTCCGGCCGAGCACGAGCTCGCCGCAGCGCGCTCGGCCGTCCCGCCCGGGAGAGCCGGCGCCGGCGGCAAGGGCCCGGAGGGTGCCCCGCCCGGCTGGAGGGCCGAGAGCACGGTGATCGGCGTCGTCGCGACCGACGCGCCCCTGACGAAGGTGGAGGCGTCCCGGCTCGCCTCGGTCGCCCACGACGGCCTCGCCCGCGCGGTCGTCCCGGCCCACACGATCTTCGACGGCGACACGCTCTTCGCCCTGGCGACGGCCTCGAAGCCGTTCCCGCTGCTCGGCGCGCCCGACCCCCTCGGCGGGGCAGAGCCGCCCGGCGCTCCCGGGCCCCCGACGGGCGTGGCCACCCCGGCGAGTCCTGCAGCGCGGGCGGCCAGCCTCGCCGTGCTGTCCGAGCTCGCCGCGGGCTGCGTCGCTCGGGCAGTCGTCCACGCGCTGCTCGCTGCGACCCCGGGCGCCGGCGCGCCGAGCTACCGGAGCGCCTTTCCGAGCGCGCAGCGCACCTGATGCCGATCAGGAAGGGAACGAGCCTCGGCGCGCGCGGGGGGAGCTGCCGGAGCCTGACGCGGCTCCGCCCCGGGCCAGGCCCGGGGCGGAGGCCAACCGACTGGTGTCGGCTGTGCAGCCCCTCGCAACCTACCATCGCCCGGTGGGGCCTCGCCGGGCGCCCGGCGAGGCATGCGGTCCTCTTCAGCCGGCGCCCGGGCCGCAAAGGGCGCGTGGGGGCCGAACGGCCCTGGTGGCCCGGCGCGGGCGGTCGCGATAGTCGAGCCCGATGAGCCCCGCGGTCACGACCCTGCGGGTCGACCACGAGTCCGGCGACAGGTTCTCCATCTCGGTGCGCGAGCACGAGCTCCTCGTCGACCAGCCCGTCACAGACGGCGGGGAGGACCTCGCGGCGACGCCGACCGAGATGTTCGTCGCCAGCCTGGCCGCCTGCGTCGCCTTCTACGCGCGGCGCTACCTCGCGCGGCACGGGCTTCGGGCCGAGGGCCTGTCGGTGACGGCCGAGTACGAGATGGCGGCCAGGCCGTCGAGGGTGGGCGGGATCCGGCTGCGCCTCGAGGTGCCCGCCGGGGTCCCCGAGGAGCGCCGGGCGGCGCTGCTCGCGACGGCCTCCCACTGCACCGTGCACAACTCGCTGCGCGACCCGCCACAGGTCGCGATCGAGCTCCAGGCCTAGC